>NZ_JBEXKX010000017.1:5802-187228 GCF_040609695.1 Amycolatopsis sp. NPDC004625
GGGTCCGCCGGGGGGGGTTCACCACGCGGGGCGCGCCTCGCCCACCCGCCCCCCCCCACCCCCGTTTTTCACGCCTGGAACTCGAAGGGCAGGGCGTCCACGCACGCCTGGTACTTCTGCACCATCTCGTGTTCGGTGTGCCCGGCCACGAACAGCTGCGCCAGCTCGAAGCTGTAGCTGTCCTGCTCCGGCAGCTCCGAAAGCCGCTGCCCGACCTGCGGGACGATCTCGATCCGCGTGCCGTCGACGCGCTCCTGCACGGCCTCGATCTCTTCGCGGGTCGGCACGCGCGTCACGACGCCGTCTTCGAAGCGGCGCAGGTACCACTTGCCGGCGATCTGGTAGGTGCCCTTGCGCGGCCGGCGGCCGGGATCCTGGCCCAGGCCGAGGCGCACCATGATCTCGTGGTTGGCCACGCCGTCGACGAACTCGAACAGCTCGGCGTGCGACTGCGAGTGCCGCGGGTTGATCTCCAGCAGGCACACCTGGCCGGATTCGGGGTCGCAGAAGAACTCGATGCTGAAGGTGCCGTTGTCGAAGCCGATCTGTTTCATCACCCGTTCGGCGACGTCCCGCATCCGCTGGACCGGCTCCTCGCCCAGCTGCGACGGGTACTGGTGGCGCAGGAAGGACGAGCTGTCCGGGTAGTTGATCGAGTCGAGGGCACCGTAGACGGTGACCTCGCCCCGGTAGACGTACCCTTCGATGGCCGCTTGGACGCCGTGCAGCGCCTCTTCGGCCAGGCAGGCCGCGCCGCCGACGCGGGCGATCTCCGGCGGGAGCGGGACCTGTTCGAGCACGTAGCCGAACGGCTCCCCCACGCGGCCGACGCCGGCCCGGATCTCGGCCACCGCGCCGGCGAACTCGGCGTCGTTCTCCGCCTTGAAGGCCAGCTCCGACGAGAACGACTTGACCGGCTTGAGCCACATCGGGTAGCCGACGCCCTCCGGCGGGGCCGGCCGGCGGCTGTCGAGGTCGACGAGGCCGAAGCGCGGCAGCTCGTCGATCGCCGTTCTCTGTTCCAGCCGGCTCCAGTACTTGTGCTCGCACTTGAGCACGGCCTCCAGCGACACGCTGGGCAGGCCGTACCGGGCGCACAGGATGGGCACCAGCGACGCGGCCGGGAAGTCCCAGTAGCTGACGATGGCGGCGACGTCGCCGTCGAACGCGTCCAGCTCATGCTGGGCCGTCTTCAGCAGGGCCTCGAAGTCGATCTCGCCGTGCTGCAGCTCTTCGGGGGTCAGCAGGCCGTGGAACGAGTAGGTCCCGGCCCACGGGAGGCGTTCCAGGACCCGCCGGTTCTCCTCGTCCAGGCCGATCACGAAGATGTTCGTACTCATGCCGAAGGGCTACCCGGGGCTTCGAACAGGCCAAACGGGGCCGGATGGCCCGTTTGACCGGGCCCGTGGCGGGCATTCGCAGGCATGACAGCCCTGCCCGAACCGCTTTCCCTGTGGGTCGAGACCGCGCCCGCCCCGGACCGCACCGGCGTGCCGGTGCCCGAGTCCGCCGAGGTCGCGGTGCTCGGCGCGGGCATCGCGGGGCTCACCACCGCCCTGCTGCTCGCCCGCGGCGGCCGTTCGGTCGTCGTGCTGGAGGCCGAGCGGGTGGCGGCCGGGGTGTCCGGCCACACCACCGCGAAGGTGAGCGCCCAGCACGGGGCGAAGTACGCGGACCTGACCTCCCGCCACGGCGAAGGCGCCGCGAAGATCTACGCCGGGACGCAAGCCGCGGCCGGCGAATGGATCGCCGCCACGGCGGCCGAACTCGGCATCGACTGCGGATTCACCCGGGCGGACAGCTACGTCTACACGACCCGCGAAAGGACCGTCGACTCGCTCAGGCAGGAGGCGGACGCGGCCGCCGCGGCCGGTCTGCCCGCGTCCTTCACCGAAGACGTCGAGCTCGACGTGCCCGCGCTCGGGGCGGTGCGGACCACCGGCCAGGCGCACTTCCACCCGCGCCGGTGGCTGCTCGGCCTGGCCGCCGAGGTCGAACGGCTCGGCGGCACCGTCGTCGAGCACGCCCGGGCGACCGCGGTCCACGGCCGGACCGTCCGCACTTCGCGCGGCGACGTCGTGGCGGACGAGGTCGTCGTCGCGACCCACTACCCGGTGCTCGACCGCGGCCTGTACTTCGCCCGGCTCGACCCGGTGCGCGACCTCGTCGTCGCCGGCCCGGCCGCCGGGAACACCCCGCCCGCGGGCATGTTCCTCGACGCCGACACGCACCACTCCGTGCGCGGGTACACCGAGCGGGGCACGCCGATGGTGATCGCCGGCGGCGAGCACTACCGCGTCGGCGCGCACGTCGACGTCGAACGCCGGTACGGGCGGCTCGCGGCGTGGGCGGACGCGCACGCGGGCCTGCACCGCGTGACCCACCGCTGGTCCGCCCACGACATGTCCACGCCCGACCTGTTGCCCTACGTCGGCCGGTACCTGCCGGGCACGAAGAACCTGTGGGTGGCCACCGGGTTCGGCCAGTGGGGCATGACCGGCGGCACGGCCGCGGGACACGTGCTGGCGGCGCGGATCCTCGGCGAGCCGCACCCGGCCGCGGACCTGTTCGACCCCAACCGCTTCGACGCCCGCTCGGTGCTCGAGGTGGCCCAGGACAACCTGACCGTGGCGAAGTACCTGGTCGGCGACCACGTCGCCGCGCTGTGGCGGTCCGAGAAGCTCGACGACCTCCAGCCCGGTGCAGCCGAGGTCGTGCGGGTGGGCGGCGAGCTCGTCGCCGCCCACCGCGACGAAGCGGGCAAGCTGCACACGGTCGGCGCGCACTGCACGCACCTGGGGTGCCTGGTTTCGTTCAACGACGCCGAAAGGACCTGGGACTGCCCGTGCCACGGCTCCCGGTTCGGCGTGGACGGCGAGGTGGTGCAGGGCCCGGCGGTCCGGCCGCTGCGCCGCGGCCCGGAGTGAGCCGGCGGAAGACGTCCCCCGCCGGATCACCCGGGCGCCGGTGACCACGTCCGACGGCAATCATGGTTTCCCGGTACGCCGGGCGGGTATTTCGCGGCGGTGGGACGAACCAGACTCCGGCGCAGTGACCTGCGCGGCCCGGGCATCAAACGCATCCGCCGCGGCCGCGGGTTCTCCTACGCCATGCCCGACGGCGCGCCGGTGACCGACGACGAGCTCCTGACGCGGATCAAGGACCTCGTCATCCCGCCGGCCTGGCGGAACGTGTGGATCAGCCCGCACCCGAACGGGCACGTCCAGGCGGTCGGCACCGACGACGCCGGGCGGCGCCAGTACCTCTACCACGAGCAGTGGCGGCGCGACCGCGACGAGGAGAAACACGACCGCGTCCTGCAGATGGCCCGCCGGCTGCCGACGTGGCGCGCTTCGGTGGCGGCCGACCTGACCGGGTCCGGCCTCACCCGGAAGAGGGTCCTCGCGGCGGCGTTGCGGATGCTCGATCGGGGGATCTTCCGCACCGGCGGCGAAGAGTACGCGGAGGAGAACGGCACCCACGGGGTGGCGACGCTGCTGCGTTCGCACGCGGCCGTGCGGGGCGACGAATGCCGGTTCTGCTACGTCGCCAAGGGTGGTCTCGACCGCGAGGTGGCGATCCGCGACCCGGAGCTGGCTTCGGTGCTGAAGTCGCTGCTGCGCAGCCGGTCCGGCAGCGACCGACTGCTCGTCTACCGCGAAGGCGGCACGTGGCACGAGGTGCACGCGGCCGACGTCAACGAGCGGTTCAAGGAGCTGGCGGGCGAAGACTGCACGGCCAAGGACATGCGCACGTGGAACGCGACGGTGCTGGCGGCGGCCGCGTTCGCCGCGGCGGACCCGCCGACGTCCGAGACCGCCCGCAAGCGCGCCGAGGCCAAGGTGATGAAGGAGGTCTCGACCGCGCTGGGCAACACCCCGGCGGTCTGCCGGTCGTCCTATGTGGACCCCCGGCTGGTCGAGGCGTACCGGGCGGAACGCACGATCGCCCCGGCCCTCAAGCGCGCAGCACGGCTGGACGGCGACGAGGCCCGGGCGGTGCTGGAGCGGGCGTGCGCGAGGCTGCTCAACGCGTCATGACGGTGGTTCTCAAGGAGGCACGGTGAGTGAGCGTCGATCCATCCTAACGTGTACTGGCCGGGGACCGCGGTCGTCGGGGAACCTGGAGGAGATGACACCCGAGGCCTCTCCCGTCCGCTGGCGCGCGTCGATCGGCTTGACCGTCGGCGGCGGTGGTCCGGTGTCGAGCATCGTGGAGTCAGACCACGGGAGCGAGGGGTCGGCCCGCGAGTGGATCGAACGGAAACTGCCCCGGACGAGGTTCCCGGCGTGGATCCCGGCAGCGCGCCGGGCGGACGGGGCGGCGCTCTTCGGCAGGGTGGCCCGGGGGCGGGTGGCGCCGGACCGGCTGGTGCCCGTCTGGGAGGGCGAGGCGACGCCGGTTTGGCACGCCGACCGGGCCGGGGACCAGGTTCAGTGGCGGCGGTGCGGGGTTGAGGAGCGGTAGGTAAGTCGAGGGTTCGGTCAGGCCCGGGTTCGGACCCGCAGCAAGAGCCCGGTCAAGCCCGTGGGGTTCGAACCCGCAGCGAGAACCCGGTCGGGCCGAGGCCGGCCACCCCGGCCACCGACCTCGGGTCCCCGTCGCTAAGGGCGTGGGCGGCCGTTCTTCGCCCGGGCGTGCTTGCCCGTCGCGAGGTCCGCCAACCGGGCCAACGACTCGCTGTTCCGCGGCTTGGCGATCAGCGCCTGCACCGCCTCCGGCAGCACCTTTCCCGGTCCGCGGATGATGTGTTCCGTCATGCGGACCAGCGTCTTCCCCTCTTCGTGCGGGACCAGGGTCAGCCCCACCGCCGCCGCCCCCAGGGGCCAGCCGTGGGCCTCCAAGGACATCGACAGACCCGGCTCGACCGCGCGGACCACCGTCACGTCCTGGATGTGCAGGGGCCACGGGCCCACGCTGTGGTGGATCCGGGACCCCACCGCCGGCCAGTCGCCGTCGACGTCGCGGATGTGGGAGCTGCCCACCACCCAGCCCGCGTACAGCCAGCCGTCGGAAAGCACGTCGAACACGGCCTCGGGCGGTACGTCGATCACGCGGCTCACTTCGGGCACGGCTTCCTCCTGCTTCGGGTGACGAACCAGGCATACCCACTCACGGACGGGGTATGCCCGCTCATACCGAACGGAGGTGGCGATGACGGACAGACAAAAAGCACCCGAAGGCCCCGGTGAGCTGTCGAAGCGTTCGTGGGTCGCGGTGCTGAAACGGACGTTCAAGCAGTTCGGCCGCGACAACCTGACCGACTGGGCCGCCGCCCTCACCTACTACGGCGTCCTGTCGCTCTTTCCCGGCATCATCGTGCTCACCGCGATCCTGGGCCTGCTCGGCCCGGACAAGATCCAGACGGTGATCGACAACATCAACCAGATCGTCCCCGGCCAGGGCAAGGACATCCTCGTCGGCGCGATCAAGGAACTCACCGGCTCGCGCAGCCTGGCCGGCCCGCTGGCCGTCATCGGCCTGCTCGGCGCGCTGTGGTCGGCGTCCGGCTACGTCGGCGCCTTCATGCGGGCCTCGAACTCCATCTACGGCATGCCGGAAGGCCGGCCGATCTGGAAGGTCGTCCCGCTGCGGGTCGCGCTGACCGTCGGCATCGTCGCGCTGCTCGCCCTCTGCGCGGTGGGGGTCGTCGCCACGGGCTCGGTCGCGCGGCGGATCGGGGACCTGATCGGGCTCGGGTCGACCGGGATCCTGGTGTGGGAGATCGCGAAGTGGCCGGTGATCGCCGTGCTGGTGAGCGTGGCTTTCGCGCTGCTGTACTGGGTGGGGCCGAACGTCCGGCAGCCGGGGTTCCGGTGGCTGACGCCGGGCGGGCTGCTGGCGGTCGTGCTGTGGGTGCTGGCGTCGGCGGGGTTCGCGCTGTACGTCGCCAATTTCGGGTCCTACAACAAGACCTACGGTTCCCTGGCCGGGGTGATCGTGTTCCTTGTATGGTTGTGGATCTCCAATCTCGCGATCCTGCTGGGGGCCGAACTGGACGCGGAGCTCGCCCGCGGCCGTTCGATCGAAGCCGGCCGCGAAGAGGACCAGGAAGAACCGTTCCTGCCGCCGCGGGACACGAAGGCGATGGACGCAGACGAGGCCGCGGCGGTGGCGGAGTCGGAACGGGAGTGAGCGGATGGCCTGCCGCATCACCGGCCTGGTGCTGGACTGCCACGACCTGGACCGCCTGGCCGAGTTCTGGTGCGCGGTCCTGGGCTACGAGGTGATCGGCCACGAGCCCGACGGCCTCGAGCTGGGCGTACCGGGCGCCCGCCCGGGCGACGGGCCGCCGACGCTCATCCTGGCCCGGAGCGAAAACCCGCGCCGGGGCAAGCTGCCGCTGCACATCGACTTGAACCCGGCGGGCACCGGCCAGGAGACGGAACTGGCCCGCTTGACGGCCCTCGGCGCCCGCCCGGCGGACGTGGGCCAGACCGGCGAAGAGTCGTGGGTGGTACTGCAGGACCCGGAGGGCAACGAGTTCTGCCTGCTGCGCAAGGACATCGGCGCGGCCTGACGCCGACCGCGGCCGGCCGCCGCGCGCGCGAATCAGCTGTAGATCGCGCGGTGGGCCGCGCGGATCACCGCCGCGTACCCGCCGCCCAGCAGGCCCGCCCTGGCCAGTGCCGCGCGGGCCGCGTTCGCTCCCGGGCCGCCGTGGACCGCGCCACCCGGGTGGGCCGAGGCTCCCGCCAGGTACAACCGGTCCACCGGGGTGTCCGCGCGGCCCGTTCCCGGGACCGGGCGGAAGAACAGCTGCTGGTGGATCGCCGTCGTGCCCGCGTTGATCGCGCCGCCGATCAGACCCGGGTTGTGGCCCGAAAGCTCCGCCGGGCCCTGCGCGTAGCGGGCCTTGATCAGCCCCGTGAACCCCGGTGCGTTCGCCTCGACCGTCTCCTCGATCCGCTTGACCCGCCGGTCCAGGGCCGCCCGGTTCTCCATCGTGCCGCGGGGTACGTGCGTGTACGCCCACGCCGCCTCCGTGCCCGCGGGCGAGCGGGACGGGTCGGTCGTGGTCATCTGGCCGAGCAGCAGGAACGGGCGACGCGGCGTGCGGCCGCGAGCGAGCTCGCCACCGAACGCCGAGAGGCCGTCGAGGTCCGTTCCGAGGTGGACCGTGCCCGCCCCGCGGGCCGCTTCCGCCGTCCACGGGATCGGGCCGGACAGCGCCCAGTCCACCTTCACCGTCGCACTGTCCCACTCGAAGTTGCGCAGGTCGGAGACCAGCCGCGACGGCAGCCACTCCTCCCCCACCAGCTCGCGGTACAACACCGGCGCCGGGACGTCGGCCAGCACGGCCTTGCGGGCCCGCACCGGGTCGCCGGCCGCGTCCCGCACGCCCAGCGCCCGCCCGTCCCCGATCAGCACCGAACGCACCGGACGTCCACAGTGGACACGGCCGCCGCGCGCCTCGAGCCGGCGGACCAACGCCGAGACCAGCTCGCCCGCGCCGCCTTCGGGCACCGGGAAACCCTCGTCCTGCCCGATCATCGCGAGCAGCCAGCCGAACACCGCGCTGCCCGCGTTGTCCACGGAAAGGTCGCTGTGCGCGGAATTCCCGGCCAGCAGCAGCTTCGCGCCTTCACCGGCGAACAGCTCGTCGCCGAAGCGGCGCGCGGGCAGCGTCAGCGTGCGCGCCAGCCGCAGGGCGTCCCCGGTTCCGGTGCGGCGCAGCAGCTTCAGCGCCGGACGGACCGGCGGGAACGGCGTGAACAACGCGTTCAGCAGCGGCTCGCGGATCTCCCGCCACTGCTCGAACAGCCGCCGCCACGCGTCGCCGTCGCCGGGGGCGAACTCGTCGGCCGACGCCGCCGTGCGGTCGAGGTCGCGGGACAGCACCGCGCAGCGGTCGTCGGGCAGGACGTGCGCCAGCACCTCGGGCGCGTGCCGCCAGCGGAGGCCGTGTTCGTCCAGACGCAGGCCGCGGATCACCGGCGACACCGCCGAGAGCGGGTAGAACGCGCTGAACAGGTCGTTGCGGAAGCCCGGCTCGGTGACCTCCGCGGTCCGGACCGAGCCACCGGGGTGGTCCGTCGCCTCCAGCACCAGCACCGACCAGCCCGCGTCGGCCAGGAGGTTCGCCGCCACCAGGCCGTTGTGCCCGGCGCCGATCACCACCGCGTCGACGGCTTCCGTACTCACTCCGGCCTCCCGGTGGGTCAGGCTTGCGACTGGTGGCTCGGCCCGACCCGGGTGAGCGAGCGGAGCCGGCCCAGGACCCCGTCGCGGCGCGGCGGGGCCAGCGGCGCGCTCGCCGCCCCCGCGCCCGACCGGAGCCCGGCGACCAGGTCGGCGACCGCGGCCGCGGCGTCATACCGAGGTTGCCAGCCCAGCGCGGTCTCCGCCAGCGTCGTGTCCACCAGAGCCGCGCGGTCGGCGAGTTCGAGCCAGCCCGGATGGGCCGGCAGGGCGCCACCGAGCCACGCCGCCCGGGCCGCGACCTGCACCAGCGGCTTCGGGACCGGCACGCGCGGCCCACCGAGGACACCGGCCAGCGCGTCGGCGTCCAGCACCTCCGGCGCGGCCAGGTTGACCGGTCCGGCGAAGCGCCGGTCGAGGATGCGCCCGATCGCGTCGGCGACGTCGGAGGCGTGCACGGCCTGCGCGCGCAGATCGGTCCACAGCGGAAGCGGCAGCCGGCGGCAGCCGACGAGGCCGGCGGGCACCGCCGGGTCGAGCAGCCAGCGCGCGAACTCCCCGGCCGCGCGCCGGTGCAGGATCGCGCACGGCCGGAGCCGGGCCACCCCGACGTCCGGATACTGCTCCCCGAACCGGTCGAGCAGGGTCTCCAGGGCGGCCTTGCCGCGGCTGTAGGCGCTGCCCGCGATGCCGTCGCACGGCCGGTCTTCGGTGACCTTCTCCCAGCGGGGCGCGGAGCCGTAGGCGGCCACGGAAGACGCGACGACCAGGTGCGGGACTCCGGCGGCCGCCACCGCGGCGAGCACGTGCCGGGTGCCGTCGTCGTTGGTGCGCCCCATCGGCGGGTCGCCGCGCAGGGGCGAGATCGCCCACGCGAGGTGGACGACGGCGTCCGCGCCGGCGAACAGCGCGGCCAGCTCCTCCTCGGCGCCCGGGGCGCCGACGTCGGCGGCTCGCCAGCCGGCCCGGCGGTACGGCTCGGCCGTCGTGTCGGGCAGCCGGCGCGCCAGGCCGACGACGTCGTGGACGGGGTCGAGGGCGGCCAGCAACGCCGTCCCGACGTTGCCGGTGGCCCCGGTGATCACGATCCGCACTCCGATGGCGTACCCCGCGTGGCCGTCGCGAAACGTCAGACGAGGTCGCGCGGGATCCGTTCGTGCCAGTTCCGCGAGACGATCCGCCGGGCGCCTTCGTAGCCGTCGAGCTGCGCGTCGACGACGAACTCGGTCTCCGTACAGGACACCCTCGTCCGGGTTTCGCTGCGCGCCCGCCACTCGCCGCGCGCGAACGTCACCACCCATTCGGTTTCCGCGACCGGCGAGCAGAATTCGTCGGCGACCCAGCGGTAGCGCTCCCGGACGTCCCGCGTGATCTCCAGGTCGAGGTCGTCGAAGCGCCGGGTGCCCTCGTTCTTCACGATCTCCAGCGCGGACTCGTAGCCGACGAGGTCGCGCGAGACGGTCCAACGCTGCTCCCCCGGCGTCACCCGGGTGACCGGGATCGGCGGCGCCCCTTCGGGTTCGCCGAACGGCCGCGACGGCAGCTCGTCCGGCTCGGCGACCGGGCGCACCGGCAACTCCAGCCCGCTCCGTCCGGTGTGGACACTCAGCAGCACGGGCTCGGGCGGCGGCCAGGCCAGCGGCCAGTACGAAGTGGACACCGAAAGCCGGATCCGGTGCCCGGCCGGGAAAGCCTGGGCGACAGCGTTCATTTCGACCTCGACGGCGTACCGCTGCCCGGGCACCATCGGTGCCGGTTCGTCGTGCCCGTCGCGGTGGGTCAGGTTGAGCAGCCCGTAGGTGACACGGGTGGCCCGCCCGTCCGGTGCGACGTCGGACAGCCGCACCGCGACCATCGCGACCGGCCGGTCGGCCGACACTTCGAGCCGCACCTTCGGCGCGCCGAGGATTTCGCAGCGCTCGGTGAGCACACCGGTGTCGAACACGAGCGACCCGCCGTCCTCCTCGCGCTGGTCGTAGGGCAGGTCGGGCGGGGCGCTGTAGGACGCCCACTTCCCGGCGAACTGCCCGACCGACAACGGCGACGACAGCGTCAGCGCCTCGTCCTCGAAGGTCTCCCCCGGCCGGCCGAGGCGGTGCCGGGCCAGCGGCAGGACCGCGGGCTCGACGTGCGGCGAGGGCCAGGTCGCCTCGCCGACCCACCGCCCGGGCCGGTCCTCGTAGGACGTCGAGGGCGGCACGCTCTCCTGCATCCACGTGCACAGCATCGGCCCGTCCATGGCGCCGTTTTCCTCGCCGCGCAGCCAGTGGTCCCACCACTTCACGACTTCCTGCAGGTAGCCGATGGCCGGACCGGGCTCGCCGAGGTGCGGGTACCGGTGCGACCACGGGCCGATCAGCCCGCGCCGCGGGACGTCGAGGTGGGCCAGCAGCCGGATGACGGCGTTGGAGTAGCCGTCCGCCCAGCCGCTCGAAGCGAGCACCGGGACCTGGACGTCGCTGTAGTTCTCGGAAACCGAGGCGTGCCGCCAGTAGTCGTCGCGGCGCTGGTGGCCGAGCCAGTTGCCGATCCACAGGCTGCAGTCGTCCAGGCGCTCCCGCCACATTTCGCGCCAGCGCTCGCCGACGACGGCCGGGTCCGGCGGCAGCGTGGCGTAGGAGAACATCGTGCCCGACTCGGCGACGTTGTCCGACAGCAGGCAGCCGCCCATGTAGTGCATGTCGTCGGCGAACCGGTCGTCGGTGAACGACGAGATCACGATCGCCCGCAGGCTCGGCGGTTTCCGCGCCGCGACCTGCAGCGCGGCGAACGCGCCCCAGGAGATCCCCATCATCCCGGTGTCGCCGGTGCACCACGGCTGCGCGGCGATCCACGCCAGGACGTCCTCGGCGTCGAGCTGCTCGCGTTCGAGGTACTCGTCCACCAGGACGCCCTCGGATTCGCCGGTGCCGCGGATGTCCACGCGCACGCAGGCGTACCCGTGCCCGGCGAGGTACGGGTGGTGGACGGAATCGCGGGGCGCGGTCAGGTCCCGCTTGCGGTACGGGATGTATTCGAGGATCGCCGGCACCGGCTCGGTGTCCGACGAGACCGGCCGCCAGATGCGGGCGGACAGCACGATCCCGTCGGACACCGGGATCCGGACGTGGTTCTCCTCGGTGATTTCGTGCGGCAGCGAGGTGACGGCTCGCAAAGGTCGGTTCCCTCCCCGGGGTTACGGCTGCAGCAGGACCTTCTGGGCGCCGTCCAGCTTCTTCTGGAAGATGTCGTACGCGCGGGGCGCGTCCGCCAGCGGCAGCTTGTGCGTGGCGAAGCCCTCGACGCCCAGCGGGTCGCCGTCGCCGGTGAGCACCGGCATGATGTCGTCGAGCCAGTGCCGGACGTTGGCCTGGCCCATCCGCAGCTGCACCTGCTTGTCGAACAGCTCCATCATCGGCATCGGGTCGACCATCCCGCCGTAGACGCCGGACAGCGAGATCGTGCCGCCGCGGCGGACGCTGTCGATGGCGGCGTAGAGCACGCTCAGCCGGTCGATCCCGGCCTTCTCGGTGATCTTCTCCCCGAGCGGCTGCGGCAGCAGCCCGACGAGGGTGTGCGCCAGCTTGCCGACCGGGGCGCCGTGCGCCTCCATGCCGACTGCGTCGATCACCGAGTCCGCGCCGCGGCCGTTCGTCAGCTGCCGGATGGCGTCGCCGATTTCCTTGTGGTCACGCGTGTCCAGCGCGGTGGCGCCGTGTTCGCGGGCGCGGGCGAGGCGCTCGGGCACCAGGTCGATGCCGATCACCTGCGCGGCCCCGCGGTGCCGTGCGATGCGGCAGCACATCTGCCCGATCGGGCCGAGGCCGAAGACGGCGATCGTGCCGTCCTTCGGGACGTTCGCGTATTCGACGGCCTGCCAGGCGGTCGGGACGACGTCGGAGAGGTAGACGAACCGCTCGTCCGGCGGGCCGTCCGGGACCTTGATCGGGCCGTAGTGGGCCTGCGGCACGCGCAGGTACTCGGCCTGGCCGCCGGGGACCTGGCCGTAGAGCTTGGTGTAGCCCAGCAGCGCCGCGCCCTTGCCCTGCTCGCGGACCTGGGTGGTTTCGCACTGCGACTGCAGGCCGCGTTCGCACATCCAGCAGTGGCCGCAGGAGATGTTGAACGGGATCACGACGCGGTCGCCCGGTTTCAGGTCCGTGACACCGGGGCCGACCTCCTCGACGACCCCCATCGGCTCGTGGCCGAGGATGTCGCCCTCGGTCATGAACGCACCCAGCACCTCGGAAAGGTGCAGGTCGGAGCCGCAGATTCCGGTGGACGTGACGCGGATGACGGCGTCGGTCGCCTCCTCGATCTTCGGGTCCGGCACCTCGTCCACGCGGACGTCGCGTTTGCCGTGCCAGGTCACTGCCTTCATGGCTCTCCCTTTCCGCGGGCGTTGTCTCCGCCCCGGCTTCCCGCGGATCGCGGCGGACAAACGCGCCGGCGGTCAGGTGAGCAGGTCGGCCACCAGGTACACGGCCGCGGCCACCGCGGCGGCGGCCGGGAAGGTCAGCACCCAGCCCATGACGATGTCGCGGGCGATGCCCCAGCGGACCGCCGAAAGCCGCTTGGTCGCGCCGACGCCCATGATCGCCGCGGTGATCACGTGCGTCGTCGAAATCGGCGCCTTCACCGCGAACGCCGTCACGTACAACACCGAGGACGCCACCGATTCGGCGACGAAGCCGTGCGGCGGGTCGAGCGGGAACACGCGGCGGCCGAGGGTCCGCATGATCCGCAGACCACCCGAATAGGTGCCCAGCGACAAGGCCGCGGCGCACAGGAGCGTCACCCACAACGGCACCGCGAACGTCGATTGCTCGCCCGCCGCCACCAACGCGAGGACGATCACGCCCATGCCCTTCTGGGCGTCCTGCAGGCCGTGGCCGAGCGCGAGCGCCGACGCCGAGAGGATCTGGAACCGGCGGAACACGCGGCCGCTGCGGTGCGGGTTCGCCCGGCGCAGCAGCCGCAGCGCGCCGACCATCGCGGCGTACCCGAGCACCAGCCCGAGCAGCGGCGACGCCACCATCGGGAGCAGTACCTTCTCGGCGATGCCGGCCCAGTGCACGGTGCTGGCGGCGGCCAGCGCCGCGCCGACCATGCCGCCGATCAGCGAGTGCGAAGACGAGGACGGGAGCCCGAAGTACCAGGTGATCAAGTTCCAGGTGATCGCCCCGAGCAACGCCGCGAAGACCACGGTGAGCGCGTCCGGGCCGGCCGGGACGTCGATGATCCCCTTGGCCACCGTGGCGGCGATCCCGGTGGACAGCAGCGCGCCGGCCAGGTTCATCACCGCGGCCAGCACGAGGGCGGCCCGCAGGGTCAGGGCCCGGGTCGACACCGCGCTGGCGATGGCGTTGGCCGCGTCGTGGAACCCGTTGGTGTAGTCGAAGACGAGCGTCAGCACGATCACGGTGACCAGGGCGGCGGTCCCCGTCACTCACGACTCCTTGACCGCGATGGTCTGCACCACGTCGGCGACGTGCTCGAAGGCGTCGGCGGCCAGCTCGAACTGCTCGACGACCTCCTTGGTCTTGAGCACTTCGAGGGCGTCACCGCCCGGCTCGAACAGGTGGGCCAGGATCCGCCGGTAGACGCGGTCGGCCTCGTTCTCCAGCTCGTTGATCTCGATCCAGAACGGCTCGAGCTCGCCCACCTTGGCCAGGCCGGGCATCGCCGCGGCGGTCAGCTCGGCGGCCCGGCGGAGCACCCGGACCAGGACGTCCGTTCCGGGCGGGAACGCGCCGATGCGGTACAGCACGGCCAGGTCCGCCGCGGTGTCCGTGAAGTCCAGCACGTCGTCGATCTTGGCGGCGAGGGCCTGGATGTCCTCGCGGTCGAACGGCGTCACGAAGGAGCTGTTGAGCTCCACCATGATCGTGTGCGTCAGCTCGTCGCCCTGGTGCTCGACCTCGTGCAGGCGCTTGGCGATCGGTTCCCGTTCGGCCGGTTCGGCGGCCACCAGGTCTCCCAGCAGCGCGGTCGCCGTGACCAGGTTCTTCGCCGCGTCGGCGAGCAGGTCGAAGAACCGGGTGCCCCGTGGGGTGAACCGCATGGATGGACGTCCCTTCCTCACTGCACGGCGGTCGGGGGCCGGGTACCCCGTCCGGCCCCACGTTTAACGGCCGATCTCCGGGAAACCAGGAGTCATGACCGATCGCGGATCCCGGCGCCTGAGAGTACTGCTCTGGCACGTGCACGGCTCGTGGACCGACGCCTTCGTCCGCGGCCGCCACGACTACCTGCTGCCGGTGTCGGACGAGGGTGCGCCCTGGGGTCTCGGCAAGGCGGGGCGCGACTGGCCGTCGGCGACCGAGGTACCGCTCGACCGCCTCGCCGAAGCCGAACCGGACGTCGTCGTCCTGCAGCGCCCGGAGGAACTCGGCTTCGCCGCGCGCTTGGGCGTGCCGTCCGTCTACGTGGAACACAACGCGCCGCGGCCGTACGCGGCGTCGAGCGAGCACCCGCTCGCCGGCCGCTCCGACATCACCGTCGCGCACGTGACCCCCTTCAACGCGGCCATGTGGGACTGCGGCCGCGCGCCCACGACCGTCGTGCCGCACGGCATCCCGGATCCGGGCCCGCGCTACACTGGTGAGCTCGCGGCCGGCGTGTCGATGATCAACGAGCCGGTGCGGCGGCAGCGCGTCACCGGCGCCGACCTGCTCGGCACGCTCGCCGAGGCCGCTCCGGTCGACGTGTTCGGCATGGGAACCGAGGACCTCGGCGCGCCGCTGCGCGGGCTGGGCGACGTCCCGGCGCCGAAGCTGCACGACGAAATCGCCCGCCGCCGCGTCTACCTGCACACCGCCCGGTGGACGTCGCTGGGACTGTCCCTTTTGGAGGCGATGCACCTGGCGATGCCGGTCGTCGTCTTCGCTGCCACCGAAGCGGTCGACGCCGTGCCGGCCGACGCGGGCGTGCTCTCCACCGACGTCTCGGTGCTGGCTCGCGGCTTCCGCGGACTGCTGCACGAGCCCGATTTCGCCGTGCTCGCCGGCAAGAACGCCCGCGAGCACGCCCTGAAGCACTACGGGCTGGACGCCTTCTTGACCGCTTGGGACCACCTCCTCGCCGAGACGGCCCGTCGAACTGTGAAGGGAACGCCTCACCGATGAAGATCGCGATGGTGTCCGAGCACGCCAATCCCCTCGCCGCCCTCGGCGAAGCCGACGCCGGCGGCCAGAACGTGCACGTCGCGGAGCTGTCGGCCGCGCTGACGCGCGCCGGCCACGAGGTCACCGTCTACACGCGACGGGAGAGCCGCGACGAACCGCCCGAGGTCCTGACCCCACAAGGGTTCCGCGTCGTGCACGTGCCGGCGGGACCGCCGCGCAAGGAGCCGAAGGACCACCTCCTGCCCTACATGGGCGAGTTCGGCAGCTTCCTGCGCGACCGGTGGGCGCTCGACCGCCCGGACCTGGCGCACGCGCACTTCTGGATGTCGGGCCTGGCGGCGTCGCTCGCCGCGAGCGCGACGGACACCCCGGTGGCGCAGACGTTCCACGCCCTCGGGGTGGTCAAGAAGCGCTACCAGGGCGACCAGGACACCAGCCCGGCCGACCGGATCCGGCTGGAGCGGATCATCGGCCGCCGCGCCGGGCGCGTGATCGCGACCTGTTCCGACGAGGTCTTCGAGCTGTCCCGCCTCGGCGTGCCGCGGTCCCGGATCTCGATCGTCCCGTGCGGCGTCGACCTCGGCCGGTTCTCCCCCGACGGGCCGGCCGCCCGCCGCCGGCTGGCCCACCGGCTGGTCGCCGTCGGGCGGCTGGTGCCGCGCAAGGGGTTCGACATCGCGATCACCGCGCTCGCCCAGCTGCCGGACACCGAGCTCGTCATCGCCGGCGGCCCGGAGCGGGGCAAGCTGTCCCAGGACCCGGAGGCCCAGCGGCTGCGGCAGCTGGCGGAGCGGCTCGGCGTGGGGAACCGCGTGCGCTGGCCCGGCCAGGTGTCGCGGGAGGACATGCCGGCGCTGCTGCGCTCGGCCGACGCCGTGGTGTGCACGCCGTGGTACGAGCCGTTCGGGATCGTGCCGCTGGAGGCGATGGCCTGCGGCGTCCCGGTGGTCGCGGCCGCGGTCGGCGGCCTGACCGACACGGTCGTCGACGGCGTCACCGGGCTGCTGGTCCGGCCGCACCAGCCGAAGGAACTCGCGTCCCGGGCCCGCCTGCTGATCGACGACGCCGCCCTCTGCCACGCCTACGGCACCGCGGGCCACGACCGCGCGGTGGCCCGCTACTCCTGGGACCGCGTCGCCGCCGACACGCTGCGCGCGTACCACAAACTGGTCCCCGAGACCGCCGCAACCGCCGAGGCCCGCTGACCGGCTCGTGAGTGGTAAGGCGGGTTCTAACCCGCCTTACCACTCACGACAACTTCAGCCCACGTAGCGGCGGGCCTGGGAGGCTCGTTGCGGGGCTTCCAGGAGGCGGAGGCCGTGCTCGACGTGGGGCGGGACGACCCGGCGGTCGCGCAGGACCCCCGGGAGGCCGCGGGCCACGTCCAGGAGGGCGGCCGCGGTGGCCGCGTCGCGCGGGGCGGTGCGCAGGACGTCGCGGCCGCGGCGGAAGACCGCCGGCCAGGGGCGGCGCAGCAGGAGCGTCCACACCGTGTTGCGGATGCCCAGGCGGCGGCGGTGGCGCGGGTCGCGCAGCTTCGACGGCGCGTGGTGGATCACCACGTCCTCCGCCCAGCACATCCACCAGCCGCGCGCGGCGAGGTCCAACGCGAACAGCTCCTCTTCGCCCCCGAGCCACATCCGGGTCGAGAACCCGCCGACCTCGCGGAACGCGCTGACCCGCACGGCCGTCAGGCCCGCCATGACGCCGAGCAGCGCCGGCCCCGGCAGCCAGTCCGGCCCGGGCACCGGCGACCCGCGCAGCTCCGGCGTGATCGGGTCCTCGGCCAGGCCCGGCTCGACCAGGCAGCGACCGGTCACCGAGCCGAGCGCGGGGAACTCGTCGAGCAGGTCGGCGGCCCGGGTGAGGGCGCCCGGCTGCCACGTCGTGTCGTCGTCGCAGAAGGCGACGTACGGCGTCGTCACCTCTTCGACGACGACGTTGCGCGCCACCGCGCCGAGGTTCTCCGCGAGCCGGACCAGGCGGACACCCGGGAACTCGCGGGCGATCACGTCGGCCGTACCGTCCCCGGACCCGTTGTCGGCGACGAAGATCGGTGCGGCGTCCGGCAGGGACGTCATGTGGTCCAGGGTCTCCCGCAGCTGCTCGCGGCGGTTGCGGGTGATGATCACGACCGAGATGCGCGCCATTCGGCGGTCCTTTCCAGTGTCCGGGCCTGGTGTTCGACGTGGGCGGGCAGGACGCGCCGCGAGCTCAGCGCGCGCGGCAGGCGCGGGACCGCGCCGAGGACCGCCCCGGGGGCCCGCACCAGTGTCCGGGCCACTTCCCGCCGGCAGACGCGCGGCGGGCGGCGCAGCACGGCGATCAGCAGCCGGTTGCGCAGTTCGGCCCGGCGGCGCCACGACGACGGCGGCCGCGACCGGGACGGGTGGTGGTGGGCGCGCAGGCGGCCGACGTAGCAGACTTCCCAGCCGCGCGCGGCCAGGTCGTAGGCCAGCAGCTGTTCCTCCGCACCGAAGTGGAGCAACGGGCTGAAGCCGCCGGCCTGCAGGTACGCCGTGCGCCGCACGATCGCGGAGCAGGCCAGGAAGCCGAGCACCAGCGGGCCGGGCGCACCGTCGGGGTGGCCGAGCGGGCTGCGTTCCATGTCGGGTGTCACCGGGTCGTCGCGGCACTCCGGGCCGACCAGGGTGCGGGCGGCGAGCAGGCCGGTGCGCGGGTGCTCGTCGAAGATCCGTTCGGCCTCGGCCAGCGCGTCCGGTGCCCACCACGAATCGTCGTCGCAGAAGGCGATGTACGGGGTTTCGGCGGCGACGACGCCGAGGGTGCGGGCGGCGGCGCCGAGGTTGTGCGGCAGGCGGATCACCCGCACGTTCGGGTGCCGCCCGGCGACCGCGACCGTGTCGTCCCCGGACGCGTTGTCCAGCACCACGACCGGCGGCTTCGGGTCCAAAGAGGACAGCTGGCCGAGGGTGCGGCCCAGTTCGGCGGCGCGGTTGCGGGTGGCGATGACGACGGTCGTGCGCGCGGTCACCGCGTCCCCACCAGCTCGTCGACCAGCGCGCCGCCGTACTCCGGCTGGTGCGGCGCCAGGACGACGCCGAGCACCGGCGTGGCCGGAACCGCAACCGGGGCTCCGCGCGATGTCGTGGTCGTTCCCGCCTCGGCCAGGGCGGCCGCGGCCGCGTCGAGGCTCAGGACGTCACCCGCCGTCGCTTCGCCGTGCAGGAAACCGGCCCAACCCGTGAGCAGAACTCGCATGGTCTGGCACGTACCCGCTCGCCACCCCCTTACACGGGTTTGCGCCCACCGGGGCCGGGTAGCCGCCACGGCATGACGAATCCGGGAGTGACCAGGCGGTGGGAGCGTGCGGTGGTGACCGGGGGTGCCGGTTTCGTCGGCGCGCACCTGTGCGAATTGCTGCTCGAAGAGGGCGTCGAAGTGGTCGCCGTGGACAACCTCGCGACGTCCTCGGCGGACACCCTGGAGCACCTGCGCCGCCACGAGCGGTTCCGGTTCGTGCGCCACGACGTCACCCAGCCGATGCCGCTGAACTGCCGCACCGACGTCGTGTTCCACCTGGCGTCCGCCGCCTCGCCGCGTGACTACCTGGCCCTGCCGATCGAAACGCTGCGCGCCGGTTCGCACGGCACCGAAAACGCGCTCGACCTGGCCCGCCGCGACGGCGCCCGGTTCGTGCTCGCCTCGACCAGCGAGGTCTACGGCGACCCGCTGGAACACCCGCAGCACGAACGGTACTGGGGCAACGTCAACCCGATCGGGCCCCGCAGCGTGTACGACGAAGCGAAGCGCTACGCCGAAGCGCTGACGTCGGCCTACCGCCGCGAATACGGCGTCGACACGGGCATCGCACGCATCTTCAACACCTACGGGCCCGGCATGCGCGCCCACGACGGCCGGATGATCCCCGCGTTCCTCGACCAGGCGCTCCACGGCGAGCCCCTCACGGTCACCGGCACCGGCGAGCAGACGCGCTCCCTCTGCTACGTCGAGGACACCGTCCGCGGGCTGCTGGCCCTCGCCCGGTCCGGGCACCCCGGGCCGGTGAACATCGGCAACCCGGACGAGCTGACGGTCCACCAGGTCGCGGAGCGGATCAAGGACATCACCGGGTCGGGGTCCCCGATCGAGCACGTCGACGCCGTCGTCGACGACCCGCAGCGGCGGTGTCCCGACATCACCCTCGCCCGCGACGCCCTCGGCTGGGAACCGAAGATCGACGCCGACGACGGCCTCCGTCGCACCGCGGCGTGGTTCCGCCGGGCGCCGTCGCGCTGAGTAGCGACGCCCAGGGCTTTTGCGCGCCATCGTTTATGAGCGACTTCGCCGGGTAGCGCTATAGGCGAGCGCGGGCCCCGCGAGTCCGCACCGAAACGCCAGAGGCAGGTCGATGCGCATCCTCGGGATCAACGCCGTTTTCCACGACCCGGCCGCGGCGCTGGTGGTGGACGGGGAGATCGTGGCCGCCGCGGAGGAGGAACGCTTCAGCCGCCGCAAGCACGGCAAGCAGGCGGTGCCGTTCTCCACCTGGGAGCAGCCCGCCCAGGCCGCCGCCTGGTGCCTGGCGCAGGCCGGACTGTCCGCGAAGGACCTCGACGCCGTCGGGTACTCCTACGACCCCGCGCTGGTCGAACCGGGCCTGTCCGGCCACGACCCGAGCGGCGAGGAACTGCGGACGCAGTTCGCCGAGCGGGCGCCCCTGTTCCTGAAGTCCGCGTTGCCGGGCCTCGACCCGGGCATCGTCAAGTTCGTCCGTCACCACGTCGCGCACGCCGCGTCGGCCGCGCTCGCTGCGCCTTTCGGCGACTGCGCCGTGCTCGTCGCGGACGGTCGTGGCGAAAGCACGTCCTATCTGGCCGGTGAGTACCGCGACGGGCGGTTCAAGGAACTGGCGGCCCAGAAGCTGCCGCATTCCCTGGGCCTGCTCTACGAAGACCTCACCGAGCACTGCGGATTCGCGCGGTCCAGCGACGAGTACAAGGTGATGGCGCTCGCCTCCTACGGCACGCCCGAATTCCTCGGCGAACTCCGCGAGCACGTCCACGTCACCGGCGACGGCGGCTTCCACGCCGCCGGCGTCGACCTGGCGTCGCTGGCCCCGCGCCGCGAAGCGGGCCGGGAACTCACCCGGCGGCACGCCGATCTCGCCGCGAGCGTCCAGAAAGCCCTCGAAGACATCCTGCTGGAGCTGGCCGGCTGGCTGCACGGCATGACCGGCCGGCGCGATCTGGCGCTGGCGGGCGGGATCGCGCTCAACTGCGTGGCCAACACCCGGCTGCACGCCGAAGGCCCGTTCGACCGGATCTGGGTGCAGCCCGCCGCCGGGGACGCGGGCACCGCGCTCGGCGCGGCGTTGCAGCTGGCCGCGGACGCGGGGGAACGCGGCGCGCCCCTGGGCGACGCCGGCCTCGGCCGCGGCTGGACCGACGACGAGCTCGAAGAAATCCTCATCAAGGCGAAGCTGCCCTACGAGCGTCCCGGCGACCTCGCCGAGACCGTCGCCGAAGCGCTGGCGAACGACGACGTGATCGCCTGGTTCCAGGGCCGCGCCGAGTTCGGGCCGCGCGCGCTGGGCCACCGGTCGCTGCTGGCCCACCCGGGCCGCAAGGCGAACCTCGAGCGGCTCAACGACGTCAAGGGCCGGGAGCAGTTCCGCCCGGTGGCACCGATGGTGCGGGCCGAACGCGCCGCGGAGATCTTCACCCGCGGGCCGCTGCCCAGCCCGTACATGCTGTTCGTGCACGACGTCGCCGCAGGCTGGCGCGACCGCATCCCCGCCGTCACGCACGTTGACGGCACGGCCCGCGTGCAGACCGTCGAGGAGCGGGAAAACCCTTTGCTGGCAAGGATGCTGGCCGCTTTCGAGCGGCGGACCGGACTGCCCGTGGTGATCAACACCAGTCTCAACACCGCGGGCCGCCCGATGGTCGACTCGCCGCGGGACGCCCTCGAATGCTTCGGCTCCGCGCCGATCGACCTGCTCGCGCTGGGGCCGTTCGTGCTCCGGCGGCCCCGACCCACCCGGACCGGCGCGGCGTCGCCGGAGAAGAAGGAGGTGCCGTGATGGAAGACCATCTCGCCGCGCTGGCCGAAGCCGCCGGCCGGGCCCGCGGATCCGCCCCCAAGATAGCCGCGTGGGGACGGCACCTCGCCGGGGTGTTCGAGGCCGGCGGCCGGCTGCTCGCCTGCGGCAACGGCGGCAGCGCGGCCGAGGCCCAGCACCTCACCGGCGAGCTGGTCGGCCGGTTCCGCCACGAACGGCAGCCGTTGTCGGCCATCGCGCTGCACGCGGACACCTCCGCGACCACGGCCATCGTCAACGACTACGGCGACCACGAGGTCTTCGCCCGCCAGGTGCGTGCCCACGGGCGGGCGGGTGACGTGCTGGTCTGCCTGTCCACCAGCGGCACCAGCCAGAACGTCGTCGCCGCGGCGAAGGCCGCGCACGAGCTCGGCGTGACGACGTGGGCGCTGACCGGGCCCGCCCCGAACCCCCTCGCCGCCCTGTGCGACGACGCCGTGACGGTCGAGGCACCCACCGTCGCGACCGTCCAGGAAATGCACCTGGTGCTGGTGCACGGCCTCTGCGCGGCGCTGGACGACGCGCTCGGGGTGACCGCGTGAAGCCGCTGGTCGTCCTGGGCGACACGCTGCTGGACGTCGACGCCGAAGGCACCGCCGAGCGGCTGTGCCCGGAGGCGCCGGTGCCGGTGGTCGACCTGACGGCCCGGCGCCGCCGCCCCGGCGGCGCCGGTTTGGCGGCCCTGCTGGCCGCGCGGTCCGCGGCCGAAGTCGTGCTGGTCACGCCGCTCGGCGGCGACGAAGGCGGCCACGCGCTCACCGGGCTGCTGGACCCGGACGTCACCGTGCTGCCGCTGCCGCTGCGCGGCACGACGGTGTGCAAGACCCGCGTCCGCGCGGGCGGGCAGTCGTTGCTGCGCCTGGATTCCGGCGACGGCACGGCGACCGCCGACCCGCTGCCCGCCCGGGTCCACGAGGTCCTGGAAGACGCCGGCGCGATCCTCGTGGCCGACTACGGCCGCGGCCTGACGCGCAATCCCGACGTCCGCCGGATCCTGCGGGACCTGGCCGAGCGGATCCCGGTGGTCTGGGACCCGCACCCGCGCGGGGCCCAGCCGGTGCCCGGCACCGGCCTGGTCACCCCGAACCTCGCCGAGGCCCGCGCGGTGCTGGCCGGGCACGAAGAGCCGGCCGAGCTGGCCAAGCTGCTGCGCGGCCACTGGCACGCCGACGCGGTCGCGGTCACCGTCGGGTCCCGCGGCGCGGTGCTGGCCGACGGCCTCGGCGAGACGAGCGTCCCGATCCCCGCCGCGGCGCGCGCCCCGGGCCACGCCGCGCCCGACACCTGCGGTGCGGGCGACCGGTTCGCCGCCGCGGCGACCGCCGCCCTGCTCGGCGGCGCGGACACGACCGAAGCCGTGGTGACGGCGGTCGAGGCGGCCGCCCGGTTCGTCGCGGCCGGCGGCGCCACCGCGCTGTCCACGAACGACGGCCCGGTCCCCGACCCGCAGCCGGCGACCGACGCCTTCGGCCTCGCCGAGCGGGTCCGGGACGGCGGTGGCCGCCTGATCGCCACCGGCGGCTGCTTCGACCTGCTGCACCCCGGGCACGTCAGCCTGCTGCGGCAGGCCCGCGCCCTCGGCGACGCGCTCGTCGTCTGCCTCAATTCCGACACGTCCGTGCGGGCCCTCAAGGGACCCGGCCGGCCGCTGGTCCGCGACCGCGACCGGGCCCGGCTGCTGACCGCGTTGTCCTTTGTGGACGCCGTCGCGGTCTTCGACGAAGACTCCCCCGCCGCCGTGCTCGAGCGGCTGCGCCCGCACGTGTGGGTGAAGGGCGGCGACTACGCGGCCGCCGACCTGCCCGAACGCGCGGTCGTCGAACGGCACGGCGGCGAAGTCGTGCTCGTCCCGACCGTCCCCGGCTACTCGACGTCCCGGCTGGTCGCCGCGGCGGCCGGTGCCTGACACCCGTCAACCCCGAAGGAGTGCGATGCGACCCCTCGGCACCGTCCTGATCACCGGTGGCGCCTCCGGCCTCGGCGCCGCCACCGTCGACGCCGTCCGCAAGGCCGGCGGCACCCCGTACGTCCTCGACCGCGTCCGCCCCGACGACCCGGCCGAACACGTCGTAGCCGATCTGACCGACACCGCCGCCACCGAGGCCGCGGTGCGCGAGCTCGCCGAGCGCGCCGGTGGCCTGGACGGCGTCTTCACCGCGGCCGGCACCGACGCCTGCGGGCCGCTCGGCGAAGTGTCCACAGCGGACTGGGAACGGGTGGTCAGGGTGAACCTGTTCGGCACGGCCGCGGTGATCCGCGCCGCGCTCCCCTACCTGGAACGTTCGCACGGCACGATCGTCACCGTGGCGTCCACTTTGGGCATCAAGGCGGTGAGCGACGCGACCGCCTACTGCGCCTCGAAGTTCGGCGTCGTCGGCTTCACCCGCGCGCTCGCCGCCGAGCTGGCCGGGCGCGTCGGCGTCACCCTGCTCGTCCCGGGCGGGATGTGGACGCACTTCTTCGACGACCGCACCGACCAGTACAAGCCGCCGCCGGACGCGAAGCTCAACCAGCCGGAGCACGTGGCGAGCACGGTGGTGTTCGCGCTGCAGCAGCCGCCGGGCGCCGAAGTGCGCGAAATGGTCGTGTGCGCGTCCGAGGAGGGGTCGTGGCCGTGAGTGCCACGGTCCTCGTGCTGCGCGCGCTCGGCGTCGGGGACCTGCTGACGGCGGTCCCCGCGCTGCGCGCGCTGCGTGCGGCGTATCCCGGCGACCGGCTGGTGCTGGCCGCGCCGGAGCAGCTGCGCGATCTGGTCGAGCTGATCGACGCCGTCGACGAGCTGCTGCCGACGTCCGGGCTCGGGGAGCTCGCCTGGCCGGGCGAACCGCCGCGGCTGGCGGTCAACCTGCACGGCAGCGGCCCGGAGAGCATCCACGACCTCCTGGACACCGACCCCGCCGAGTTGCTGACCCACCGCCACCCCGACTTCCCCGAGGTGGCCGGGCTCGAGTGGCGCGACGACGTGCACGAGGTCGACCGCTGGTGCCGGCTCGCCGAGTACCACCACCTGCCTGCCGACCGGTCGGCACTCGGCCTGCCCGTGCCGCCGGGGCCGAACCCGGTCCCGGACGCCGTCGTGGTGCACCCGGGCGCGGCGTTCCCGGCCCGGCGCTGGCCGCCCGCGCGGTTCGCGGCCGTGGTCCGCGAACTGGCCACGGCCGGGCACCGCGTCGTGCTCACCGGCAGCGCCGGCGAGCGCGACCTGGCGGTTTCGATCGCCGAGGCGGCCGGGCTCGGCGAGGACGCCGTGCTGGCCGGAGGCACCGGGCTGGCGGACCTGGCCGCGCTGGTGGCCGGAGCGGCCCTCGTCGTCTGCGGCGACACCGGCGTCGGACACCTCGCCACGGCGTTCGGCACGCCGTCGGTGCTGCTGTTCGGCCCGACCCCGCCCCGGCTGTGGGGCCCGCCGCCGTCCGCGCGGCAGCACGTGGTGCTGTGGGCCGGGAACGTCGGCGACCCGCACGGCGACGAGCCCGACGGCGGGCTGCTCCTGCTGCGCGAGGAACGCGTGCTCGCCGCCGCGCGGTCGGCCCTCGAAGCGAGGGTGGCGCATGGCTGAGCACATCGGGATCGTCGGCGCGGGCTACGTCGGCCTGACCAGTGCCGCCTGCTTCGCCCGGCTCGGGCACCGCGTCACCTGCGTGGACGCCGACGAGTCCAAAGTGGACGAACTGCGCCGGGGCGTGGTGTCCATCGCCGAGCCCGGCCTGGCCGACCTGGTCGCGCAAGGACTCGGCGACCGGACCCTGACCTTCACCACCGCCCAGGCCGAACTCCACGGCGCCGGCCTCGTCTTCCTCTGCCTGCCGACGCCGCCGGCCGAGGACGGGCGCCCCGACCTCGGCGTGCTCGAAACCGTCGTGCCGCAGCTCGGCCGGCTGCTGCGGCCCGGCTGCGTGCTCGTCACCAAGTCGACGGTGCCGGTCGGCACCGCGGCCCGGCTGCCGCGCCTGCTGGGCCGGGACGACCTGCCGGTGGTGGCCAACCCGGAGTTCCTCCGCGAAGGGCACGCCGTCGAGGACTTCCTGCACCCGGACCGGGTGCTGGTCGGCACCGACCCGGCGGATTCGCCGGCGGCCCGACGGGTCGCGCGGCTGTACGAGCCGACCGGCGCGCCGGTCGTGGCGACCGGCTCGGCCAGCGCCGAGCTCGCGAAGTACGCCAGCAACGCGTTCCTCGCGGTGAAACTGTCCTATGTGAACGTCCTCGCCGAACTGTGCGAGCGGTTCGGCGCGGACGTCCGCGAGGTCTCGCGCACCATGGGCCTGGACGCGCGGATCGGCCCGGAGTTCCTCGCGCCGGGCCCCGGCTGGGGTGGGTCGTGCCTGCCGAAGGACACCTCGGCCCTGCTGCACGCGGCCGAGTCGGCGGGGGTCGACTTCGGCATCCTGCGCGACGCGGTCCGCGTCAACGCCCGGCAGCGCGCCCGGGTGGTCCGCGCGGTGCGGCAGGCGGTGACCGGCTCGGCGGCGGGTTCCCTCGCCGGGGCCCGGATCGGCCTGCTGGGCCTGGCGTTCAAGGCGGGCACCGGCGACCTGCGCGACTCGCCGGCCCTGGCGGTGGCCGACGACCTGGCCCGCGCGGGCGCCGAACTGACCGCGCACGACCCGGCCGTCGCGTGCGTGCCGGGCCTGCACGCGGTCCAGGTCGTCGACGACCCGTACCTGGTGGCCAAGGACGCCGCGGCGCTCGTCGTGCTCACCGAGTGGCCCGAGTTCCGGGACCTCGACTGGGCCCGGCTGGCCGCGTCGGCCGACCGGACGGTCGTCGTCGACACGCGCAACCTGCTCGATCCCGACGCCCTCGCCGGAGCGGGGTTCACCCACATCGGCGTCGGCACCCATCCCAGGAGGCACTCATGACCCTGCGCGTCCTCGCGCTGACCTGCACACTCAAGCCGTCGCCGGCGAAGTCGAGCAGCGACCTCATCGCGCGGCAGCTGCTCGACCTGTTCGCCGAACGCGGCGCGACCGGCGAGCTGGTCCGCGTCGTCGACCACGACGTCCGGCCGGGCGTCGAGGCGGACATGGGCGACGGCGACGCCTGGCCGGACATCCGGCGGAAGCTCGCCGCCGCGGACATCCTGCTGGTCGCCACCCCGACGTGGGTGGGGCACATGTCCAGCGTGGCCCAGCGGGTGCTGGAGCGCCTCGACGCGGAGCTGTCGGAGACCGACGACCAGGACCGGCCGGCGATGTTCGGCAAGGTCGGGGTGGCCGCGGTCGTCGGCAACGAGGACGGCGCCCACAAGATCATCGCCGACCTGTTCCAGGCGCTGAACGACACCGGGTTCACGGTGCCGGCGCAGGGCGCCACCTACTGGAACGGCGAAGCCATGCAGGGCGGCGACTACCAGGACCTCGACGAGACGCCGAAGGCCGTGGCGTCGACGAACGCGACGCTCGTCCGCAACGCCGTCCACCTGGCGGATCTGCTCCGCGAGCGGCAATATCCGGCCGAGTGATTAGTTCGTTCGAGTGACGTCACTGCTCCGGACGAGTGTGGCCCAGGCCACTGGGTAACCGGATGGCATGCCGAACCGAGTCCTGATCAACCGCGACAGCAAGCCGATCCCGTGCGAGGAGTGCGGGCTGCCCGCGTTGCACGTCGCCCGCCTGGTGGCGGGCGACGGCACGCTGCTGGGCCGGACGATGGTCTGCACGGCCTGCCGACGGCACCGCTCGGAGGCCGACGCGGTCGCGATCCGGTAGCCGCCCGGTTCAGCGCTGTTCCAGCTGTTCCAGCAGCAGCCGCGCGGGCAGCGTCAGGGTGCCGAGACCGAGCCGGGCGGGCACGCCGTCCTCCTCGGCCGTCAGCAGCCGCTTCTCCAGCTTGTCGAGCAGCGCCCGGCACTCGTCAAGCTCGACCGGCTCCCCGACGAGAGCGACGGCCTGCACGGCTCCGGCCAGGTGGTGCATCAGGTCGGCGAGAAGGTCCCGCGCATCGGGCCAGGGGTACTCGAAGGGGTGCTTCCGGCGGCCCGCGGTGGTGCGCACGGCAGCGATCAGCTGCGACACGGCGGGCCACAGCCCCAGCAGCGTCCGCAGCGGCCGTTCGTGGTGCACCCCGGCGGTCGGCCGGCCCCGGCGGAGGTTCAGCCGCCGCCCTTCCCGGGTGAGCCCGACGGCCTCTTCGGCGGCCAGCACCTGGCTGCGCGCGTCCTGCGCCTGCGACAGCAGCGCACTGAGGTCTTCGGGCGGCTCGTCGCGCCGGACGAGGTCGGAGAGCGACTCGAGCAGCCCGGCCAGCGCGGTGGCGAGCCGCCCGGCCGCGGCGGCCAGCCGTTCGCCGTAGAGCGGCGGGAAGATCAGCGTGTTGACGGCGACGCCGATGGCCGCGCCCAATGCGGTTTCGAGGAGCCGGTCGCCGAGCAGGACGGGTTCGCGGGCGGTGCCGTAGGAGATCAGCAGCATCCCGGTGACCCCGACCCAGACCCCGGAACTCCCGAACCGCCGCCAGCTCCCGGCCAGCAACCCGACGAAAACGACGGCGGCGAGCGCGACGGCCTGCCACGGGATGAGCCGGGCGGCCACGGCGGCGAGGACGACCCCGGTGGCCACCGAGCCGACCTGCTGCAGCCAGCCCCGAAGCGACCGGTAGACGGTGGCTTCGACGAGGAAGACGGCGGCGTAGGGGGCGAGGAAGGGTTGCGGCAGGTGCAGGACGAGGGTGGCGAGCAGCCAGGCGGCCGAGGCGGCGAGGGTGGCTTTGGCGCTCTGGACGAGAACCCGCCGTTCCCGCCCGGGAATCCGGACGGCCCGCGCGAGCCAGCCGAACGGTGAGCGGTCGTGCCGCTCGGAGTCCGGGGCGGAGTGGGCGTGGTTCGGCTCGAGCGCCCGGACGGCCCGGGTGAGGACGGCCGACTTGCGCCGTTCCCCGCGGCTCGCGTCCCTCGCCGGCCCGGGGCCGCCGCCTCCGTGATGCTGCCCGATCATGCGGGCGGGGCGAGGTGCACGAGCTTCGTCTGGGTCATCTCGTCCAGCAGCTCCGGCCCGTACCCGTAGCCGTTGCCGCTGCGGCCGCGCGGGTGCGCCGCCCCGCCGGGCGCGCCGCCGAACACGTTGTTCACCTTCACCGTTCCCGCCGGGAGCTCGCGCCACGCCCGCTGGGCGTTCGCCATCGAGGCCGTCAGCACCGTCGCCGCCAGCCCGTACGAGCCCTTCGCCGCCTCCTCCAGCCCCGCGTCGAAGTTCGGGACCACCTGCACCGGTGCCACCGGGCCGAACGTCTCCTCGGCCATCACCCGCAACTCCGGCGTGCACCCCGTCAGCACCGTCGCCGGGTAGTGCGCCCCCGGGCCGTCCGGGACCGAACCGCCCGCCAGGAGCCGGGCCCCGCGTGAGACCGCGTCGGACACGTGCGAGTGCACGTGGTCCCGGTGGCGCCGGTCCACCAGCGGGGCCATCGTGCGCGACTCGGCCTCCTTCACCAGCGCCGCCAGGAACGGCTCCGCGACCGCCGAGCACACGTAGATCCGCTCCACCGCCACGCAGATCTGGCCCGAGTTGGCGAACGCGCCCAGCGCCGCCTGGCCGGCCGCCCACGCCGGGTCGACGTCCCCGTCGATCACCAGCGGATCGTTGCCGCCGTTCTCCAGCAGCGTCTTCGCGCCCGTCGCGGCCGCGCTCGCCGCGATCGACCGGCCGGTCGCCGTGCTGCCCACGTGCGCCACCACGTCGACGTCGTCGCGCATCGCCAGGATCGCGCCGACGCCACCGTCACCGTGGAGGGTCTGCAGCACCCCGCCCGGAACCACGCCACCGAGGACCTCGCCGAGCAGCTGTCCCGTATGCGGCGCGCGCTCGCTCGGCTTGTGCACCACCGTGTTGCCGGTGGCCAGCGCCGCGCCGAGCAGCCCGCAGGCCACCGCGACCGGGTCGTTCCACGGCGTGAGCGCCACGACGACGCCCCGCGGCTCGGGCACCATCAGGTCCGTCGCGCCGACGTCGCCGAGCAAGCTGCGGCCACGGTGGACCGGGCCGAGTTCGGCGTACTGGTCCAACGTGCCCGCACCGGCGAGCACTCCTTCGCGCGCTTCGTCCCGTGGGCGCCCTGTCTCCGCTTCGTTCGCCTTCGCCAGCTCGTCGGCGTGGGCGCGCAGCCGTTCGGCGGCGGTGTGCAGCAGCGCGCCGCGCTCGGCGGCCGGCGTCCGCGCCCACCGCGCCTTCGTCCGGTTCGCCAGCGCGAGCGCGGCGGCGATCTCGTCTTCGCCCGCGGCCGGCACACTGCCCACCACGCTGCCGTCGGCCGGGTTCCGGATTTCGATCGTCCCCGCGGTCATCCGCACCTCCTTAGTCGCCCGGCGGTTACCCGGGTCCGGGGGCTTCGACACGCCGTTTGATCACCTCGGCCGGGGGTATCCGCGCCGGGTGACTGCTTCGCTCGACTACACCGTGGTGATCCCCACGACGGGCCGGGAGACGCTTCGGCCACTGCTCGACACGCTGCTCGGCGGATCCGGCCCGCGGCCGGCGGAAATCCTCGTCGTCGACGACCGCCCCGGTGGCGCCGAACTGGCCGTCCCTGCCGGGGTGCGCGTGCTCCGCTCCGGCGGCCGCGGCCCGGCGGCGGCCCGGAACCTCGGCTGGCGCACGGCGAAGAGCGAGTGGATCGCCTTCGTCGACGACGACGTCGTGCTCGCCGCCGACTGGCCGCGCCAGCTCGCCGATGACCTCGCCGGCCTGCCCTCGGACGTCGCCGCATCTCAGGGCCGCATCACCGTTCCGCTGCCCGCGGACCGGCGGCCGGCCGACGACGAACGCAGCACCGCGGGCCTCGAGCGGGCGCGGTGGATCACCGCGGACATGGCGTACCGCCGGGCCGCGCTCGCCGAGGCGGGCGGGTTCGACGAACGGTTCCCGCGCGCGTTCCGCGAAGACTCCGACCTCGCGCTGCGCGTCGCCGAAGCCGGCCACCGGATCGACCAGGGCGAGCGGCTGACCACCCACCCGGCCCGGCGGGCCGGGTTCTTCCACAGCCTGAAAGCCCAGCGCGGCAACGCCGACAACGCGTTGATGCGGGCCAAGCACGGCGTGCTCTGGCGGCAGCGCACCGGCGCCGGGCCCGGCCGGCTCGGGCTGCACGCACTGTCCACAGTGGCCGGTCTGGCCGCGCTCACCCTGCCGCTGCTCAACCAGCGCGGCAAGGCCCTGCTCGCGGCCGGTGTCTGGGCCGGGCTGACGGCGGAGTTCGCCGGCCGCCGGATCCTGCCGGGCCCGCGGACGCCCCGCGAAGTGGCGCGCATGGTCGTCACCAGCGCCCTGATCCCGCCGGCCGCGTGCTACCACCGGCTGCGCGGGGAAGTCGCGGCCCGGCGGCCCCGGCCCCCGGTCGCGGTGCTGTTCGACCGGGACGACACGCTCATCGTCGACGTCCCCTACCTGAACGACCCGGACGGCGTCCGCCCGGTGCCCGGCGCCGTCGAACTCGTGCGGGGCCTGCGGGAGCGCGGGATTCCGGTCGGCGTGGTGAGCAACCAGTCCGGTGTCGCGAAAGGACTGATCTCGCCGGAGCAGCTCGACGCGGTGAACGCGCGCGTCCAGGAGCTCTTCGGGCCGTTCGGCACCTGGCAGGTCTGCGTCCACGACGACGGCGACGGCTGCGCGTGCCGCAAACCCGCGCCGGGCATGGTGTTGCGGGCCGCCGGGGAGCTCGGCGTCGATCCTGCGTCCTGTGTGGTCATCGGCGACACCGGCGCCGACGTCGACGCCGCCCTCGCCGCGGGCGCCCGCGCGGTGCTGGTGCCGACCGCCCGCACGCTGGAGCCGGAGATCGCCCGCGCCCGGCAGCACGCGGCCGTCGCCGGCGACCTGGCCGAGGCGCTGCGCGTCGCCGGGGTCGCCGGATGACCCGGGTGCTCGTCGCCCGCCAGGACAACCTGGGTGACGTCCTGCTCGCCGGGCCCTGCGTCCGCGCGGTCGCCGCGTCCGGGGCGCAGGTGACCCTGCTGACCGGACCGCACGGCCAGGCCGCCGGCGAACTCCTGCCGGGGGTCGGCGACGTGCTCACCTGGACGGCGCCGTGGATCGACCCCGAGCCGCCGCCGGTGACCGCCGAGGACACCGGCGCGTTCGTCGCCTCGATCCGGGCGCGGTCGTTCGACCGGGCGCTGGTCCTGACGTCGTTCCACCAGTCACCGCTGCCGCTCGCGCTGCTGCTGCGGCAGGCCGGGGTGCCGTGGATCGGCGCGATTTCCGAGGACTACCCGGGCAGCCTGCTCGACCTGCGCCACCGCGTCGACGGCGATCCGCCGGAGCCGCTCCGCATGCTGTCGCTCGCCGAAGCGGCCGGGTACGCGCTGCGGCCGGACGACCACGGCGCCCTGGCGCTGCGGCGGCCGCTGCCGGACACCGCCCAGCTCACCGGCGGCGGCCGGTACGTCGTGGTGCACCCGGCGGCGTCGGTCCCCGCCCGCCAGCCTTCGCCGTCGTGGAGCCGCGAGACCGTGCGCGCCCTGGCCGCCGACGGGCACCGGGTCCTCGTGACGGGTTCGCCGTCGGAACGCCTGCTGACGCAGGAGGTCGCCGGCACGGCCGCGGTCAACCTCGGCGGCCGGACGTCCCTGGCGGAACTGGCGGCGGTGCTGACCGGCGCGCAGGTCGTGGTGGCGCCCAACACGGGGCCCGCCCACCTCGCGGCGGCGGCGGGCACGCCGGTGGTGTCGCTGTTCGCCCCGGTGGTCCCGGCCGAGCGGTGGGCACCCTACGGCGTCCCCACGATCGTTCTCGGCGACCAGCAGGCGCCCTGCCGCGCCAGCCGCGCGAGGGTCTGCCCGGTTCCCGGCCACCCGTGCCTCGACACGATCGACCCCGCCGACGTCTGCCGCGCGGTGACGGCCCTCGCCCAGCCCGGCGCGGTGGCACCCGGGGACGCCGTCGTGAGCTCGCCGCGCTAGGCGCGCCGCTGCCGCCGATCTTCTTGTTTAGGCCCCGGGAGCGGTGGTAGCCGACGGGGAGATGCCCGTGTGGCGTTCCCCTGAGACCAGGGGCCCGCGTCCTGGCTGCAGGGACCGGCGCGGGTCCCGGCCACGGGCCGGACGGCGGCTCCCCCAGCCCGCCGTCCGGCCCTTCCCCCGTTTCCGGCCCGCTACGGCGGGTATCCGCGCGGCCGAGGAGAAGGAGGCACCCATGACGTCCGCCGAGACCCGCCCCCGGACCGCGGCGGCCTGGCTGCGCCCGGTCGTCGCCGTGCTCGGGCTGCTCTACCTCGCGCTGGGGATCGCCGGCTTCCTGACCCCGGAAACCGCCGCGGTCGGGCACGAACCGAGCCGGGCCGTGTGGATCTTCAGCGTGACGCCGGTGCTCAACCTGGTCCACGCGGCGGTCGGCGTGCTCGGCCTGCTCGCCGCGACCCGGCGCACCGGGGCGATCATCTACTGCTGGGTGCTGTTCGTCGGGTTCACCGGGATGACCGCCTACGGGATCCTGGCGACCACGGTCGTCAACCCCGAAGACCCGATCAACCTGAACTGGGCCGGCAACGCGCTGCACGGGCTGACCGCGATCGCCGGGCTGGTGCTCGGGATCGTCGCCGCCCGGTCCGTCAACCGGGCGCCGCGCGCTAGCTCGTTTCGCCGGCCGGGCACCGGGTAGCCGGGGAGGAACACCGCGTGAAGGAGGTACTCATGCACCGCGAAAGCGACCAGCACTCACCGCGGGAGGACGACGCGCAGAAGGCCGAGCTGCGCGGGGTCCTGCAGGGCAACGGCCCGGCCCACGCCGAAGACTGGCGCGACCCCGAACTCCCGGCCGACGACGAGACCGACGTCCCACCCCCGGGCGGCGGCGCATGACCGCGGGCGTGGAGCGGCGCACAGTGGTCGTGCACCACCGCCTCCACGCGGACTTCGCCGTGCCGTTCCCGTGGCTGCACCGCCTGCTGGGCCCGGGCAGCGGCCTGGAGCTCGACACCGGCGGCCTGCGGGTCCGGTTCGGGCCGTGGCTCGTCGAGACGCCGCTGGACAACCTCACCGGCGCGGAAGCGACCGGCCCGTACAGCGCCTTCCGAAGCCTCGGCGTCCGCCTTTCGCTCGCCGACCGCGGCCTCACGTTCGGCACGACGACCCGCGGCGGCGTGTGCCTGCGGTTCCGGGAACCCGTCGCGGGGATCGACCCGTGGGGCCGCATCCGCCACCCGGGGCTCACCGTGACGGTTTCCGAACCGGAACTCGTGGCGGAAGCGATCAACAAAATCGTGGCGGCGTCGTGACCGCGGCCCGCATGCTGGCGGTGGCGGTCGACTGCCACAAGCCGGACCTGCTGGCCGGGTTCTGGGCGGCGGCGCTCGGCAACGGGAAGACCCGCACGTGGACCGACTCCCACGGCACGGAGTACCGACAAGTCGACTTCGAGGCGGGTCCGGCGCTGCTCCTCCAGCCGGTGCCGGAAGAAAAGGTGGCCAAGAACCGCCTGCACCTGCCGCCGCGGTGAGTCAGGGGTGGCCTACGGGGTCGCCGGCGTAGGAGGCCAGGCGGTCGTCGAAGCCGTCCGTGGCGCCGGGTCTGCGGAAGTCCGGTGGATCCGGCCGTCCTGGGTACTCCTCGCGGTACAGGTCCTTCACGAACGCTTCGACGGCCTCCGGTGACGGCAGGACGTCCTGGCCGAGGTAGGCCAGCACGATCACCTCGTCGCCGGTCGCCGACTCGACGGCTGCGGCCCAGCCGTCCTGCTCGTCCCACAGCAGCGCCGTCTCGTGGTCCGGGAACCGGGTGAGCCGCCGCTCCAAGGCGACGTACGCGCCGGCCGGGACGTCCACTTCGCAGAACCAGGCGGGCGCGTCCAGCTTGGCCGCCACGGCCAGCAGGTACTGCCGCAGGCCGCGCGCCGCCGAGCCGAGCCCGTCCCGTTCGATCATCCCTCACCCGCTTCTCCGGTCGTGCCCCTGACGGGTGATACCCCGTCACCCACCCGGTCAATCCGGGGTGCCCCGGGCGGCGGTGAGCAGGGCCAGGACGTCGGCGTCACTCGTCTGGCGGAAATCGGCGTACCACTGGCCGACCGCGCGAAAACCCGGCGGCTCGGCCACGCAGACGACGTCGTCGGCTTCGGCGCGGATCCGGTCGGCCACGCCCGGGGCCGCGACCGGCGTGGCGAAGACCAGGGTGCGCGGGCCGGCCGCCCGGACGTCACGCAGCGCCGCCGTCGCCGTCACGCCGGTCGCCAGCCCGTCGTCGACGAGGATGACGTCACGGCCGGCGAGGACGGCGGGCGGGCGGCCGATGCGGTAACGCGCGAGCCGGCGGCGCGCCTCCGCCCGCTCCCGGGCTTCGGTCCGCACCATTCGCGCGGCGGTCAGTTCGAGCGCGTGCAGGGCGGCCTCGTCGTAGATCGCCGGGCCGTCCGCGGTCACCGCACCGACGCCGTACTCGCGGCGGCGCGGGGCGCCGATCTTGCGCGCGACCGCGACGTCCAGGCCGGCGCCGAGCCGCCGGGCGACGACCGCGGCCACCGGCACCCCGCCCCGGGCCAGCCCGAGCACGAGCGGGTCGACCCAGGTGCGGAACAGCTCGTCCGCGAGGCAGCGGCCGCCGTCGGCCCGGTCGGCGAAAATCCGCGGACGCGCGGGCATCAGGTCACGGGCGCCACTCGTCGCGCCAGTCGGGGTGCGCCTCGTACACGGACGCGATCAGCTTGACGGAGGCGTCGTCGTGGACGTCGCGGATCTCCCGGCGCAGGAACTCGGCCTTCTCGGCGAACGGCACCGGGTGCCGGTCCTCCATCGCCTCGACCGGCCCGCCGGCCAGCAGCAGCCCGTCCTCGTCGTCGGCGTACATGATCCGCAGCCGTCCGCGCCGTTCGGCCTCGTCGATCAGCGGCAGCTCCCCCGCCCGGACGCGCTCTTCGTCCTCCGCGAGCCGGGCCAGCACGAATTCGTCGAGCTTCGCGGTCGTGGTGTCGTCGAGATTCGTCATGCGCCCGGAATACCCGCCCGACCGCGCCGCCACACGGAAATCTGTCCGGAACCTGTCCCAGCAAAGGACTGGACCACTAATATCAGTCGATCACAATGGGGAGCATCGCCCTTCAGCGCGGAAGGTGACCGATGCACATCCTCGTTCCTCTGCTGACCTTCGTCCTGGCCGCCACCCCGGCGCCGACACCCACGCCGACACCCACGCCGTCGGCCGCACCGCTCGCGACGATCTGCAACAAGTACTGCGACGCGCGGGATCCCGCGTCGTCGCCCGGCGACCGCGAAGGCGCCTCGGCCGGCGTCGGCGGCCGGCGGATTTCCCTGCACCTCGACGACGGTGACGCCATGGGCTGGGCGGCGATCACCGGCGGGGCGGCCGGCGACCACGTCTGGCTGGACCGCTCGTTCGACGCCGGGCGCACGTGGGCGTCGGGCAGCAAGCTCGGCGACACCGCCACCCCGGCGGGCGCGACCGGCTGGCGGACCCTGATGTACAACGCCGACGACTGGGCGAACCGGGGCGTCGGCCTGCTGCGCGCGTGCGGGCAGCCCGCGGGTTCGGGGAGCATCGCCTGCACCGGCTGGGCGCGCCCGACGTGGAACGCCTGGGACCGCCGTACCGCGGCCGCCACGGCGCTGATGGAGCGCTACAACCTCGGCACCGGCCTCTTCGACACGACCGGGTGGTGGAATTCGGCCAACGCGCTGACCGCGCTCATCGACAACGTCCGGATCAGCGGCATGGGCAGCTACCGCTACGCGATCGACACGACGTACACGAAGAACCTTTCGGCGCAGGGCGGCAGTTTCCGCAACGACTACCTGGACGACACCGGGTGGTGGGGCCTGGCGTGGGTGGACGCGTACGACCTCACCGGCGACAGCCGGTACCTGACCACCGCCCGCGCCGACGCCGACCACATGTACGCCTACTGGGACGGCGTCTGCGGCGGCGGGGTCTGGTGGAGCACGAGCCGCACCTACAAGAACGCGATCCCGAACTCGCTGTACGTCCAGCTGAACGCGGCCCTGCACAACCGCATCCCGGGTGACACGGCGTACCTGGCGCGGGCCCGGGCCGGGTGGAGCTGGTTCTCGGGCAGCGGCATGATCAACGGCTCGAACCTGGTCAACGACGGGCTGACCACGTCGACCTGCGCGAACAACGGGCAGGCGGTCTGGTCGTACAACCAGGGCGTGCCGCTGGCGGCGCTGGCGGAGCTGCACCGCGCGACCGGCGACGCGGCCCTGCTGACGAAGGCCCGCGCGATGGCGAACGCGTCGACGGCGAACGGGGCCCTCAACCCGGGCGGCATCCTCCGCGACCCGGGCGAGGCGGCGGGCGGCGGCGGTGCGGACGGCCCGACGTTCAAGGGCGTGTACGCCCGCGACCTGGCCGTGCTGAACGCGGCCCTCCCGGACCGCCCGTACACGGCCTACCTGCAGCGCCAGGCGAACTCGGCGTACGCCACCGACCGCACCAGCGCGGACGCCTACGGCCTGCTGTGGGCCGGCCCGTTCGACCAGGCCGACGCGGCCCGCCAGCAGAGCGCCCTGGACCTGATGAACGCAGCCCCGTGACCGGCCCCTCGTGAGTGGTAAGGCGCGTTAGAACGCGCCTTACCACTCACGAGCGTCAGAGCGTTTTCTCCAGGCGGCCGGCCAGGAGCTTGATGAACCGGGACGGGTCGGCGAGTTCGCCGCCCTCGGCCAGCAACGCCATGCCGTACAACAGCTCGGCCGTCTCGGCCAGGCCTTCGTCGTCCGGGCGGGCGGTGTGGGCCTCGCGCAGGCCCGTCACCAGCGCGTGTTCCGGGTTGAGCTCCAGGATGCGCTTGATCGGCGGCAGCTCCTGCCCCATCGCCCGGTACATCTTCTCCAGCGTCGGGGTCAGGTCGTGGGTGTCGCCGACGATGCAGGCGGGCGACGTCGTCAGCCGCGACGACAGGCGCACCTCCTTGACCGTCTCGCCCAGGGCTGTGCCCATCCAGGTCAGCAGGCCTTCGAAGTCCTTGTTCTGCTGTTCACGGGCGACCTCGGTGGCCTTCTTGTCCTCTTCCGATTCGAGGTCGACCTGGCCCTTCGCGATCGACTGGAACTGCTTGCCGTCGAAGCCCGGCACCGAGTCGACCCACATCTCGTCGATCGGGTCGGTCAGCACCAGCACCTCGAAGCCCTTGGCGCGGAACGCCTCCATGTGCGGCGAGTTCTCGATCGCCGAGCGCGACTCGCCGGTCATGAAGTAGATGTGTTCCTGGCCGTCCTTCATCCGCGAGACGTAGTCCCGCAGCGACGTCGGCTTCTCGCTGTCGTGCGTCGTCGCGAACGAGGAGATCTCGAGGATGGCTTCGCGGTTCTCGAAGTCGTCGAGCAGGCCCTCCTTGACCGCGCGGCCGAACTCGCGCCAGAACGTCGCGTACTTCTCGGCGTCGGCGGTCATCATCGTCTTGACCGTCGACAGGACCTTCTTCACCAGGCGGCGGCGGATCAGCTGGATCTGCCTGTCCTGCTGGAGGATCTCCCGCGACACGTTGAGCGAGAGGTCCTGCGCGTCGACCACGCCCTTGACGAACCGCAGGTATTCGGGGACCAGCGATTCGCAGTCGTCCATGATGAAGACGCGCTTGACGTAGAGCTGCACGCCCCGCTTGCGCTCGCGCAGGAACAGGTCCATCGGCGCGTGCGAGGGCAGGAACAGCAGCGCCTGGTACTCGAACGTCCCCTCGGCCTGCAGCCGGATCGTCTCGAGGGGGTCCTGCCAGTCGTGGCTGACGTGCTTGTAGAACTCGTGGTACTCGTCCTCGGTGACCTCGCTCGACGAGCGCGCCCACAGCGCCTTCATCGAGTTGACCGTCTCGGCCTCCTCGCCCTCGCCCGCCATCCGGATGGGCCAGGTGATGAAGTCGGAGTACTTCTTGACGATCTCGCGGATCTTCGCCGCGGACGTGTAGTCGTAGAGGTGGTCCTCGGTGTCCTCGGGCTTGAGGTGCAGCGTGACCGCGGTGCCCTGGGGCGCGTCTTCGACCGGCTGGATCGTGTACGTGCCTTCGCCGCTCGACTCCCAGCGCACGCCTTCGGCCGTGCCCGCGCGGCGCGTCACGAGGGTGACCTTGTCCGCGACCATGAAGCTCGCGTAGAACCCGACGCCGAACTGCCCGATCAGGTCCTGCGAGGCCGCCGCGTCCTTCGCCTCCTTCAGCTTGGTCAGGAAGTCGGCGGTGCCGGACTTGGCGATCGTCCCGATCAGGGCGACGACCTCCTCGCGGGTCATGCCGATGCCGTTGTCCCGGACCGTCAGGGTCCGCGCTTCGGCGTCGGTCTCGAGCGCGATGTGCAGGTCGGCCGTGTCCGCCTCGAGGTCCTTGTCGCGGTACGACTCCAGCCGCAGCTTGTCGAGGGCGTCGGAGGCGTTGGACACCAGCTCCCGCAGGAACGTGTCCTTGTTCGAATAGATCGAATGGATCATCAGCTGGAGCAGCTGACGCGCTTCCGACTGGAACTCCAGCGTCTCGATCGGGGCAGTCACTTCCATTCCCTTCCGCGTGTCCGGTGGCCGTCGTTGGGTCGATCCTACCGAGCGGGTCCGACCGTTCCGACCGCGCACTTTATGAACGCAATCTCGGACCGCCGCGCTCCCGGTGTGATGCTGGCCACGCCCCGCTGCCGATCAAGGAGGATCGAGTGCCCGGACGCTTGCCCCGCTGGGCGGCCACGTTCGCCGCGGCCTGTGCCCTGACCACCGCCTTCGCCGCGCCCGCCGCCGCGGCGGGCGTCGCCGACCACCCCGTCCGCACCACCGGCTGCGGGCGTCCCGCGGGCTTCCCGGCCGGGGTGACGACCACCCGGCACGTCACCTCGGGCGGCCTCGACCGCGAGTACACCGTCCACCTGCCCGCGCGCTACGACCCGCACCGGCCGTACCCGCTGCTGCTGTCGTTCCACGGGCACAAGCGGACGTCCCAGTACCAGGAGGAGCTGTCGGGGTTCTCGGCACTGGACGCGATCGCCGTCTACCCGCAGGGCCTGATCGGCACCGACGGCGAGTCCGCGTGGACCGGGGCGCCGTATTCGGCCGCGGCGGACGACGTCCTGTTCACCAGCGACCTGCTGAATGCCCTGCAGCGCACGCTGTGCGTCGACGCCGGCCGGATCTACGCCGCCGGCAAGTCCAACGGCGGCGGGTTCGTCGGCGTGCTGGCCTGCCGCCTCGGCGGCCGGATCGCCGCGTTCGCCCCGGTTTCGGGCGCGTTCTACCCGCAGGGCGGCGCCTGCACGCCCCGCCGCCCGGTGCCGGTCCTCGACTTCCACGGCACGGCCGACACGACCATCCCGTACACCGGCAACCCGGCGAAGGGCCTGCCCGCGATCCCGGACTGGCTCGCCGGATGGTCCGAAAGGGACGGTTGCCGGGCGGCACCGGTGTCGTGGACGCCGGTCGCCGGGGTGGTCGCCGAGAAGTGGCTCGGCTGCGACCGCCGGGGCGCCCTCGAGCACTACCGCGTCGAAGGCGCCGGGCACGTCTGGCCCAGCACCCGGCCCAACAACGACTCCGCGACGCCGGCGGTGATCGACGCGACGCCGGTCATCTGGCGGTTCTTCCGCGCGCATCCCCTGCGGTGAAACACGATTGACGCAGGTCAAGCCGCTCGGCGACGATGATTTCCCCCGCGGGAGACCCCCGTCTCCCCATCGTCGCAGAGGAGTGCGCTGTGAAGGTGCTCGTCCTGAACGCCGGCTACGAGCCGCTGCAGACCGTTTCGGTGCCGCACGCGATCCGCATGCTCGTGCGGCACGTCGCCGAGATCCACGAGGCCGAGGAGGGCCTCGCCTACGGGCTGTTCCCGCGCCCGAAGATCGTGCGGTTACTGCGTTACGTCGTCATGAAGTGGCGATATACGCAGCCGCCGCGCTGGTCCCGGCGCGGCGTGCTGACCCGGGACGGCCACCGCTGCGCGTACTGCGGCGCGAAGGCGACGACCATCGACCACGTGACGCCGCTGAGCCGCGGCGGCGCCCGGACCGACTGGCTCAACACGGTCGCCGCCTGCGGCGGCACCGCCCGCAGCTGCAACGCCCGCAAGGCGGACAAGCTGCCGGCGGAGGCGGGGATGAAGCTGCGCTTCACCCCGTACGTCCCGGCGTGGGACCAGCTGCACCGGCCCGGCGCGTGAGCGCGGCCTGTCCGTCGGCACACCGGCGGGCAGGCCGTTAGGCTCGAACCGAACGTCGCCCGCATCCGTGTGTTCCGGGGGAAGCCGGGAGGTCGTCGTGACCGACGCAGGAGAGCTGGTCGCCGGGCGCTACCGGCTGGCGGCGAAGATCGGCCAGGGGTCGATGGGCGTCGTCTGGCGCGCCCGCGACGAGCGCCTCGACCGGGTCGTCGCGGTCAAGCAGCTGGACTACGACGCGGCCATCGGGCCGGCCGCCGGTGCGCAGGCGGCCCAGCGCGCGCTGCGCGAAGCCCGGCTGACCGCGCGGCTGCGGCACCCGCACGCGATCACGGTGCACGACGTCGTCGAGGCGCCCGGCGGGCCCTACCTGGTCATGGAGTACCTGCCGTCGCGCAGCCTGGCGGAGCTGCTGCTCGACCGGGAGACGCTGCCGGCCGAGGAGCTGGCGCGCATCGGCCTGCAGGTGGCGTCGGCGCTCGCCGCCGCGCACGCGGAGGGTGTCGTGCACCGCGACGTCACCCCCGCCAACGTCCTGCTCGGGGAGTCCGGCGTCGCCAAGATCGCCGACTTCGGCATCTCGCGGGCGACCGGCGAAGGCACGGTGACCGGCGGCGGCTTCATCGCGGGCACACCGGCCTACCTGGCGCCCGAAGTCGCCGGCGGCCACGAAGCCGGGTTCCCGGCGGACGTCTTTTCCCTGGGCGCCACGCTCTACCGGGCCCTGGAAGGCACGCCGCCCTTCGGCAACGACGACAACGCGATCACGCTGCTCCTGCGCATCGCGAAGGAGGACGTCGCCCCGCCGCGCCACGGCGGCCCGCTCGCCGAGGTCCTCACCCGGATGTTGCAGCGCGATCCCGAAGCGCGCCCGGCGATGGCGGAGGTCCAGGAGCTGTTCGAAGCGGTCACCGGCGGCCGTCCGCTGCCCCCGCCGCGCCCGCGGCCGCGCGCCGGAACGCGGCTGCTGCGCGTCCGCCGTCCCCGGCGCCGGCTGGTCCTGGCGGGCGTCGCGGGCGCAGTGCTGCTGGCGCTTGGCGTGGTGATCGGCACGGTGATCGTCCCGGACGGCACGCCCGTGGCCGCGCCGGTGCCGTCGGCCGCCCCGTCCTCGACGCCGCCGGTGCCCGCCCCCACGACCCCGGCCGACCTGGGCTGCGCGGCGCGGTACGAGGTGACGAACTCCTGGCCCGGCGGCTACCAGGTGCTGGTGACGGTCCGCAACGACCGCGAAGCCGGCCTGTCGGGCTGGCGCGTCCGCTGGACGCTGCCCGCCGGCCACCGCATCACGGGCCTGTGGAACGGGACCTTCACGGTCGACGGGTCCACGGTGACGGTCGACAACGCCGCCTGGAACGCGAAGCTCGACGCGGACGGGACGACGACGTTCGGGCTGATCGCCCTGACGCAGAACGGAAGCGGCGACGCCCGCCCGGCCGTCACCTGCCGGACGCTCTGACTCTCCGTCGCTGGTCCGATCAGGGCAATTCGCGGGAGATCGCGGACCGGCCTCAACGGTTCGGACCGCCGGCCCGTCGGAAGTGGTGATCAACCACCACACGGAGGTGCCAGTGCGAAGAAGTCTCACGGTTTTCGCGGTGCTGCTCGCCGGTTCGGCCGGCCTGGCCGGGCTCGCCCCGCCGGCCGCGCTCGCCGCCGGGCCGGCCCCGGGGACCGCCACCCTGATCACCGGCGACCGGGTCACCGTCCGGACCGCCGCGGACGGCCGGGACACGTTCGAAATCCAGCCGGCCGCGGCCAAGGGCATGGCGCGGGCGCTGGTGCACCTGCGGCTCGGCGGCCGGGACTACGAGGTCCCCGGCACCGCGCTCCCCTACCTCGGGCGCGGGCTCGACCTGAGCCTGTTCGACGTCAAGGCGCTGCTGGCGGGCGCGAAGAACCCGGCCGGCACCGCGACCTTCGGTGCCGCGCTGGCGAAACAGTTCAAAGAGGACAACGCACGGGGGCGCTTCGGCGGGCAAGGGCTCTTCGCGAACGGGACGCGGTACGCGCTCGCCGGCGCGCCGCAGCGGCAGGCCGTCGGGTCGCGGTCGGTGATGCGGACGGTGTCCGTCGACGCCACCGACATCGCGGGCAAACCCGCCGACACCGGCATCGCGTTCCTCTACAACACCGACGACGGCACCACCCTCGCCGCCGACGAGAACTTCAACTACTTTTCCGGTGGCACGGCCAAGTTCAGCGTGCCGGACGGCAACTACAGCGCGCTGGGCGTGTTCTGGACGACCGACGCCGACGGCAACCCGACCGAGCTGCGGTTCAGCGCGCAGCCGGAGTTCGCGGTGCGGGCGGACGCGGCCGTCCGCGTCGACGCGAAACGCGCGTCGAGCAAGCTGGCCTGGGTGACCCCGCGGCCGGCGCTGCTCGACGACACCGGGTTCCTCTTCCGCCGGGCCGCGAAGACCGGCCCGGCGCTGGTCGTCGACTTCGACGCCGGGCCGGGCGTGCCGATTGCGGTGTCGCCGACCGCCGTCCCGGTCCGCACCGGGGCGCTGCAGACGTACCCGTACAGCAGGCTCGTGTCCCCGCCGGGGCCCGGCACGCCGTACGAATACGTGCTGCAGAAGGCCAGCACCGGCACGATTCCGCAGCAGCGGTACGTGATCACGGCGAAGGACGTCGCCGCGGTGGACGCCACCTACTACAGCGAATACAGCTCCGCAGGCCTGCGGCAGCGCAGCGGCATGTTCACCTTCGAGGACGGCGGCGGCCGGCCGTCGCACCCGATCGACCTGCCGCGGAAGCAGACCGAGTACGTCTCGGCGGCGCCGGACCTGGTGTGGTTCGGCGGTGTCGCGAAGTACGTGCTGCCCGGCCCCTTCCCCGGCTGGGCCGGCGGCCAGTACGAGGCCTTCCACGGCTACCGGGGCGGCTCGTCGGTGACCGAAGGCTGGAACCGCTTCCCGCTGCACCCCGCGGGCGCGGTGGCGCTGCAGGCCGACCCCACCGTCTACACCCTGCCGGCCGCGACGCGGGCCGGTGACCTGCTGCGGTTCTCGATCACGCCGTTCAGCGACAACCAGCCGGGCCACACCGGGTTCGGCTACTACGGCGAGTCGCGGGACACCGTCACCGGGCACTACCGCCTCACCCAGGACGGCACCACCCTCACCGAGGGCACGCCGACGGGCGGCGGCTTCGAAGCCGCCTTCCAGCAGGAGGCCGGCCCGGGGCCCGCGACGCTCGGGCTCACCGTCGACGCCGGGCGCACCGGGCCGATGTACCACCAGAGCACCGCGAGCCACACCGAGTGGACGTGGAAGTCGCAGCACGTCGAAGGCGGCCGGCTGCCGCCCGCGTTGTACTGCGCCCGCGGCGACGACGGCCCGGACCGCGCCTGTGCGGTCGAGCCGCTGCTGACGCTGCAGTACGCCGTCGGCGGGCTGCGGCCGGACGGGTCCACCCCGAGCGGCCCGCAGAGCCTGGACCTCACGGTCGGGCACCTGCAGCAGAGCACCCCGTCGGCCGTCACCGGCGCGACCGTGCAGTACTCGACCGACGGCACGACCTGGCTGGACGCGACCGTCACCGCGCGCGGCGACGGCGTCTTCCACGCGGCCTTCCCGGCGACCACGGAGGCGTTCCGGGGCACGGACGTCTCGTTGCGGGTCACCGCGTCCGACGCCGCCGGGGCGACGATCACCGAGAGTGTCACGGCTGCCTACCACGTCTACCTGTCCTGAAGGGAGTGTCCACTGTGAACAGAAGATGGCTGGCGGCCCTGGCCGCCGTGGTGGCGACGGCCGGCCTGGTCACCCCGGCCGTGGCCGTGGCCGCGGCGCCGGTGTCGCGCCCGGCCTGCCCCGAGCCGGGCGCGGGCCAGGCTCGGTGCCTCAGCACCTACACCCCGCGCGCGGTCCGCGCGCTCGCCGACGGGCCGGTGGGCTGGGGCGCCGCCGACCTGGCCTCGGCGTACGGTCTGCCGGACCAGGCCGGCCCGGACACCGTCGTCGGCATCTCGATCGCCTTCGACGCGCCGAACCTGGAGGCCGACCTGGCCACCTACCGGACGCAGTACGGCCTGCCGCCGTGCACGACGGCGAACGGCTGCTTCCGCAAGGTGAACCAGCAGGGCGCGGCGGCGCCACTGCCGGCGGCGAGCTTCGGCTGGGCCATCGAGTCCACTTTGGACGTCTCGATGGTGTCGGCGGCCTGCCCGTCCTGCCGGATCGTCGTCGTGGAGGGCAATTCCCCGGGCTTCGCCGACCTCGCGGAGACCGAGGACACCGCGGTGCGGCTGGGGGCGAAGGTCGTGTCGAACAGCTACGGTGCCCGGGAAAGCGGCGCCCCGCTGGCGTACGCGAGCCACTACCGGCACCCGGGCGTGACGGTGGTGGCCTCCTCGGGCGACGCCGGCTTCACGGCGGCGAGCTACCCGGCGGTGCTGGCCTCGACGGTCGCGGTCGGCGGGACGTCGCTGGCCCGTGACCCGGACGCGCCGCGCGGCTGGGCGGAATCGGCGTGGCAGTACGGCGGCAGCGGCTGCTCGGCCTACATCGCCAAGCCGAAGTGGCAGCGGGACACCCACTGCGGCAAGCGGACGGTCGCCGACGTGGCGGCGGTCGCGGACGGTTTGGCGGTGTACAACGCGGACGTGGGCGGCTGGCTGCCGGTGAGCGGCACGAGCGCCTCGGCGCCGTTCGTGGCGGGCCTGTACGGCCGTTCGGGCCGGGCGGGCGAGGCCCAGCCGGCCGACGTGTACGCCAACGCGGCGAAGTTCGTGGACATCACCGCGGGCAACAACGATCCCTCCGGCGCCGGCAAGAAGTGCGGCGGCGACTACCTGTGCGTGGCCGCCCCGGGCTACGACGCGCCGACGGGGGTGGGGGTGCCGGCCGGCCTGAGCGGCTTCTGACGGCTTGAGGTGCCCGGCCCGCCGGGCACCTCAAGTCAGGCCGGGGCGGCAGAGCCCGCGCTCGTACGCCAGCAGCCCGGCGCCGGTCCGGTGCGCGCAGCCCAGTTTCCGCACCACCCGCGCCACGCAGTCGCGCACGACCGGCTCCGGCAGCCCCAGCCGGTCCGCGATCTCGGCGTTCGTCAGCGCCGCACCCACCCCGGCGAGGACATCGGTCTCGCGGGCCGACAGCCGGTCCACCTGCGCGAGCCGGTCGTCGCGAGGCCCGGACAGGCGCGTGGCCGCCGAAAGCAGGCGGCGGGAGGCGTCCGGGGAGAGCACCAGGTGACCGTCGGCGGCCAGGCGGACCACCTTGATCAGGTCGTTGCGGCGGGCCGAACGCAGCAGGAACCCCGAGGCGCCGTCGCGCAGCGCGCGCAGGATGGCCGCGTCCGAGTCGAAGGTGGCCAGCCCCACCACCGCCGGCCGCCGCGGCAGCGCGTCCGGCCAGGTCAGGCGCAGGTCCAGCAGCAGCACGTCCGGCAGGCGGCGCCGGAGGGTGACGCGGGCCGCCGTCGCGTCGGGGACCGCGCCGACGACTTCGAGGCCGTCCGCCGCGTCGAGGAGCCCGCTCAGGCGGGCGCGCACCACCGGATCGCGCTCGGCCACCAGGACCCGGACCGGCGGTGCGGGCACCCGGTCAGTCCTTGGCCCGCAGGCGGATCAGCGGCAGGTCGGTCTTCGACGCGCCGACCAGGTCACGGCCGCCCGGGCCGCGCAGCCGCAGCTCGCGGAAGCGCACCGCCGAAAGCTGCGCGGCTTCGATCGGGTAGACGTCGCCGTAGCGCCGGATCTTGTCGACCAGCTCCTTGCCGAGCAGCTCGACGAGGCCCGCGTGCCGGGTCGCACCGCCGCCCAGCGGCACGTCCAGCTGCGCGCGGACTTCGGGGAACCGCTGGTCCAGTTCGACGGCCAGCTGGTGGATGGTGACGTAGGCGCGCCCGAACTCCCCGGCGTCCGGGCCCGGCGGGATCTCCTGCAGCACCTTGATGAGCTTGTCGTCCATCTTGAGCTTGTCCCACAGGGTCACGTCGTTTCCTCCAGAGGCGGCCGCCGTTGGTCTACCAGAGGACCGGCACGCGGTCCACTCCCCCGGTGACACGGTTGGCCCGGACCTGGAGTTCATCGACGCCGACGGCCAGGCGCAGCCCCGGAAACCGCCGGAACAGCGAGCCGAACACGACCCGCAGTTCGGTGCGGGCCAGGCTCGCCCCGATGCAGAACCAGCCCCCGTAGGCGAACGAGACGTGCGCATTCGGCTTGCGGCCGGGGTCGAACGCCGCCGGGTCGGGGAACACGGTGGCGTCCCGGTTGGCCGCGGCGATCGACAGGATGACCGCGTCGCCGCGCGCGATCGTCACCCCGCCGAGCTCGACGTCGTCGTGGGCGTACCGCAGCACCCCGAGCCCGCTCGGCGCGGACAGCCGCAGGATCTCCTCGACGACGCCGTGCACGCGGCCTTCGGGGTCGGCGGCCAGCTCGTCCCGCCGGGCGAGGTCGGTGAGCAGGTAGAGGACGCCCAGGTCGATCCGGTTCGAGGTGGTCTCGTGGCCGGCGAACAGCAGGCCGGCGGCGAGCCGCGCGAGGTCGTCGTCCCCGAAGGTGGGATCGTCGGCCTGCGCGCGCACCAGGTCCGAGACGACGTCCTGCCCGGGCTCGCGCCGCTTCCGGTCGGCGAGCCGGCCCATGTAGCCGGCGAACTCCTCGAGCGCCTCGTCCGAGGCGGCGCCGATGTCCATCCGGCCGATCCGGTCCGAGAGCACCCGGAAGGTCTCGCGGTCGTCGTACGGGACGCCGAGCAGTTCGCAGATGACGAGCACGGGCAGCGGGAAGGAGAGGTGTTCGTGCAGGTCGACCACGCCGTGCTCGCGCCGGGCGCGGTCCATGGCGTCGAAGCAGCCGTCGGCGAGCTCCTGCACGTGCCCGGCGAGCCGCCGGATCCGGTTGGCGGAGAAGGCGGGTACGAGCAGCCGCCGCAGGAAGGCGTGTTCGGCGTGCTCGGTGTCGTGGTTCCCCTGCGGCCGGCTGAGGAAGGCGGCGTCGGAAAGCAGCGACGCCTCTTCCGGCGCGGGGTGCGACCGCCCGAACCGCGGATCGGTGAAGACGGCGCGCACCTGGTCGAACCCGGTGACGAGCCAGGCGGGATCCCCGGCCGGCGTGGTGACCGCGACGACCGGCCCCTGCCGCCGGAGGACCTCGAAGAGCGGAGCGATTTCCAGGACGTTCGGCCGGTCGAACGGAAGACGCGGAGCGGCGGCGGTCATCGGGTCCCCTCCCGGAGGCGCGGCACGGCCGGCGCGAACACGGGCGGGCCGGTCACCGGCCGTTTCCCCCCGGTCCCCCGGCGTCCACGGTACTCGGGAACCCGCTGACCGGGCGGGGAACGCGGATTCCCCGCCCGATCGGGCCAGCGGGGCGGCCCGGGTGGTGCGGAACTGTCGGTGCGGAACTGTCGGTGCCCTCCGGTAGCGTGGATACCGGGGGCCGGAGGCCAAGCGGCTACCACGCACGGCAGCGACCACCGAGCCGCCGCGCAACCGGCCGCAGTTCCCCGATCTACAGCAGTTTCCAGGCCCGCGTCAGCGTGTCCCGCAGGATCTGCTCCATCTCGTCGAACTCCCGCTGGTCACAGACCAACGGCGGCGACAGCTGCACGACCGGCTCGGCCCGGTCGTCGGCCCGGCAGTACAACCCGGCCTCGAACAGCGCCTCCGACAGGAACCCCCGCAGCACCCGCTCCGACTCCGCCGCCGTGAACGTCTCCTTGGTCGCCTTGTCCTTCACCAGCTCGATGCCGTAGAAGAACCCCGCGCCCCGCACGTCCCCGACGATCGGCAGGTCGAGCAGTTTGTCCAAAGTGGACCGGAACGCCGTCTCGCGGCGCAGGACGTGCCCGTACAGGTCCTCGCGCTCCATCAGGTCGAGGTTCGCCAGCGCCACCGCGCACGACACCGGGTGCCCCCCGTAGGTCGAGCCGTGCATGAACGTCGTTTCGCCGTGGGTGAACGGTTCCATCAGGCGCTCCGAGGCCAGCACCGCGCCCAGCGGTGCGTACCCCGACGTCAGGCCCTTCGCCGTCGTGATGATGTCCGGCTGGTAGCCGTAGCGCTTCGCCGCGAAGTCGTGGCCGAGCCGGCCGAACGCGCAGATCACCTCGTCGGACACCAGCAGCACGTCGTGCCGGTCGCAGATCTCCCGCACCCGCGCGAAGTACCCCGGCGGCGGCACGAAACAGCCGCCGGTGTTCTGCACCGGCTCGAGGAACACCGCCGCGACGGTGTCCGCGCCCTCGAACTCGATCGCCTGCTCGATCCGGTCCGCGGCCCAGCGGCCGTACGCCTCGTAGTCGTCGGCGTGCTCGGGGGCGCGGTAGAAGTTCGTGTTCGGGACGCGCAGCGTGCTCGGCACCAGCGGCTCGAAGTCCGCCTTCGCGCCCGGGATGCCGGTGATCGACAGCGCCCCCTGCGACGTCCCGTGGTAGGCCAGCGCGCGGCTGATCACCTTGTGCTTGCCCGGTTTCCCGGTCAGCTTGAAGTACTGCTTCGCCAGTTTCCACGCCGTCTCGACGGATTCGCCGCCGCTCACGGTGAAGAACACGCGGTTCAGGTCGCCCGGAGCCGCCGCGGCGAGCCGCGAAGCCAGCTCGATCGCCGTCGGGTGCGCGTGGCCCCACAGCGGGAAGTACGCGAGCTGCTTCGTCTGCCGCGCGGCGGCCTCCGCGAGCTCCTCGCGGCCGTGGCCGACCTGGACCGCGAACAGCCCGGCGAGCCCGTCCAGGTAGCGCTTCCCGCGGGCGTCCCAGATGTACGGGCCTTCGCCGCGCACGATCACCGGGACGTCGGCGTCGTCGTAGGCCGAATGGCGGGTGAAGTGCATCCAGAGGTTGCTGCGGGCCGCCTGGGCGAGGCTCGAGGCGTCGGCGGAGGCGCGGTCGGCGGTAGTGGTCATGCCTCGGTTATCGCACGCGCCAGCCGTAAAGCGCAAGCGATTCAGTCGTACAGACGAACTTGCACGACTGATTCATGGTCAACTACCGGCCATAACCTTCGGATTTAGTCGTCACGTTCCGCGCGTGCCCCACTGGTAGGTCTGCTTCCGCAGCTTGAGGTAGACCATCACCTCCGCGTGCCGGACGCCCGGCAGCGCGCGGATCCGCGTCGAGATCAGCTGCAGCAGCGCCTCGTCGTCGGCGCAGACGGCCTCGCACAGCAGGTCGTAGCGCCCGGCGCAGAGGATCACGTAGGCGATTTCGTCCATTTCGGCCAGTGCGTCGCCGACCGGTTCCAGCGGGCCGTCGACGGTGATCGCGATCATCGCCTGCCGGAACAGCCCGACCTGCAACGGATCCGAGACGGCGACGATCTGGATGACCCCGGAGTCCGACAGCCGCTGCACCCGCTGCCGGACCGCCGCTTCGGACAGGCCGACCGCCTTGCCGATGGTCGCGTACGCGCGCCGGCCGTCCTCCTGCAGCTGCGCGATGATCTGCCGCGAAATGTCGTCGAGCACCGGCGGGGCGGGTCGGCCGGTGGTGTCCTGGCTGCTCACGCCCGGGATCATCCCCGACGCGGGCGACGCCAGGCAACCGCGGCACGCCGTAACGGTAAGTAACTAAATCCGAACGTCCGAGCCCGCGGTGACAACGGATTTAGTCGTCTCAGGCCCGTTGACAAGGCCGAATCGGTGCTGTTCCATCCGTCGCACCCTGCACCCTGCACCCGGCCGGAGGGAACGCCCATGCCCCGCACTCCCGCCCCGCCCGACGTGGCCGCCGCCGCGCAGCCCCGCACGCTCACCCGGTCCATCGGCGTCGGCGGCGGCACGCTCCTGACGCTCAGCTGCGTGACGCCGGCGTCGTCGCTGTTCGTTCTCGTCCCGCCGCTGTTCGCCGACCTCGGCACCGGCACCGCGCTCGCCATCGCGCTCGCGGTGCTGCTCTGCGTCGGGATCGCCTTCTGCTACTCCGAACTCGGCACGCTGGTGCCGAGCGCCGGCGGCGAATACGCCATGGTGACGACGGTGGCGAACCGGTTCACCGGCTGGCTGACGTTCATGCTGTCGTTCGTCGTCATCCTCGTGGTGCCGCCGATCATCGCCATCGGCGTCGCGGACTACCTCGCCGTCGTCACCGACATCAGCCCGTCGGTCGCGGGCGCGCTGGTCATGCTCGCCTCGACCGTGATGGGCCTGCTGAACCTGCGGTCCAACGCCTGGATCACCGGGATCTTCCTGGTCATCGAGATCGTCGCGATCTTCGTCGTGTCCCTGCTCGGCTTCACGCACACCACGCAGAGCCCGGCCGTGCTGCTGAAGCCGAGCCTCGGCACGAGCGGGATCGGGCTGATCGCCGTGGTCGCCGGGCTCGCCGTCGCGCTGTTCGTGGTGCAGGGCTTCAGCACCGCCGTCTACCTCGCCGAGGAGATGCGCGAGCCGCGCCGGACCGTCGCCCGCACGGTGTTCTGGACGCTCGGCATCAGCGCCGTGGTCATCCTCGTGCCGGTCGTGGCCGTCACCCTGGCCGTGCCGGACACCGCCGCCCTCGCCGGGGTCGACCTCTCCGCCCTGGTCACCGGCTGGAGCACCAGCGCCGTCGGGGTGGCGATCAGCCTCTGCATCGCGGCCGCGATCGTCAACGCGGTGATCGTCATGGTCATCCAGAACTCGCGGGTGCTCTTCGCCTCCGCCCGCGACCAGGCGTGGCCGGCGCCGGTGAACCGCGCGATGAGCGTGGTGGGCAAGCGGTTCGGCTCGCCGTGGGTGGCGACACTGGTGACCGGCCTGTCCGAGGCCGTCCTCTGCTTCGTGCCGGTCGACACGCTCAGCGGCGTCACCGGGGTCGCCGTCGTCGCGCTCTACCTCAGCGTCGCGGCCGCCACGCTCCGGGCGCGCCGGGCGGCGCACCGCGGGGCGGACGTGTGGCGGATGCCGGCGTGGCCGCTCGTGCCGGTGCTCGCCGTCGCGGCGCTGGCTTACGTCCTGGTCGAACAGAGCGCGCTGGACCTCGGGATCACCGCCGGTGTGCTGGTGGTTTCGGCGCTGTACTGGTGGGGCTACCTGCGCCGCCGTCCCGGGCGCTGGGTCGTCACGGTCCCGCAGGACTAGCGGCGGCTCCGCAGCTGCCGCACGCCGACGACGATCACCGCGAGCAGGCCGGCGATCGCGACCAGCGCCCAGATCCAGGTGGGGACGCCGACGGAGTCGAGCGTGGTGGCTCCCGTGACGGTGAAGTGCACGGTGCCGGTGACGTTGTCGCCGTCCTTCGCGACGACCTGCCAGGTCAGGGTGTAGGCCTGGGCGCCGCCGGACGGCGTCACCGGGACCGTCACGACCCCGCCGTCGACGGCCGGGGCACCGATCCGCCAGGCGGTGCCGTCGCGGCCGGTGATCTTGACCGAGTCCGGCGGCAGCGTCACCGGCTCGCCGAAGGTCAGCTGGACCTGCGTCGGCGCGGTCGCGAGCGAAGCGCCTTCGGCCGGCGAGCTGGACTGGAGCTCGGTGTGGGCCGGCGCGGGCCCGGCGAGCACGAGCAGCCCGAGCAGAGCGGCGAGAACGGCGCCCGGGGCACGACGGGGGATCATCCGGACATCCTGCCCTATCCGCCCGTGCAGTCTTCGTGTCCACCTGTGCAGCCACGGCGGGGTCCCTTCTCATCGCGGCGCGCATTGGCCAGGATGGACGCCTGGGTGGCGAGGGAAGGACGTCGATGGCGACAGTGCGCGACGAGGCCGACGCACGGCAGCAGCTGAAGGCGCAGCGGGGGCGCGAAGTACCCGACGAACCGCGTGAAGGAGCGTCGGACGTCGCGAAGCCGCAGGGCGCCGGTTCGGCCGGGCTGGTCGCCGACACCGACGTCCTCGCCTTGGACTACGCCGAGGTCGAAGCGGCCAAGAAGGCCTTGGACGAGCGCTACCAGGAACTCTCCGGGCACCTCGCGAACGCTCGCGAGCTGGGCGCCCCGCTCGCCGACGGCAAGGGGCCGGTGTCGCACTGGATGCGCCGCTCGTTCGGGCTGCGCGGCGGCGCGGACGCCGGTGGTGTGCAAGCGGCTCTGACGTCCTACCTGGCAGAACTCGCTTCGCTGCGGCAGGCGCTCGAGACGGTCGCCACGACGCACGCGCAGAACGACGGCGAAGCCGCCGCGGCGCTGCGGGCGGGTGAGCCCCGTGCCTGAGTTCCACTCGACGCACCACCGCCCGACCGCGCGTGAGCGGGCGAAGGCGCGGCGCGTCCGCCGGGAAAAGGCGGCCAACGCGCGCGAAGCCGCGTTCGGCCGGATCCACTGGGACAGCTACGAGCACCGCGAGCTGTGGGACATGGTGCAGTCCGCCGAGCCGCCGAAGCTCGGCGAGCAGGCGCACCGGTGGGCCGCACTCGCCGCGAACGTCGACACGGCGACCGGCGACGTCCACGCGGTGGTGCAGAAGCTGCTGCTGTCGTGGCGCGGCCCGTCCGCGGCGCAGGCCGCCGGCTCGGTGCGGAACCTGACCGCCTGGGCGAGCACGGCGAGCGAGAACGCGCGGCAGATCGGCGACGGCCTCGACACCTACACCGCGGCGATCGGCGAGGCCCGGCGGAAGATGCCGGAACCGGTGCACTACTGGGCCGAGCGGTGGTTCCGGGAGGGCTACGCGGTCAAGCGGCTCGACGGGCCCGAAGGCGCGTACCTGCTGGACGACCTGCTCGACGACAAGCTGCCGACCAAGAAGCAGGCGGACGACGCGAAGGCCGAAGCCGTCCGGGTCATGGAACAGTACGAGAGCGCGAGCCACGACGTCCGGCACCGGTTGCCGCCGGCGTTCGACACCGCGCCGGCGGTGAGCGCGTCGGAGGCGGGGGTCGTGGTGCCGCCGGAGCGGGATCCCGGGCCGGGTTTCGATCCGGTCCCACGGCTTCCACGCCCTCCACAGACTCCACAGCCTCCGCGGGACGACTCGACGACGACCACCTCGGCGGTGCCCGGTGGTTTGCCCGGCACCTTGACCGGCGGGCTGCCGGTCGGGGCGGACGGGGTGATCGGCGCGGCCGGCGGCACCGGCGCTCCGGGGTACGGCTGGGCGGGCGTCCCGGCGGCCGGCGTCGCGGGCCCGGACGCGCTCGGCGAGGGCGGCCGGGCGGGCGCGGGCCGGTTCGGCGGCGCGTCGCCGGGTTTCGGTCCCGGCGCGGGAGGCGGCGGCCGCGGTCCGGCGGGCGGGTACGGGATGTACCCGCCCGGCCAGGGCGCGCAGCGCGAGGAGGACACCGAGCACCACGACAAGTACGCCTCGGGGTACGACCTGATGGACGACCTGCCGCCCGCGTACCCGCCGGTGTTCGGCGAATGACGGGCTTCCACGCCGACCCGGCGGCCCTGGAGGCGCTGGCCCGCCGCCTGGAGGACACCGCGGCGGAGTACGGGACCGCGGCGGACGAAACCGGCGGTTCCGGCGATCTCGGACCGCTGGTGTCGGACGCACTCCGCGCGGTCACGGGCGAGTGGGCGGCCCGGATCCGGGCGACGCAGACGGAGGTGGCCGCCACGGCGGCAAGCGTCCGAGCGGCGGCGACGGTCTACCGGACGGGCGACGCGAACGCCGGGGAAGAGCTGAGGCGCACCGATGACTGACCACGGAGGGGGACGGCCGCTGCCGTCCGAGCGCCAGCGAGCCGCCACCAGCACCAAGCCCCGGCGGCCCGACCTCGAAAGCCGCCGGCTGCCGTCCGGGCCCGAGCGAGCCGCCACCAGCACCAAGCCCCGGCGGCCCGACCTCGAAAGCCGCCGGCTGTCGTCCGGGTCCGGGCGGGCCGATGGCTGACTTCCGCGGTCTCGGCTTCGATCCCGCCCCAGGCAGTCCCGACTCCGTCGCCGAAGCGGCGCGCCGGTGTTCCGCGGCCGCGGTCCGGCTCGGCGAAATCCCGGTCCCCGCCGGTATCCCCGAGTGGGCCGGACCGTCCGCGCGGGCGCTCGCCGAGCGGGCCCGGCAGGCCGCGGCCGGTATCGCGGCCCTGCCCGGCTCCCTCCGCGCGGCCGCCGCTGTGCTCGAAGACTGGGCCGGGACCCTGCTCGCCCACCGGCGGCAGGCCGAAGACCTCGACCGCCGGGCCGCACAAGCCCAGCGGGCCGTCGTCGACGCCGAAGACGCCGTCGAACAGGCCGAAACGACCGCGCAGTTCTCCCCCGCCGCCGCCCCCGAAGCCGCCGCGGCCCGCGAGCGGCTCGCCGCCCGGCGGGCCGGCCTCGACCGGGTCCGCCGCGAAGGCCGCGACCTCGAACGCGCCCACACCGCCGAGGCCGCGCGCGTCGCCGGGCGGCTGCGGGCCCTCGGCGACGGCGAGCCCGTGCCGGACACGCCCGGGTTCCGGCCGCTCGTCACCGCCCTGGAGACGTTCTCCACCGCCGGACGCGAGCTGGGCGTGACCGTCGCGCGCACCCCCGCCGCGCCGGTGACCCCGCCGCCGGGAGCTGTGGGCGCGTTCACCGCCGCGCTGGGTGGCCGGTGAAACTGCCCGCCGTCCCGGGGATCACCCCCGTCAGCCTGGCCTCCGTCGAGCGCACCACGGCGGAGCTGCACGCCCACATGGCGCGCCTGCGCGGGCCCGACGCCGCCCGCGACGTCGGCCTGGAAGCGGCCGCCGTGCAGTCCGCGGAAATCGCCCACGACCAGCGCGCGGGCCTGCTGGCCCTGGTCGAGCACCGCGACGCCGACCCGGCCCTGCTCATCGCCGGGGTGGTCCCGCTCGCCGGCCCGGCCGGCGACGCCGCGGACCTGCAGCACTTCGTCGCCGACACCACGCCCGGCCTGCGCGAGGTGAGCCACGCGCAGACCCGGCGCGGCTACCCGGTGGTGATCGTCGAGCGGATCGGCCTGTCCGGCGCGCAGCTGCAGGCCGTCGTGCTCGACCCGGACCGCCCGCGGGCGGCGGTGTTCACCCTGCATTCCCCCGGCGGGCGGGGCTGGCTGGAGGTCGCCGGGCTGGCCGGGACGCTCGTCGCCGGCGTCGACCTCACCCCCGCAGCGCCCGCTCCCGGTATTCGCGCGGGGTCCGGCCGGTCGCCCGGCGGAACGTCCGCGAGAAGTGCGGGGCGCTGGTGAACCCGCAGTCGCGCGCGATCTCGGCGATGCCCCGGCCCGCCTTCGCCGGGTCGGCCAGCAGCGCCTTCGCCCGCTCGATCCGCAGCCCCTTGAGCCGTTCCGAGACGCCTTGGCCGTCGTCGAACAGCTGGTACAGCCGACGGCGCGAGATGTACAGAGCCTCGGCGACGTGGTCCGCGGTGAGCGACTGGTCGGCCAGGTGGGCCCGCATGTACGCCAGCGCCTCGCGCCGCCGGGCCGCGAGCGCGTCGACGCGGTCGAGCTCGGTGCGCAGGGCACTGCGCAGCACCAGTTCGGCCAGCCCGAGCAGATGGTGGGCCAGTCCGTGCGGGTCGAGCCGCGGCCCGGCCGCCAGGACGTGCGCGACCGCACCGGCGAACAGGGCCCGCAGCGGCGCGTCCACCTCGACCGGCCGGAACATCAGCGGCCGCAGCTCGGCGAACGCGATCGACAGCTTCGCGGCGGCGACGGTCAGCATCACGACACCGGCGGGCTGCAGGTGCAGCGTCGCGTCGGCGAACGTCAGCTTCGCGCCGGACCCGGCGACCGCGCGCGGCACCGGGCAGCGCAGCACCAGCTGGATGCCCTCGGGATCGCTCGCCGCGCCGCCGAGGATCGCCGCGCGCGCCGCCGCGGCGCCGGAAGCACGGACGACGAGGTACCCGCTCGCGGGTACGTCCACCGGGTACGGCTCGGCCATCGGCACCATCGTGCCCGACGCCGGCCGCCCACGACGGGAAGGGGGACCATGGCGCGCCGCACCGCGACGGCGGCGGGAGTGATCCTGTCGCATCCGGAGTTCGACCTCCTCTGGGAGGACCTGGGGCCGGGCGGGCCACCGCCGTACCCGCTCGACGTGCCGGCCCACGGCCGCACCCACGCCGAACGCGACGAACTGGGCGCGCGCGTGTTCGCCGGGCTCGCCGAGGCCGGGCTGACCGACGGCGACGACCTCGACCCGGCCCTGGTCGACCTGGTCGAGCTGCTGGGCACGCCGTCGCTGAGCGTCGACGCGCTCGTGCTGGGGGAAGCACCGTGGCGGCTGCTCGCCGCCGTGCGGGACCGGGCGGGCGTGCTCGCCGTCCTCGACGAGCACGACCTGGTGCTCGAACCCCTGCGGCCGGCGGACCTCGTGCCGTCGGTGGCCCGCATGCTCGGCGACCAGCCACCGGGCCCCGGCGAGCAGGTGCGCCTCCCGCGGGCGGCGTACGCGGCGGCGATGGACGCCTACGCGCGCAACGGTTACGACGCCTTCGAGCGGGCCCTCGCCGCGGCGGGGATCACCGGCCGGGCGGTCCGGCCGCTGGCCACCCTGGTGACGGCGCAGCGGTACACCGCGGGCCAGCTGGCGGCGACCGGACCGGCGGGCCGCACCCCGGTGCTGGCCTGGTTCGACACCGCGGCCGGCCGGTACGCGGTGACCCCGGAGGACACGGGCGGCGAACCCTGGGTGAGCGTCACCCCGGTGGCCGGGCTCGCCGGCCGCATCGCCGGACTCGCCGCCGCCGCCCGCTGACCGGCTCAGGTGGCCCAGGTGGCGGGGACGAACTCCGGCTCGCGGCGCCGCGGCGGCCCGTCCCGCAGTTCGGCCGGCAGCAGCTCCCCCAGCACCTCCCGGCCCTGCCGCAGCGCGGCCGCCCCGGCGTCCCCCGCCAGCCGCCGGACCAGCGCCGCCAGCTCGGGCGGGGGCAGGGTCAGGGCCCGCCGCTCGAACCGCAGGTCCACCAGGGCGCCGTGCAGGTCGACCACCACCGACACCCCGCTGTCCGCCGCCGGGGCGCGGATCGCGGCCAGCCGTGCGCCGTAGCCCGTCATTGCACCCGCCAGCTTTCCGGCGTCGTGTCCTCCGCGGCCTCGCCCGGCGCGGGCAGGCCGAGCCCGTCGACCTCGCCGTCGAGGATGTGCCACAGCGACGCGGTCGCGCGGGCCGACGCCGCCGCCGTGAGCAGCAGGATCCGGCGGGCGAGCTCGTCCGGGTCCAGCCGCAGCGCGGCGGCCTCGAGGGTCAGCTCCCGCAGCGCCCCGCCGGGCGCGACCTCCACGGCGACCGTCCGGTCGGCGGCCTTTCCGGTGATCACGGGTGCACCCCTCCGTAGAACGTCGACGCCGAAAGCGGGTGCGTGTTCCGGCGGACGGCGTCCCCGGAGTTGCCTTCGATCATCGTGACGCGGTTGCCTTCGACCTTCTCGACGATGCCGATGTGCGTGCTGGTCGCCGTGCTCTGCGGGCCGGTGCCGAAGATCAGCACGTCCCCCGGCCGGGCCTCGTGCAGCGCGTTCTTCCCGTAGGCGTGGCCGTTGTGCTGTCCCCAGTGGAAGACGTCGCCGCTGAAGGGCAGCACCGGGATCTTCACCCCGGCCTTGCGCCACATCGCGGTGGCGAACGACGAGCACCACGCGGCGGTCGGGCCGTACGGGTTGCGGTTGCTGCCCGGCGGGTTCTCGCGGGTGCCGAGTTCCTTGCGCGCGGCGTGCACGATCTCCGGTCCCTTGGCGGAAACAGCGTGCGTCGGCTCGCCGGCGGCGCGGTCGTGGGTCAGGTCCTTCCGCAGCGCGTCCAGCTTCTTCGCCGACGCCTCGAGTTCCGCGTGGACGTGCCGCAGGGTCGACGCCGACTGGCGCGTGTACTGCGGCACGAGGTCGGCGACGTGCCCGACGGCCCGCATCAGCGCCGCCTGCGTCCCCGCGGCGGCCCCGGCGTCGAGGACCTTCTCGGCTTTCGCCGTGTATTCGTCGACCAGCCGCTGCACGGCCGTGTGCCCGCTGTCCACTGTGGACGCCACGTGCGCGACGATCTTTTCCGCCGCCGCCCCGGCCGTGCCGGTGACCTGCAGTTCCTTCGTGAGTTTCGCGCTGGCGTGACGGAAACCGCCGGCACCGTGGCCGTGCCAGTGGTCGAGGACCGTGGTGCTTTCCTGGTGGTAGGCGTCGTGCTGGTCGTCGAGCGCGGCCGCCACCCGGTGCAGGGCGTATTCGGCGCGGACGGCGTCCTCGGCCTTCCCGGCGAGCTTGGTGCGGTGCGCGATCAGCTCCTGCGCGAAGGACCGTGCGAGGGCGGCGGTGTCCACGTCAGCTCCGCCCGTTCAGCGCGGCGGCGGTGGCCGTCTCGTGGTCGCGATAGGACTTCGCGGCCTTCTGCGCGGCCGACGCCAGCCCGTCGGCGTGCGCGCCGACGCCCTTGACCTGCCGCTGCAGCGCCAGCCCGAAGCCGGCCAGCGCGGCGGCGAACCCGGATTCCCGGCCGATCCGGCCGAAGCTGTCCTCGGCGATGTCCCGGACGTCCCGCAGCGGCCCGGTGGCGCCGTCGAGGGCGTCGGCGACCTGCCGGGTGCGCCGCACGTAACCGTGCAGCACGGTGTCGTCCACCCGCAGCGGCTCGCCACCGCCGTGCGCGTGCGGCTTGCCGTGGTGCGCGGTGACGTGCTTCGCGGCCTCGCGCGCGGCGGCCAGGTGGTGCCTGTAGGCGCCGTTCGTGTACGTCGACCAGGGCGTGAAGTCGTGGCCGTCGCCCGAGATGCGGTTCGCGACCCGGGCGTTGGTGTCCGGGTCGAACAGCTGGTCGTCGGACTTCAGGTGGTACTGGTGACGCCGTTCGGGACCGAGCGCGCCCAGCATGTTGATCTGCCAGAGGCCGTAGGAGTCGTCCGGCGGGGTCGCGTTGTGCGCGGTCGTCCGGCCGCCGGACTCGGCCAGCGCGACCGCGACCGCGGTGGTCAGGCCCGGGCCGCGGAAGCCGGCCGCGTAGGCGTGCCGGGCGATCTCCCCGGCGCTCAGCTTGGTCATGGTTCGACCCTGACCGGTGGGGTACTCCTCCGACAGCCGCGCTGCACGCAGGGACAACCGGCGTGCACGTCCGGCGCAACCTCCGGGGCCGCTCACCCGTACTGCTTCCGGGTGCACCTGCGAGAAGGGGACACGGATGCGCAGAACCGGGGCGCCGGCCCTGCTGGGGTCGCTCTTGGTCGTGGCGGCCTGTTCGGCCCCTCGCTCGACGACGCCGACCCCCATCGCGGAGCCCGTGCCCGCGAGCACGTCGGCTCCGGCCACCACGACGACGACCACCCCGCCGCCCGCGCCGCCGTGCGCCGTCACGACCGGGGCCTGCGTGAGCCTGGCGCAGCGGCTGGCGTGGCTGGTGCGGGACGGCCGGGTCGTGCGCGGGCCGGTCCCGGCCGGGTTCGGGCCGCCGGACCAGACGACGCCCGCCGGGTCGTTCCACGTCGTGTGGAAGGACCGCGAGCACCGCAGCAGCGAGTACGGCACCGACATGCCGAACTCGGTGTTCTTCGCCGCCGGCGGCATCGCCTTCCACGCCGGTCCGCTGGACGCGCCCTCGCACGGCTGCGTCCACCTCACCGACGCCGACTCGGCGGCGTTCTTCGACGGGCTGCAGGTCGGCGACGCGGTGCAGGTTCTGTAGCCTTCGTCCCGGTGGACACCCCAACGGTCATTTCCCGGCTGCGCGCCGCCGGCTGCGTGTTCGCCGAGGAGGAAGCGGCGCTGCTGACCGACGCCGCCACGACGTCCGCCGAGCTCGAATCACTGGTGGCCCGCCGGGCCGCCGGGCTGCCGCTGGAGCACCTGCTCGGCTGGGCGGAGTTCCACGGCCTGCGGATCGCCGTGCGGCCCGGGGTGTTCGTGCCGCGCCAGCGCACCGGGTTCCTCGTCGACGTCGCCGTCTCGCTGGCGCCGCCGGACCCGGTGGTGCTCGACCTGTGCTGCGGCTCGGGCGCGCTGGGCGCCGCGTTCGCCGCCGCGCGGCCGCCGCGGGAGCTGCACGCCGCCGACGTCGAACCGGCCGCCGTCGAATGCGCGCGGCTGAACCTGCCTCAGGTCCACCTGGGCGATCTCTACGACGCGTTGCCGGAGTCGCTGCGCGGCCGGGTCGACGTGCTGCTGGCCAACGTGCCTTACGTCCCTTCGGACGCCGTCGCGACGATGCCGCCGGAGGCCCGCCTGCACGAGCCGCTCGTGGCGCTCGACGGCGGCGCGGACGGGCTCGACCTCGCCCGCCGGGTCGCCCGGGAGGCGCCCCGGTGGCTCGCGCCGGGCGGAACCGTGCTGGTCGAATCGAGCGAACGGCAGGCGCCGGTGCTGGCGGGGATCTTCGCCGCGGCCGGGCTGACGCCGGCGGTCCACGAGTCCGCCGACCTGGGCGCGACCGTCGTCACCGGCACCGCGCAAAGCTGATCTCACGTTCCGGCGGTCCCGGACGTCTACAGGGTGTGATCGTGAAACCGTTCGAACAGATCGTGACCGAGCACGGGCCGATGGTCCTCCGGGTGTGCCGGGCCGTGCTCGGACCGGCCGACGCCGACGACGCGTGGTCGGAAACGTTCCTGTCGGCGTTGAAGGCGTACCCGGAGCTGCCGGCGGACGCGAACGTCCAGGCGTGGCTGGTCACGATCGCGCACCGCAAGGCCGTCGACGTCACCCGCGCCCGGGCCCGCGGCCCGCTGCCGGTCGGCGAGGTCCCGGACCGGCCCGGCCGCGCGGAGCCGTTCTCCGGCGACGTGTGGGACGCGCTGGCGCGGCTGCCGGACAAGCAGCGGCTCGCCGTCGCCTACCACTACCTGGCCGGGCTGCCGTACCGCGAAATCGCGGAGATCACCGGAGGCACCGCCGACGCCGCACGCCGCGCGGCCGCCGACGGTGTCAAGGCCCTGCGGGCCACCTACCCCGTGGAGGGAGCGCACTCATGACGGACTTCTTCTTTCCGGTGCCCATCGAGGCCGAACTCGACCCGGCCGTCCACCGCGCGCGGCTCGTCGCCGAAGCCGAGCGCGAAGGCCTGCTGGACGTCGCCTACCGGACGCTGGACACGCCGGTCGGGTCGCTGCTGCTGGCGGCCACCGGGCGGGGCCTGGTCAAGGTGGCCTTCGACCGCCAGGACCACGACGCGGTGCTGCTCGCCCTCGCGGCGGAGATCAGCCCGCGGATCCTGCGCGCCCCGAGCCGCCTCGACGCGGTGACCCGCCAGCTCGACGAGTACTTCACCGGGCAGCGGCGTGACTTCGACGTCCCGCTGGACTTCCGGCTGGCCCGCGGGTTCCGCCTGGCGGTGCTGGAGCACCTGCCGGAGATTTCCTACGGGCACACGGAAAGCTACGCCCAGGTGGCCGCGGCCGCGGGCAGCCCGAAGGCGGTCCGCGCGGTCGGCACGGCGTGCGCGCTCAACCCGCTGCCGGTGGTCGTGCCGTGTCACCGGGTCGTGCGCTCCGACGGGTCGTACGGCCAGTACGCGGGCGGCGAGGAAGCCAAGCGGACCCTGCTGACCATGGAGGCGGCGTGACCACGTTCGAACAGCGCGTCGCCGCGGCGGACTGGGCCGCGGTGGCCGCGGAGGTCGACGAGCACGGCTGCGCGCTCCTGCCGCAGCTGCTCACCCCGGCCGAGTGCGCGCGGCTGGTGGCGCTCTGGGACGAGCCGTCGCACTTCCGGGCGACGGTGAACCTGCGCCGGCACCGTTTCGGGGACAACGGCGACTACCACTACTTCGCGGCGCCGTTCCCGGAACCGGTGCAGCGGCTGCGGCAGGCGCTCTACCCGCGGCTGCTGCCGATCGCGCGTGACTGGTCGGCGCGGCTGGGCCGGGCGGCGGAGTGGCCGTCCACATTGGACGAATGGCTGGCCGTCTGCCACGCGGCGGGCCAGCAGCGGCCGACGCCGATCCTGCTGCGCTACGAGCCGGGCGGCTGGAACGCGCTGCACCGGGACCTCTACGGCGACAAGGTGTTCCCGCTGCAGGTCGTGATCAACCTCAACGACCCGGGCACCGACCACACCGGCGGCGAATTCCTCCTGGTCGAGCAGCGGCCGCGCGCGCAGTCGCGCGGCACCGCGACGCTCATCCCGCAGGGCCACGGCCTGGTGTTCACCACCCGCGACCGCCCGGTCCGTTCGGCCCGCGGCTGGTCGGCGGCCCCGGTGCGCCACGGCGTCTCGGTGGTCCGCTCGGGCCGGCGGCACACCCTCGGCCTCGTTTTCCACGACGCGGCATGACCTCCGCCGAACTGGAAGCGCTGGTGCGGCTGATCGGCCGCGCCCGGCACATCGTGCTCGGCACGGCGGCATCCCCGGCTTCGCGGGCGGACGGCGAGCGCGTCGCCGCGGCGTGGGGCGGCCTGGTCCTGGCCACGGTGACGTGGCCGGAGACGGCGGCGTCGTGGCTGCGCCCGGCGCGGCGGTTCGCGGCGCCGGAGCCGGACGTCTGGGTCGTCTGCGCGACCCCGGCGGGCTGGACCGGCATGGCGCGGCGGCTGCAGCTTTCGACGTCGTGGCGCCCCGATCGGACGCTGCTCACCGCGGCCCTGGCGAACTTCCCCGTCCCCGGCCTGCGCGGCACCCGCGCGGACGGCACCACCTGGGAGACCCGATGAACCACCTCGTCACCGATTCCCCGATCGGCCCGCTCACCCTGGTCGGCACCGGGGACACCGTGACCGGCGTGTACTTCCCGAACCTCTGGACCCGCCCGGACCGCACCGCGTTCGGCGAGCGCGACGACACGGCGTTCCCGGAAGCCGTCCGGCAGCTGAAGGAGTACTTCGCCGGCGAGCGCACGACGTTCGACGTCCCGATGCAGGCGACCGGCCCGGAGTTCGACCGGGCGGTGTGGGCCGAGATCGAGCGGATCCCGTACGGAGAGACGGCAACTTATGGCGATCTGGCGCGCGCTGTCGGCGGCCTGCCGCACGAAGTCGGGGCGGCGGTGGGCCGCAACCCGCTGAGCATCCTGGTGGCGTGCCACCGCGTGGTCGGCAAGAACGGCAAGCTGACCGGCTACGCGGGCGGGCTGAAGCGCAAGGAGTTCCTGCTGGACCTGGAACGCCCGCCGGCGTCGACGCTCTGGTGAGCTTCATGCGTGGCTGAGCAGCAGTCCCGCGCCCAGCGCGGTCATGGTCACGGCGATCACGACGTCCAGCACCCGCCAGGCGAGCGGCTTGGCGAACACCCCGGCCAACCGTTTCGCCCCGAACCCGAGCGCACTGAACCAGACGGCGCTGGCCACCCCGGCCCCGACGCCGAACAGCCACCGCCCGTCCCCGTGGGCGACGGCGACCGAGCCGAGCAGCAGGACGGTGTCGAGGTAGACGTGCGGGTTGAGCCAGGTGAAGGCGACACAGGCGAGAACGGCCTTCCGCAGCGGCGTCCGTCCGGTGCCGACGGTCATGACGGAGGGCCGGAAGGCCCGCCGCGCGGCGAGCACGCCGTACCCGACCAGGAACAGCCCACCCCCGACGGCGATCACGCCGATGGCCGTGGGCCACTGCCGCAGCACGGCCCCGATCCCGCTGACCCCCAGCCCGATGAGCACGAGATCGGAGACGGCGCAGATGACGACGAGCGGCGCGACAGAGCCCCCGCGCAGGCCCTGCTGCAACAGGAAGGCGTTCTGCGACCCGATGGCGACGATGAGCGAAAGGCCGGTCCCGAAGCCGGCGAGGAGGAGCGTGACCACGCTCCCCACGGTATGAGCGTCCTGGTGGATTACTCCAGCTAAAGATTCTTACGTACCATTAGCGCTCGTGATGTCCGATCTCCCCCTCGACCAGGTCAGGACCCTGCTGGCCGTAGTGGACGAGCAAAGTTTCGACGCGGCGGCGGCGGTCCTGCACGTGACGCCGTCGGCGGTCAGCCAGCGCATCAAGGCCCTGGAGCAACGCACCGGCCGGGTCCTCCTGCTGCGCACGAAGCCGATCCGCCTGACCGCCTCGGGCCAGGTCCTGGTGCGGTTCGCGCGTTCGCTGGCGCAGCTGGAGCAGGACGCGCTGGCCGAGCTGGGCCTGGGCTCACCGATCCGCACGCTGTCGATAGCGGTGAACGCGGATTCCTTGGCGACGTGGTTCCTCCCCGCCCTCCCCGACACCCCGGGCCTCTGCTTCGACCTCCACCGCGACGACCAGGACCACACGGCGGCCCTCCTGCGCGAGGGCCTGGTGATGGCCGCGGTGACGGCCGCCCCCCAGCCGGTCCAGGGGTGCACATCGGTCCGGTTGGGACGCATGCGCTACCGGGCGATGGCCTCCCCGGCGTTCGTCACCCGCTGGCTGTCCGACGCCCCGTTGCCTTCCGCTCTTCCCACGGCACCCCTGATCGTGTTCGACCGGAAGGACGACCTCCAGGACCGGTTCCTGAGGGCGTTGACCCGGCGCCGGACGTTCACGTCGATCCGCCACCACGTACCGGCATCGGAGTCCTTCGTGGACGCGGTGGCGGGTGGCTTGGGGTGGGGGATGATCCCGGAGCTGCAGGCGGTTTCGCGTGGGGATGCGCTGGTGGACCTGGTTCCGGAGAAGCCGATGGACGTACCGCTGTACTGGCAGCAGTGGAAACTGGACAGCCCGGCATTGGCCACGGTGGCGGAGGCTGTTGCCGAGGGCGCGAAGCAGTCCCTGCGCTGAGCCCTACCGGCTCTTATCCGTTTCTGGACCTGTTGTGACCCACGCGTGCAACGATCGGAGCCGTTCGCGGGTTGCGGCCGGGAGCCGCCTGTCGCCGAGCGACTCGGTCAACAGCGCGGCGGCCTCGGCGCGGTACCCGCACTTCACCAGGCAAGATGCGGCCAGCACACCCTGATCCACGGCATCTCCGTGGTACCTGAGCACGTTCAGCCACGCTTCGACCGCCGGTGCCGGCAGCCCGGCCTCGGCGAACTGGTCCGCGACCTTCATTCGCTGGTCAGCGCGGACGTCGCGGGCCGACAACTCCGCCAAGATTCCTTCCGCGGCGGCTGCGCCGCCCGCCTGAATCCACACCTCGACACATTCCCCCAGCCAGAAGCCGTCGAGGCCCTCGACCACGGCCCTTTTGGCTGCATCGATCGATTCGTCCTTGCGGCCGCATTCGGACATCGCCTTGATGAGCCGCCACTGCCGGTACTCCGAACAGTCCGAGATCGCCGCCGCGGCGGCCGTGAGCAGGTCCATCGCCTGATCCGGCTGTTCTTTCTCGACGAGGTCAGCGGCGACGTCCACCCAAGCGTCCACTTCCCCTTCGGAACGCACCTTGGTGATCAGGTCTTCGCCCAGTTCGTCGTGGCCGGATGCGCACAGCGCCACGGCGGCTTCCGCCCAGAAATCGGGACCGCGGTCGAGGCTGGCCTCGTAGACCGCCCGCGCCGCTGTCTGATCCTGAGCGCCGCCGCTGAGCAGTATTCGGCAAGCGCTCGAAAAGATCCACTGGTCCACCGCGCCGTCGACAAGGGCAAGACGCGCCGATTCCCGGACCGTCGGAAACTGTTTCTCCTCGGGAAGCGACGAAGCGATCTTCACCAGGCGTAGGGCGCCGAAGTGCGGCAGACTCTCCACCTGCTCCAGCAGGACGTCCGTGGCGTCGCAGGCGGTGAAGATCCGGGCGGCCCGGCTCACCACGAGTTCTCCCGCGTTCGGGTTGGCGAGAACCTGGCGCGCGAGCTCCAAGGCGTCAGCCGAGTGCAGTTTGGCCTGCAAGGCAAAAGCCGCCTGCACCAGATGGCTCGTCGGCCGGCCGGCGGTCGCGGCGACGACCTCGGTGACGGCGTCGGGCCCGCCCACCTCGAGAACTGCGTCCACCGCATCCCGGAATTCCCGGGAGCTCAGATAGGTCGAGGCGAACGCCCGGCGAGCGGCCCACAACGCCTCCGCACGGCACCCCGCTCGCCCGGCGAGTTCCGCGAGCACACCCCAGTTCGCGGCACCGTCTTCCCACGAATCCGCCAGCCGGCTGTCCCCGTCGCCGTACCCGAAGGGGTCACCCTGGACCGCCGGACCAAGACGGAGCTTGCCCACCAGGCCGCGGACCATCTTGGCCGCCGACGCGGTCCGGTCGGCGTCGAGCAGGACGGAAATCAGCGCCATGGTGCGCACAAGATCGTGCTCGGTCGTCGCCGCCAGCAGGATCATCAGGTTTTCGACGCGTTCGGCACCATCGGCGACGAGGTCCTGCAGCACTTCGGCGCCGCGCTTCACACCGGACAGGGTGGCGAGCTGGAGGAACTCTTCGAGCCACGAGGCCACGCCTTCCGCATCGGTGAGCCGGCCGAGCACGGCGGCCGCTTCGATCCGGGTGGCCTCCGCCAGGTCGGGGTGGTCGCGCAGCGCACGCAAGCGATCGAGCGCGACCGGCCCGAGCGTCTGAGGCATGAACAACCTCAGCACCTCGCCGACCGACTCCAGGTCGTCCCACGGATCCTTTCGCGCTCCCTGGCAGACCAGCAGGTCGAAGAGCCGGTTCACCACGGCCGCGGTGAGGTCCTCGTCGACGTCGATGCCTTCGCTGATCAGCCGCCCCGCGAGCAGCACCCGGTCGCCCGTTCCCTCCAGGAGCTTCCGCAGGATGCGGCCGACGTCGTTGTTCTCGCGGCCCCACAGCACGAACGTGAACAGCGCGAAGACGCGCTTCGCGCCGCTGAGCCCGCGTTCGATCCACTCCTCCAGGTCCGGGAACTCGGCCGGGATCTCGCCCGCGCGGGACCGGGCGGCGAGGAACTCCGCGAAGGAATGGTGCCGGAACCGCAGGTCGTCCTCCGACGACACGAAGACACCCGTGCCGGCCAGGATGGCGCGGAGATCCTCCGGCCACCCGTGCGCGACCTCGGCGTGCCGGCCGGTGATCCAGTCCCGTGCCGCGTCGATCAGGGACGATTCGCTCTCCAGGCGGTGCACGGCGAGGTGTTCGACGATCTCGGCGCGGTGCTGCCGCAACCAGTCCAGCAGAGCCAGGCGCTGCGGGTCGTCGTGCGCGCCGCGGCGCAGCTCGGCGAAGGTGTCGCGGCGGCTGGCCTTCTCGTCGAGGAGGTAGGCCATGAAGCGGTCGTAGAGATCGATCCGGCTGTTGGGCAGCGGCCGGCCGGGTTCGAGGGTGTGCGTGATGGCGGCGATGGTGGCCTGCAGCGGGTTGCGGACGAGCTCGCGCAGCCTGCTGTCCCGCACCTGACGCACGAACTCCGCGGCGCCCTTGGCCGCGGTGAGCGGGTTCTGGGCCCGGAACCAGGCGCGGGCGAAGTCCTCCAGCTCGCCGGGGCTGAACGGCTGGATCTCCACGGTGTCGATGCCGGCGCGCTCGAGCGGGACCAGCTCGTTGTGCGGCAGCGGGCGGGTCGTGATCACGAGCCGGTGGTCCGTGCTCCGCCGGATGCGGTGGGCGAGCGCGGCGATGACGTGGGCGCGGGCCTGCGGTTCGACGATCTCGTCCAGGCCGTCGACGAACACGAGCCAGCGGGCCCCCAGCGCGCGGCGGGCCAGCAGCTCGGGCCGGGGCTTTTCGTCGAGCATCCGGCCCAGCACCGCCTCGAGCCCGGACGCCAGCAGCTCTCCCCAGGCCGCGTTTTCGGCCAGCGCCCGCGCCGGAACGCGCAACGGCAGCACCGGCTCGGCCACCGGCGGCTGACCTTCGTCACCCCCGAGCCAGTACTCCGAGATCTGCTGGACGTACATGTAACCGACGGTCGACTTCCCCGCCCCGGGCTCGCCGGTGATCATGAGGTGCCCGCCCCGGTTGAGCGCCTCGGTCATGGTCAGGGTGCGCTCGCCCGGCACGTCCCCGGTCCGGCGGTCGGGATCCCCGGGCCACCGCTCGGATTCGCCCAGCCGGTCGGTGGCCTGGGCCCGCATCGTCTGCTGCACGTAGACCTTCGTGAGCTCCGGTTGCCGGACGCCGAGGAGCTTGTAGGGCAGGGACTCGGTGGCGCTTTGCTGCGCGGCCAGCACATCCCGGAGCTGCGGAGTGAGCTCCGGCCGGTCGTCCCACGACGTCAGCGGCGGCGGGAGCGGGGTTTCGGCGCCGACGTGGATGTTCAGCCGCCCGATGCTTCCCGCCTGCACCACCGGCGCGGAGAACGTCCCGTCCTTGATTTCGTTGCGGTACTCGGTCATCGGCCGCTCAGAAGGCGGGCGCGGGGATCGGAGCAGGCATGCGGTCAAACCTAGCGGCGCACCAACGCCGGTTCCAGCCGCTCAGCCGGGAAAATCGCCCACCCCGTGCTCCACCAGGTCAAACGCCTGGTCGATGACCTCCCCCTGCTCCTCCCGCACGAACTCCGCGTCGTCTCCCGCCACGATCCGGCCCATCGCGTGCGCGAAGATCGTCGTGATCGCTGTCGTCAGCAGTCCGGCCACCATCCGGGACCGGAACGCCTCCCCCGACTCCTCCGCCAGGACCTCCGCGAACGCCGTCGCGATTTCTCGCTCCTGCTCGTACCACCGTGCCGTCAACGCCGGGCTCGAGGTCAGGACCCACCAGAACCCCGGGCCGCCGGCGATGGCTCCGGACAGGGGGTGGCCCGAGGACAGCAGCGAATGCTGGTGGCGGCGCAACGCCTCGCACGCCGAAACCCCCGCCGGGCGGTCGCGGATCACCGCGGTCAGCTCGGCCAGGCGGTCCGCGTGGCGGTCCAGGAACAGGTCCTCCTTGCGCGGGAAGTAGTTGAACACCGTCATCTTCGAGACGCCCGCCGCCTCCGCGATCTCCGCCACCGTCACCTCCTCGAAGCCGCGCTGGATGAACAGGCCCGTGGCGACGTTCGAGATCAGCAGGCGGGTGGCCTGCTTCTTCCGCTCGCGCAGTCCGTGATCCGCCATGAGCCGAGAGTATAGACCGAGCTCAAAGTTTGACTCGGTAAAAGTTTCGCGGCATCATCGGAGCCATGAACAGGGATGTGGTGATCTCCGGGGGCGGACCGGTCGGCTTGATGCTGGCCTGCGAACTGCGGCTGGCGGGCGTGGACGTGCTCGTCGTCGAACGGCTGCCCGAGCCGGACCAGACGATCAAGGCCGGGTCGGTGAACCTGACCACGGCCGAAGCCTTCTACCGGCGGGGGCTGCTGCCCGCCATCGACGAGGTCGTGCAGCAGAACCACGCGCAGATCAAGAAGTTCCTCGAATCCCGGGGCGGGGGCGGACCGAAGGGGATGATCCCGGTGGGGCACTTCGCCGGGATCATGGTCACCTCCGACGGTGTCGACTTCGGCGACGCCGACTTCCGGGACGTCGGGCCCGCCGCCCGGGTGGTCGTGATCCAGCAGCAGGCCGTCGAGGCGATCCTGGCCCGGCGCGCCACCGACCTGGGGGTCGAGATCCGGCGGGGCGTCGAGCTGACCGGGTTCGACGCCGGCGACGACGGCGTCACCGTGCACCTCGGGGACGGCGGGTCCGTGCGGGCCGGCTGGCTCGTCGGGGCCGACGGCGGGCGGAGCCGGGTCCGGAAGCTGGCGGGCTTCGACTTCCCCGGGACCGATCCCGCCGTCACCGGGCGCCAGGCGATGGCCGAGCTCACCGGCGCGGACGCGCTGCCCGGCGGCTGGCAGCACGGCTCCGGCGGCCTCTACGTCCACGGGCCCATGCCCGGCCGGTTCCTCACCGTCGAGTTCGACGGGCCGCCCGCGGACCGCGACGCGCCGATCACCGCCCAGGAGCTCGAAGACAGCTTCCGGCGCGTCTCCGGTGCGGACGTCCGGGTCACGAAGGTCCACAGCGCGACGCGCTTCACCGACAACGCGCGGCAGGCGAGCACCTACCGCCAGGGCCGCGTGCTCCTGGCCGGCGACGCGGCGCACGTCCACTCGCCCTTCGGCGGGCAGGGCCTCAACCTCGGCATCGGCGACGCGGTCAACCTGGGCTGGAAGCTCGCCGCGACGATCCACGGCTGGGCGCCCTCGGGCCTGCTCGACAGCTACACGACCGAGCGTCACCCGATCGGCGAGTGGGTGCTCGAGTGGACCCGGGCGCAGGTCGCGCTGATGCGCAGCGACGTGCGGACGAAGGCGCTACGCCGGGTCGTCGACGACCTGCTGCACACCGGCGACGGCGCCACGTACCTGGCGAAGAAGCTTTCCGGTGTGCTGCACCGGTACCCGATCGAGGGGGAGCACGACCTCACCGGCCGCGCGGCGCCGGACTTCGCCTTCGCCGACGGCACCCGGCTCGGCGAGCACCTCCACGACGGCCAGGCGCTCCTGCTGGACCTGGCCGAGAACACCGAGCTGCCCGACACGGCGGCGGGGTGGGCCGGCCGGGTGAAGGTGCTGACGGCGAAGTGCGTGGGCGACGCGGCCCCGACCGGCGTGCTGGTGCGCCCGGACGGTCACATCGCCTGGGCCCGCGACGACGGTTCGGCGGACGGCCTGGACGCCGCGCTGCGCCGGTGGTTCGGCGAGCCCGTCTGACGCGGCGGGCGCGCCGGGCTCCCGGCGCGCCCTACAGCCGGGCGGCGAGTTTCGTCGCGAGCCGGGTGCAGACCCCGCTGCGGTGTTCGATCACGTAGGCGATCGCGAGCCGGTTCCGGCCCTGGCTGCGATTGCCGGTGACCACCATCCGCCCGATCTAGCCCTTTTCCCCGGCCGCCAGCTGTACCGCGACATCGATGATCATGTCCTCCTGGCCGCCGACCAGCGCGAGTTCGCCGCAGCGGCGCAGGATCGCCTGCGCCGGGACGCCGTAGCGCTCCGCCGCGCGCTCCGCGTGCAGCAGGAAGCTCGAATACACCCCGGCCCAGCCCTGGACGATCGCGTTGCGGTCCAGCTTCGGCCACCGCTGCAGGTACGGGCGGACGACCTCCTCGGCCGCGTCCAGCAACGCGCCGACGTCGAGGCCCGTGTCGATCCCCAGGCGGTCGAACACCGCCGCCAGGACCTCCGTCGGGGAATTGCCCGCGCCCGCGCCGAGCGCGCACAGCGACCCGTCGACGTACCGGACGCCGGCCTCGTACGCCAGCACCGAGTTCGCGACGCCGAGCGACAGGTTCTGGTGCCCGTGGTAGCCGACCCACGCCGTGTCGCCGACCTCCGCGACCAGCGCTTCGAACCGGGCGCGGGCCTCGTGCATCAACAGCGCCCCCGCCGAGTCCGTCACGTACGCCGCCTGGCAGCCCGCGTCCACCATGATCCGCGCCTGCTTCGCCAGGTCCTCCGGCGGCGTCCGGTGCGCCATCATCAGGAACCCGGCCGTCTCCATCCCGAGTTCGCGCGCCAGGCCGAAGTGCTGCGGCGAGACGTCGGCTTCGGTGCAGTGCGTGGCCACGCGGACCATCTCCGCACCCGCGTCGAACGCGCGCTGCAGGTCCTCCGCGGTGCCGATGCCCGGGACTAGCAGCACCGCGATCTTCGCCTGCTTCGCCTCTTCGCGCGCCGCGGCGATCAGTTCCAGCTCGTCGACGGCGGAAAAGCCGTAGGTGAACGACGATCCGCCGAGGCCGTCGCCGTGGGTCACCTCGATCACCTCGACCCCCGCGCGGTCGAGCGCGCGGACGGTGTCCCGCACCTGCTGCCCGGTGAAGCGGTGGGCCATCGCGTGACTGCCGTCGCGCAGTGTCGTGTCGACGATCCGGACGTCGTGGCGCAACTCCGGCCTGGTCATGCTGAAACCTCCTGCTTCGCGCGCGCCATCAGCTCGCCGACGCGGGCCGCCGCGGCGGTCATGATGTCCAGGTTGCCGGCGTACTCGGGCAGGTAGTCGCCGTTGCCGCGGACCTCGAGGAAGATGCCGACCCGCGCGTTGCCGTCCCAGTCCTCGCGGGCGTCGTCGAACTGCGGATCCGCCCGCAGCCGGTAGCCGGGCACGTACTTCTGCACTTCTTCGACCATCTCGTGGATGGACGCGGTGACGGCGTCGCGGTCGGCGTCGAGGCCGATCGCGCAGAACACCGTGTCGCGCATGATCATCGGCGGCTCGACCGGGTTGAGGATGATGATCGCCTTGCCGCGCCCGGCGCCGCCGATTTCGGCCACCGCCTGCGACGTCGTGCGCGTGAACTCGTCGATGTTCGCCCGCGTCCCCGGACCGGCTCCGCGTGACGCCACCGACGCGACGATCTCCGCGTACGGCACCGGCGTCACCCGGGAAACCGCGTGCACCATGGGGATCGTGGCCTGACCCCCGCAGGTGATCATCGAGACGTTCGGCGCGTCGAGGTGCGCGCCGAGGTTCACCGGCGGGCACACCATCGGGCCGAGGTGCGCCGGGGTCAGGTCGATCGCCTGGATGCCGGCTTCCGCGTACCGCGGGGCGTTCGCGGCGTGCGCCTTCGCCGACGTGGCCTCGAAGACCAGCTCCGGCCGGGGATCCTGGCGCAGCAGCCAGTCGACGCCCTCGGCGGACGCCGCGATCCCCTGCGCCCGGGCGCGGTCGAGGCCGTCCGACTCGACCACCCCGGCCACGTAACCGACTTCGAGCACGTCACTGCGCCGCAGCTTCGCCAGCAGATCGGTGCCGATGTTGCCGGGGCCGACGATCGCCGCCATCACGGGAGCCATGTCCCGACCGTCGCACCGGGCCGTCCGGTCGGGACAGCCTTGTGTTCCGGCCAACGGAACGCCGACACTGTCCCCATGGCATTCGACGTCGTGGCCGGCGCCGGGTCGCTGCTCAGCGGCACCGGCGTGCGGTTCCCGCACCGCTGGACCGCCGCCGGGGTCAGCGTGGACACCGAGTTCACCGGCGGCCACCTGCTGCACCTGGCCGCGGCCGGGTGCGTCCTCAACGACCTGTACCGCGAGGCCGGGCGGCTCGGCATCGAGCTCGCCGGGGTGCGGGTGCGCGCCACCGGCGGCTTCGACACGGCGACCTGGGTGTCGACCGGCATCACCTACTCGGTCGAGCTCGATTCGGCGGCCGCTGCCGGGGACCTCGAGCGGCTGCTCGAAGTCGTCGACGCCGTCGCCGAGATCCCGCGGGCGCTGCGGGCCGGGCCGCCGGTGCGGCGCGCGCCCTGAATCACCGCCGCGGCACCCAGCGCGGCCACTCCCCCGCACGTCATGACGGCCGGCACCGACACGGCGTCCACCACGAACCCGCCGGCCAGCGCCCCGGCCGAGAGCGTGGCCTGGAAGGACGCGGTGAACAGGACGGTCGCCGCCTCGGGGGCGTCGGGGGCCGCGCGCGCGAACCAGGCCTGGGCGCCGACCGGCACCGCGCCGTAGGCCGCGCCCCAGACCACGAGGGTCACCAGTGCCCCGGCCGGGCCGGTGTGCGGCAGGGCGAAGACCGACACCGCGATCAGCGCCGCCGCGACGGCGAAGCCGGCCCGGTGCCGCCCGGCCAGGAAGGTCCCCGCGACCCCGGCGACGCCGTAGGCGAGCAGGTAGGCGCTGAGCACCTCCGGCCGGACGACGTCCCGCAGCAGCGGGGTGACGTAGGTGTAGGTGCCGAAGTGGGCCAAGACGACGAGGAAGGTCACCACCAGTCCACTTCGGACACCGCGCCGCCGCAACAGTCCACTGAGGACGCTCAGCCGGGTGATCCGCTCGGCCGGCAGGGACGGCGTGACGAGCAGCAGCGCGACGGCGGTGGCGAGGCTCAGCAGGCCGAGCAGCAGGAACGCCGTCCGCCAGCCCGCGAGCTGCCCGACGAGGGTGCCGAGCGGCACGCCGAGCACCGAACCGAGGGGCACCGCCGAGAAGATCACCGCCGTCGCCCGCGCGGCGGCCGCCGTCCCGACGAGCCGGGGCGCCAGGCCGGCGCCGATCGACCAGAACCCGCCGATGACGACGCCGACGAGGAGACGGGCGGTCAGGAGTACCCAGAACGCGGGCGCGGCGGCGGCCAGCACGCCGGCCACCGCGAGCAGGACCAGCAGGCCGGCCAGCATCGGGCGCCGGTCGAGCCGGCCGGTCGCCGCGGTGACCACCGGCGCGGCCACCGCGGCGGCGAAGCCGGGCACGGTCATCGTCCAGCCGGCGGTGCCGGCCGGGACACCGAACCCGGCCGCGATCGGCGTCAGCAGCCCGATCGGCAGGATTTCGGTGGTGACAACAACGAAAATGCCGGTGGTGACCGCGAAAACGGCGGGCCACCGGGGTGGGGGTGCGCTCATGGTGCCCACTGAACCCGGTGGCGGACCGCGGGCGCTGGCGGATTCGCGACAGCTCGGGGTCCCGTCGGATTCCCGCCGGTTTGATCGACTCCGGTTCGGGGCAGTTCGGGAAAAGCACCCGATCGAGGAGGTTCCGATGGCCGAACGGCGTTGGCACGTCATCCCGAACACGGCTTCGCTGTGCTGGTTGTACCTGGGCGTGGGCGCGGTCCTGCTCGTATCCAGCATCCTCACCCTGACCGGCACGGACGGCCGCGCCCCCGTGCTCACCGTGATCGCCGCCGTGGCCGCGGTGGCGCTGGTGGCGCTTTCCGTGGTCGGCCTGGCCCGGCCGAAGCTGCGCGGCCGCTGAGCCGGCCCCGGCCGGGTCCCGCGGCGGCGGCGGGACCCGGCCGGAAGTTCCTACAGTTCCCGGTGATCCGCGTGGTCGACCCGCGCCTCCGGCACCGGGCGGCCGTCACTCACCCGGAAGTCGTCGACGCCGTCGAGCACGAACGTCGGCGTGCCCGCCACCTGGTCCGCACGGCTGTGGTGGACGTCGGCGTCGGTCACGTCCCGCAGCACGAACGCGGGGCGGGTGTCGGGCTTGCCGAACCGCACGTCCACGTTGTCCCAGCTGATCCCGCGGGCGTGGCGGACGAAGAAGCCGTACGCGGGCAGCGTCCCGAACATCGACGGCTCCGGGTAAGCGGTTTCCAGCTCCGGCGGGTCCGCCACCGCGTCGCCCGGGGTCAGGCCGCCGGCGAGGTGGTGTCGGATGTTGCTCAGCTTGACGTCTTCGATGGGGTGGCCCGGGATCCCGGCCAGGCACGAGGGGTACCGCGGGTCGGCGTCGATCGTGGTGACGTCGCTGATGCTCACCCGCCGCAGGAACCCGACCGGGATGCCCGCCGGGCCGCGCATCCGCGCGCCCAGCCGGAGGAACAGCGGCATCTGGACGTTGCGCATGGTCAGGTTGCTGATCGTGACGTCCTCCAGCCACCCGCCGTCGACCGTCTCCAAGGCCAGGCCGCGGCAGTGTTCGAAGACCACGTTCGAGATCGCGATGTTGCGGAACCCGCCGTTGGACTCGGTGCCGAACTTGACGCGGCCGGTGCGGCCGTACGCCGACGTCTTATACGTGCCGCCGACGAGGGTGCCGAGGTCGTAGCCGCTGACGAAGCAGTTGTCGATGGTGACGTTTTCGGTGTCGCGCACCTGGTTCAGCGCGTAGGTGCTCTTCAGCACGATGGCGTCGTCGTTGGGCGAGTTCACGGTCGTGTTGGCGATCCGGACGTTCTTGCAGCAGTCGATGTTGATGCCGTCGCGGTTGGTGTCGATCACCAGCCCGTCGATGCGGAAGTTGTCGACGCCGGTGGGCAGGATGCCGAAGTGCCCGCCGTTGACGATCGTGATGTCGCGGATCGCGACGTTGCGGCACAGCTTGAGCGCGATCGCCTTGTTCCCGTTGAGCGGCGCGGATTCCGCGCTGCCGCCGGCCACCAGACCCTGGCCGTCGATTTTGCCGGGACCCTCGATGGTGACGTTCTCCAGGTTCTCGCCCCAGATCAGGCTGTTGTGCCAGTGGCTGTGCCCGAAGTCCTGGTACGGGTTGCCCGCGCCGGGTTCGGCGGGGTCGTAGCCGCGCCCGCCGGCCGGGGCGGCGGCCAGGATCGTCGCGTTCGCGCCGAGGTACAGCGCGATGTTGCTCCTGAGGTGGATCGAATAGCTCGCGTACGTCCCGGCGGGGAAGTACACGGTCCCGCCGTGGACGGCGGCCGCGTCGATCGCGCGGTTGATCGCGGCGGTGTCGATGGTGCGCCCGTCGCCCTTCGCGCCGAACTTCGTGACGTCGAAGAACCGGCCCGGCGCGCCGGACAGTTCGTCGGCACCGGCGGCCGGAGGTCCGACCACTGGCAGGGCGGCACCGGCAGCGCCCGCGGCTCCCCAGGCGACGACACGGCGGCGGCTCAACGCTCTTCCCACTCCAGCTCCCTACTTCGCAACGGCGAAGGCCCGTCAAGGTGCCTCCGACGGCGGATCGGGAATGCGTCTTCAGCTAAGGGCAAATGATCGGATGAGTCAAGCCACCCGCGGGCGCATGATCAGTGCGGCGACGAAGTACACGCACGGGTGCTCGCCGCGGTTGGCGTAGGAATGCCCGACGTCGGCGGGAAAGTACACCGAATCGCCGGCCGCCAGGACGTACTCCGCATCGCCGACGCCGAGGCACAGCTCCCCCGCCTCGACGGCGACGAACTCGTGCGACCCCGGCGCGTACGCCGGGAAGCCGCCCGCGTCGCAGCCCGGTGGCAGGGTCGTGCGGATCCACTCGAAGTTGACGCCGGGGACGACCGGGGTCAGGACCGTCCGGTGCCAGCCGCCGGGTTCGGCGACGTGGTCCTGCTCCGCCGCGCGGCGGACGATCACGCGGTCGGTCTCCAGGTCGGCCAGCAGCCGGGAGACCGACAGCCCGAGCCCGTCGGCGATCCGGGACAGCACCACGATCGTCGGCGTCTTCTCGCCGCGCTCGATGGCCGACAGCATGCTCACGCTGACACCCGCCTGGCGGGCCAGGGCGGCCAGCGCGAGGCCGCGGTCGGCGCGCAGCTCGTGCAGGCGGCGGCCGAGCAACGCCGGATCGATCATTCCTCTATGATAGCGGCTATGTCCACTATAGCGGAAGCCACGGAAGCCGACGCCGAAGGCATCGCTGCCGTCTTCGCGCCGTACGTGACCGGATCCGTCGTCACGTTCGAAACCACGCCGCCGACGGCGGAGCAGTGGCGCGCGAAGATCCGCGACCGCGCGTGGCCGTTCCTCGTCCTCGCCGGAGAAGGCGAGGTCCTCGGCTACGCCCTGGCGACCCCGTGGCGGCCGAAACCGGCGTACCGGTACTCGGTGGAGACGACGATCTACCTCGCCGCCGAGGCCGCCGGCCGCGGGCACGGACGCCGGCTGCTCGACGAACTGCTGAAGCGGTGCGAAGAAGCCGGGGCGCGGCAGGCGATCGCGGTCGTCGTCGACTCCGGCAACCCGGCGTCGCGAAACCTCCACCGCGCGGCCGGGTTCGCCGACGCGGGCGTGCTGCGCCGCGTCGGGTTCAAGCACGGCCGCTGGCTCGACACCCTGCTGCTGCAGCGCGAACTGGGCTAGCGGGACTTCGCCCGCAGGTGCAGCCGTTCGCCCTGCTTGCCGAACAGGCTGAGGATCTCGGCCGGACGGCCGACCGCGCCGAACCAGTGCGGGAGCCGCGTGTCGAATTCCGCCGCCTCGCCGGGGCCCAGCGTCATGTCGCGGTCGGCGAGGACCAGCCGCAGGCGGCCCGACAGGACGTACAGCCACTCGTAGCCCTCGTGCACCTGCGGGTCGGGCTCGCCCGTCTCCGGCTCGAGGATCATCTTGAACGCCTGCGGCGCGCCCGGCTGGCGGGTCAGTGGCAGCACGGTCATCGCCGCGCCGTTGTGGCGCGGGATGCGGCGCGCGGTCAGCCGGACCCGCGGGTCGCCCACCTCCGGCGCGCCGACCAGCTCGTCCAGCGGCACCTGGTGGGCCTGGGCGATCGGCAGGAGCAGCTCCAGGCTCGGCTTGCGCTGGCCGGACTCCAGCCGGGACAGCGTGCTCTTCGAAATGCCCGTCGCCGCCGACAGGTCGGCCAGCGTGACCCGCCGCTGGGTGCGGACCCGCTTGAGCCGGGGGCCGACCTCGGCCAGCGCCTGGGTGATCGCGTCGGTCATGCTCCCAGCAAACCCGCTCGTCCCGGAAACGGCAACATTAGTTGTCGGATTCGCGATGGCGGGGTCAGGGTGGCGGCATGACCGAAAACAACAGCTTCGACGTACTGGTGGTGGGTGGCGGCGCCGCGGGACTCAGCGCCGCCCTGATGCTCGGCCGGGCGCGGCGGCGCGTCGCCGTCGTCGACGCCCGGGCCCCGCGCAACGCCCCGGCGTCCCACATGCACGGCTTCCTCTCCCGCGACGGCCTGCCGCCGGCCGAACTCCTGGAGCTCGGCCGCGGCGAACTCCGCGGCTACGGCGTGGAACTGCTCGAAGACCGGGTGACCCGGCTCGTGCCGGGTTTCACGGCCGAGCTGGCGAGCGGCCGCGCACTGACCGCCCGGCGCGTCCTGGTCGCCACCGGCGTCCACGACGACCTGCCGGACCTCCCGGGCCTGCGGGAAAGCTGGGGCACCGACGCCGTCACCTGCCCCTACTGCCACGGCTACGAGGTGCGCGACCGGCCGCTCGGCGTGCTCGGCACCGAACCCGCGAGCGTCGAGCACGCCCTGCTCGTCCGCCAGTGGTCGCCGGACACCGTGTACTTCGCGCACACGACGCAAGTGTCCGAAGAGGACCGTGAGCGGCTCGACGCGCGCGGGATCCGGGTCGTCGACGGGATCGTGACCGCGGTCCGGCGCGAGGACGGCCGCCTCACCGGCATCGAGCTCGGGGCCCGGTTCGTGCCGCGGACGGCGCTGTTCCTGCGCACCCGGACCGTCCCGCACGACGATCTGCTGCGCGGCCTCGGCTACGTCGAAGGCGAGGCCGACCCGTCCGGGAAGACGAGCGTGCCGGGCGTGTGGACCGCCGGGAACGTCGCCGACGCGCGGGCGACCGTGATCATCGCCGCGGCCCAGGGCGCGGCCGCCGCCGCGGCGCTGAACCACGACCTCGTCGCCGAGGACACGCAGCGGGCGGTCGACGCGCTCGGCGGCTTCTCCCCCGCCGCGGAACGCGCGGCCGCCGGGGTGCGCTGACGTCCTGGCGCCCGGCGCTCCCGCGTGCCAGGCTCGGCGGATGCGCCCGACGCTCTACGAATTCGCCGGCGGCGACCCCGCGATCCGCGCGCTGGCCGCCGCCCACCACACGCGCTGCCTGGCCGATCCGGAGCTGAACCACCCGTTCTCGAAACAGGATCAGCACCCGCAGCACGTCGAGCGGCTCGCCTGGTACTGGGCCGAGGTGCTGGGCGGCCCGACGCGGTTCTCCGACGAGTGCAGCGACCACTCGGCGATGCTGCGGATGCACGCCGGCAACGGCGACATGAGCGACCTCGGCCGCCGGTTCGTCGCCTGCTTCGTCCAGGCCGCCGACGACGCCGGCCTGCCGGCCGACCCGGAGTTCCGCGCGGCCCTGCGCGCCTACATGGAGTGGGCGGTGGCGGAGGTCCTGACCTACCCGGGCCCGCCCGCCGAGGTGCCCGCCGGGCTGGCCGTGCCGCGCTGGTCGTGGAACGGGTTGCAGCCGCTGTAACGACCAAGGCGGTCCCCGCGTCTTGCAGGCGACGACCGGCTGTGGAGGTCCGTCGCCAGAGCCGGTCCGGACGGGTTCCCCCCACCCGCCCGGACCGGTTCGCCCACGAGGTCCGAAAGCCGCGAGCGTGCGGGCGCGGGCCGGGCCAGACTGGCCGCCGTGCTCCTCGACCGCTACCTCCTCGCCGCCCGGGGTTTCGGGCACCACCTGCGCGCGGTCCGGCCCGGCGGCTGGGGCGCGCCGACGCCGTGCGCGGACTGGGATGTCCGGGCCCTGGTCAACCACATGACCCGCGGCAACCTCAACTACGCCGGCCTGCTGCACGGGGCCACCCGGGAGGAGTTCCTGGCGCTGCGGGAGGAGGACGCGCTCGGGGACGATCCCGTTTCCGCCTACACCGCCTCGGTCCGGGCGTGTGCGGCCGCCTTCGCCGAGGAAGGGGCGCTGGACCGCGTGGTCGACTACCCGCTCGGCAAGCTCACCGGCCGGCGCGCCCTGGCCGTGCGCACGACGGACAGCACCGTGCACACCTGGGACCTCGCCCGCGCGCTCGGCGCCGGCGAAACCCTCGACCCGGGCCTGGTCGCGTGGATCGACGAGGATTACGACGCGATTTTCGCGGGCCTGGGCCCGGGGATCTTCGCCGAGCCGCCGGCCGCGCCGCCCGGCGCGTCCCGCCAGGACCGGCTGCTCACGCGGTTCGGCCGCGACCCCCGCCGAGCCGGCCCACCAGCTCGGTGAGCGCGTCCCCCAGCGGCCGGTCGACCCGCACGGACGCGTAGCGGTCCCCGCGGGTTTCGCCGCGGTTGACGATCACCACCGGCTTGCCCGCGCCCGCCGCGTGCCGGACGAACCGGAGCCCGGACATCACCGTCAGGGACGAGCCCAGCACGAGCAGCGCCGCGGCGGCGTCGACCAGCCGGTAGCACTGCTCGACCCGCGGCCTCGGCACGTTCTCGCCGAAGAACACCACGTCCGGTTTGAGGACGCCCTCGCACGCCTCGCACGGCACCGGCACGAAGCGGCGCACGACGTCGGCGGGCAGTTCGACGTCGCCGTCCGGGTTGATCCGGGTGGCCTCGCCCGCGAAGCCGGGGTTCGCCGCCCGCAGCCGCCGGTCGAGCTCCGCGCGCGGGCTCGTGCGGCGGCAGTCCAGGCAGATCACCCGGTCCAGGCTGCCGTGCAGCTCGACGGCGTCCGCGGTGCCCGCCGCCTGGTGCAGGCCGTCGACGTTCTGCGTGATGACGCCCTCGACGTACCCGGCCTCGCGCAGGGCGGTCACCGCGCGGTGACCGTCGTTGGGGTCGGCGCGGGCGATCGTGCGCCAGCCGAGGTGGCTGCGCGCCCAGTACCGCTGCCGTCCTTCGGCGCTGCCGACGAACTCGTCGTAGGTCATCGGCGTGTGCCGGCGCAGGCTGCCGCTTTCGCCGCGGTAGTCGGGGATCCCGGACTCGGTGGACAGGCCGGCCCCGCTGAGCACGGCCACCCCGCCGCGCGCGACGACGCCGGTCAGCTCGTCAAGGCCGGACGTCCGCGGCAGCGGCGCGTCCGGCGACGTCCAGGACAGCGTGGGCCGGGTTCGCACTAGGTCAGGGTACGTGGACCGGCGAGGTCCTTCTCGAACCAGTGATCGGCGTAGTGCTCGTCGTTGAACGGCGTGACCTCCCGGTACCCCGCGGCGCGGTACAGGGCGATCGCTTCCGCGAGCGCGCGGTTCGTCTCGAGCCGGAGCGTGCGGACGCCGGCGTCGAAGGCGTACGCCTCCAGCTCGGCCAGCAGCCGCCGGCCCAGCCCGAGGCCGCGCGCGGACGACGCCACCCACATCCGCTTGACCTCGGCGCCCGCGGCACCGGCGAGCTTCAGCGCGCCGCACCCCACCGGCTCCCCGTGCAGCCGGGCGACGAGCAGGACCCCGGCCGGCGGCGTCATTTCGGCGTCGGCCGCGGAGATGCTGAGCTCCGGGTCGAAGCCGTCGTCGAACCGCCCGGCCAGCTCGGCGAAGTAGGCACGCAGGCAGAACCGGGCGTCGGCGTGCCCGGGCGGGCAGGGCGCGACGTCGACCGCCGAAGCGGTCAGCAGCCGTTCCACCTCGGCCATGGCGGCGACGAGCCGGGCGCGCCGGCTGTCGGACAGCGGGGCCAGCAGCGCGGCGGCCGCGTCGTCGGACCGGCGGTCGAGGGTGGCGCGTTCGGCCAGCCCCGCCTCGGTGAGCCGGGCGGTGCGGACGCGGCCGTCGTCGTGGCCGGCCTCGACGCGCACCAGGCCGTCCGCTTCGAGGCCGCGCAGCAGCCGGCTGAGGTACCCGGAATCGAGGCCGAGCCGCGCGCGCAGCTCGCGGACGTCCCGGCCGGCCACGCCGATCTCCCACAGCACCCGCGCCGGCCCGAGCGGCCGGTCGCGGGCGAGGAAGGCGTCGTCGAGCGCGCCGATCCGCTGCGTGACGGTGCGGTTGAACCGCCGGACGCCGTCCACCAGGCTCTGGTCCATTCCTCTGACTATAGTCAGCGATTGGCGTTCTGGGCGACGGACAGCCCTGATCAACTAGGTGACACTGCGTGTTGGGCGTGTCACATCCAGCTCCCGGGGCCGCCGGTTTTGCGGTACACCGGAAGTTCTGCTGTCGAGCTGCGGGCTGGGATGCGATGGCCGACGAACCGGAGCACGAGCACGGCACGGGATCGGTGCGCAACGAGGTGCCCGGCACCGTGGCGGGGTCCGTGGTGCAGGCGGGCTCGATCGGGCAGCTGGTGCTTTCCGCGCCCCGGGAGAAGCTGCCGGTGCCGCGGCTGCTGCCCCCGGCGGTCCGGGACTTCGCCGGCCGCGACGACCAGCTCGGCCGCCTCGACGAACTCCTGCCCGGCGAAGACCGGCCGGCCGCGACGGTGATCGCGGCCGTCGACGGCACCGCCGGCGTCGGCAAGACGACCCTGGCCGTCCGGTGGGCGCACCGGGTGGAACACCGCTTCCCCGACGGCACGCTCTTCGCCGACCTGCGGGGCTACGGCCCGAGCGCGCCGGTGCACCCGGGTTCGGTGCTCACGTCGTTCCTGCGCGTCCTGGGCATCGAGGAGGACCGGGTCCCGGCCGGGCTGGACGCCCAGGTGAGCCTCTACCGCTCACTGCTCGCCGGCCGCCGCGTGCTCGTCCTGCTGGACAACGCCGGCTCCGCCGAGCAGGTCCGCCCGCTGTTGCCGGGCGCCCCCGGCTGCCTGGTGCTGGTCACCAGCCGGGCCAGCCTGACCGGGCTGCTCGTCGCCGAGGCCGCCAGCCAGCTCACCGTGGACCTGTTCAGCCGGGCGGAAGCCGACGTCCTGCTCCGCCGGATCCTCGGGAGCGCGCGGGTCGAGGAAGAGCCCGAAGCCGTGGCCGATCTGGTCGAGGTGTGCGTGCGGCTGCCGCTGGCGCTGCGGATCGCCGCCACCCGGATCGCCACCCGGCGCCACACCAGCGTCGCCGAGGTCGTCGCGGACATCGTGGCCGACCGGACCGGACTGGACGTGCTGAGCAGCAGCGGGGACGGAGGCAGTGCCGTGCGGACCGTGTTCGACTGGTCGTACACCGGGCTGGCGGGCGAGCACGCCCGCCTGTTCCGCCGGCTGGGCCTGCACCCCGGGGCCGAGTTCGGGGTGCCCGCCGCCGCGGCGGTCGCCGGGGTCGACGTCGGCACGGCGTACCGGCAGCTCGACGCCCTGGCCGAGGTGCACCTCGTCGAGGCCGCCGGCGGCCGGCGCTACCGGCTCCACGACCTGCTGCACGCCTACGCCGCCCACCGCGCCGAGCTGGACGACGACCCGGATGAGCGCCACCACGCCCGGGATCGCCTGTTCTCGTGGTACGCCCGGACCGCGCGGGCGGCGGACCGGCTCGTCTTCCCCGGGCTGGAGGCCCCCGCCGTCGAGCTGCCGCCGTCCGGCCCGGAGCTCCCGCTGGCCGACCGTTCCGCGGCCCTCGCGTGGCTGACCACCGAGCAGGCGAACCTGACCGCGGTGCTGCGCGCGGCCACCGAGCACCCCGAGGCCGCGCTGGTCCTGGCCGGCACCGCCCGGTTCCTGAGTCTCCGCGAGCAGGCTTCGTGGTCCGTGCGGTTCGAGGCCGAATCGCTGGGGCTCGCCGCCGCGAGAGCGGCCGGGAACCGGGCCGCCGAGGCACTGCTGCTCGGGTTCCGGGGCGACACGCTCGCCGACCTGGGGCGCTGGGACGCGGCCGAGGCCGACTTCCGCCGTCAGCTGGAGCTGGCGGCCGGGCTCGGCGACCCGGTCCGGCAGCAGGTGGCGTTCTCCGGCCTGGGCCAGCTCCGCTTCCTGCAGCAGCGCTACGCCGAGGCGCGGGAGTTCTACCGGCGGGCGCTGCCACGGGCGGGCGGCGGCCGTCCCGAAGCAGTCATCGAGTGCAATCTCAGCCGGATCAGCGTCCGGCTGGGCGAGTTCGAGCAGGCGCGCGACCACGCCGAACGCGAACTCGCCCTGCGCCGCGAGGCCGCCGACGACGTCGGCGAGGCGTACGCCCTGTGCGACGTCGCCGTGGCGCTGCAGGGCCTGGGCGACCACGGCACCGCGATCGAGTACGCCGATCAGGCGGTCACGCGGTACCGGACGCTCGCCGGCACCGAGAGCCTCCTCGCGCAGGCCCTCGAGACGGCGGCGACCTCACTCGAGCACACCGGGGACCGGACGCGTGCGGCGCACGCCCTGACGGAGGCCGCCGCCCTGCTCGAAAACCGGGACGCCGACCGGGCCGGGACGCTCCACCGCCGGGCGCGCGAACTCGGGTCCGGGTGACCGTCATCCGCACACCGGGCAGTCGGGCCGCGGTTCTTCCGGGCCGAGCGCGAAACTGTCCTGCAGGGTGACGAGGTTGTAGCCGAACTCGCAGTTGGTGCGCACGGCGGGTACCCCGGTGACCAGGCTGAGCGTCAGGTGCGCGGCCAGCTGCCCGGCGACGCCGGCCGTCACGGCGTTCGCGGCGTGTGCCCGGCCGAGCCCGGCGGCCGACGGCGAAGCGGTCAGCGGCGGCTCCCCGGCACACCGCTCGCGCTCGGCGACGTGCGCGCACTCGTGGCACGGGCCGCTCCCCGGCCGGTACACCCCGCAGCTGACCTGCGGTCCGTGGTAGCCGCCGTGCACCCAGGCCGTCCCGGTCGCCACACACGCTTCGTTGGCCCAGGACCGGATCCGCTCGGGCTGGTCCGCGGCCAGCAGCAGCACGTCGAAGCCGGTCGCGAGCCTCCGCAGCGCCCCGGGGCCGTCGACGGTGAACCGCTCGCCGGTCACCCGGACTCCCGAGTTGAAGGCGCCGAGCCGCTCGACGGCCGCGTCGACCTTGGGCCGGCCGAGGTCGTGCTCGGTGAACAGGATCTGGCGGTTGAGGTTGGAGAGCTCGACGACGTCGGGCTCGACGCAGTGGACGTGCCCGACGCCGGACACCACCAGTGTCTGGGCCGCGGTGCAGCCGACCCCGCCGATCCCGACCACCACGACCCGCGCACCGCGCAGCAGCAGCTGTGTGTCCCAGCTCGTGCGGCGCGGCGTCCGGTCCATCCACCGGAAGAGGGCCCGGCTCCGGCGGTAGCGCTCCCGCTCCCCGGCGGTCAGCCCGGCGACGCGCGGTTCCGCGGCGTCCTCGACGTACCCGGCCCGGACGAGGTCGTCCACCGCCGTCCTGACATCGCCCGCGGACAACGCAGGGTGGCGGCGGACCAGGCCGGCGACGACCTGGTCCGTGGTCCTCGAACCGTCGAGGGCGGCCAGCAGCGCCCACACCCAGCCGTCCGGGTCCGTGATGTCGGCGGCGATGCCGCGCACGACGCCGCCGATCCGGACGCGGTCGTCGCCGTGGCGGACCGGGAGGTGCTCGGGTTTGATCCTGGGACGCCGCATCGCCACTCCTCCCTAACTCTGCTGCGTGGGGCTGCTGAAGGTCGTTTCCCGTGCCACTTCAATGAATTCGATCATGGGTTCAGGTCTCCCTCGGCCGGATTTCCGATCGGACACCGCAAGCGTGGAACCCGGCCCTGACAACGACGTGCCGACGCCGGCGTCAACCGCGCAACAACCGGCTGTCAAACGTGACAAAACGAGGTCAGCACTGGTCAGAGCGCTGCGCGGCACCGACGGGAAATGCCAGAATGAATTGCGCGAGCAGGTGCTACACAGCAATCCCAGGAGGGGGGAAAGCTGGCGGATGGAGATCGCGTTCGGAATTCTCGGGCAGACAACCATGCGCATGCACGGGCAGTTGACCACCGGATGGGGGTCACCCAAGCTGCAGAAAGTGCTGGCGGCGTTGCTGACGCAACCCAGGGTGCGCATGGGGGTGACCCCCCTGGCCGAATGGGTCTGGTCGGCCGACGAGCGCGAGCCGCTGGACCCGGTGGCCACGTTCCGCACCTACGCCGGGCGGATCGGCAAAGCCCTGCGCGAAGCCGGGGTTCCCGCGACACTGCGCACCGTCGACGGCGCACTGCTGATCGACGTCGAACGGACGGCGATCGACTATTTCGCCGCCGGAGAAATGATCGAAACGGCTCGGCGGTACAGCAAGGCGCAGGACCACGAAGCCGCCTGCGAAATGGTCACCGCCGCACTCGGCCTGTGGCAGGGCCAGCCGCTCGCGGACCTGACGTCCCAGCGCGCGCGGGACTGGCGCTACGCGGCGGTGCACACCACCTGGCTGCCGGCGAACCGACTGCTGCTGGGCGAACTGATCGCCCTCGGCCGGTTCGAGGCGGCCCTGGGGAAACTCGACGAACTCCAGCGCGAACACCGGACCGACATCGGGCTGGTTCGCCGCCGCCTGCAGGTGCTGCGCGAACTCGGCCTGACCGACGACATGGGCGCCTACCACCTCACCGCCCGCCGGCTCCTCCAGGCCGAAGGCGACCCGGCCGCGGCCGAGGACCTGCTCCGGTACTACAACAGCCTGACCGCGTCACCCGAACCGGGCCGGCGGACCGGCCCGGGGGCCCGCAGCGCGGCCGAGCGGCTCGAGGCCCTGCCGCCGCCGCGCCCGCCGGCCGACCGGCCCGTCCCCGGCCCGCCGGGCACCCTGCTCCCGGCGTTCCGGCCGCGGGGCCGGTCGCTGCTTCCCCCGGCACCCCCCGATTTCGTCGGGCACCAGGACCTGCTGGAGCACCTCGATCGCCTGGCGTGCACCGCCGAGGGCCGGTTCCGGCCCGGCGTGGTCGTCCTGGACGGGTTGGCCGGTATCGGCAAGACAGCGCTGGCCGTGCATTGGGCGCACCGGCAGTACGGCGGCCTGGTCGACACGGCGTTGTACCTCGACCTGCACGGCTTCGACGGCAGCCGTCCGCTGGAGGCCGCGGACGTGGTCGACGCGCTGCTCGATTCCGTCGACGTGCCGATCGCCCGGCTGGCCACGCGGGCGCGGCGCGAAGGAAAGTTGCGCGAAATCCTCGCGGAGACGCGGACTTTGGTCGTGCTCGACAACGCCGCGAACTCAGCCCACGTGCTGCCGCTGCTGTTCACGCTGTCGCCGTCACTGGTGCTCGTCACCAGCCGCCAGGCGCTGACCGCGCTGGCGAGCCGGCACGGGGCACGGCACTGTTCGGTCACCCCGCTCGACGACGAGCACGCCGCTCAGCTGCTGGCCGGGCGCATCGGCCGCCGGGGCGTTGCGGAACAGGCGGCCCTCACCCGGATCACGGCCCTGTGCGGCGGGCTTCCCCTTGCGCTGCAACTGGTCGCGCACCACATCGAAAGCCGCCGCGGCGCGGCGCTGACCGAGTTCGCCGACGAACTGCAGGACGAGAGCCGCCTGCTCGACATCGGCGACGACGGCGACGATCCCCCCGCGAACGTCCGGGCGGCGTTTTCGGTCACGTACCACGCCCTCCCGCCCGAGGCCCGCGAACTGTTCCGGCTGATCGGCCTGTCCCCGACCCGGGAACTGACCCTGCCCGCGGCGGCCGCCCTGGCCGGCGCACCGGTCAAGGAGGTCCAGCACGCCCTCGACGTCCTCGCCGGCACCCACTTCCTCGACCACACGGGATTCCGCGGCCGCTACCGCATCCACGACCTGCTCCGCGCGTTCGCCCGCGAACTCGCCGAACAGGGGGGCGACCGGGAGCACGCCGAGCGGCGGCTGTTGAGTTATTTCTTACACGCCAGCTACAACGCCGACCGGTTGCTGTTCCCGTTCCGTCCGCCGGTCCCGATGCTGCCCTCGGAGAGCGGCACACCGGTGGCGGAGCACGCATCCGAGAGCGCGGCGGCGAGTTTCCTCCTGAACGAGCGTACTAATTTTTCGCAGCTGGTTCCCTGGGCAGCAGAGCGGGGTTATCACGAATACGCGTGGCGAATCCCGCACAATTTGTACGGCCTCTATCGTCGTTACGGTTTTTACAGCGACCTTTGTGACACTTATCGCGTCGCCGTTTCTTCGGTTCAGTCGGTGGTGGATCTGGAATCCGAGGGAGCAACGAGAAGTGATTATGGAAAGGTCACTTTCGCATTAGGCGACCGGGATTCGGCATTGCAGCAGTTCCACCTCGCGGCCGCACTCGCACAGCGGACGCAAAGCGCGATGGGGATTGCGATCTCGTTGTCGAACCTGGGCAACTACGAAGCCGAGGTCGGCAATCTCGAAGCAGCGGCCGACCTGTACCGGCGCGCACTGGACCAGCTGGCCGAAACCGGCAATCCGGGCGCGGAATCGGCGATCCTCCACCGCTTGGCGGTGACCCTGCGCAGCGCCGAAGGGTGTCATGACGAGGTCCTCGCCTTGTTCCGCCGGGCACTGAGCCTGCGGGAGGGTATCGGCAACGAGCACGGTCAGGCAGAGACACTGGCAGAGCTGGCGGCAACCCTGGCCGACCTGCAGGAATACGCCGACGCACGACACCACGGCCTGCGTTCGCTGGCGATCGTCGAGCGGATCCACGATCTTGAAGTCGGCCCCCGGGCGTGCTGTGTGCTGGCCTTGATCCATTACCGCGAGGCCGACCATGCGGCCGCGATCGGCTACGCGCGTCAAGCCATTCGCCTGGCCAGACGCACGCACACCGCGCCGGTCGAGGCCGACGCACTGCACATTCTCGGCCATGCGCTGCACAACACCGGACGGCTCGCGGCCGCCGAAGAAGGGTGGCTGACGGCGGCGGCCATCTACGGCGACCTGGGCAATCAGGAACGCGAGCGCCACCTCGTTGACGATCTCGCGAGTCTGACAGAGCCGCCTCCAGCCCGATAAACCTGAAAGTTACTCTGAATTAACCACCGCCGGTATGTAGCCATGTCGACGAATGAGGCGAGACTCCAGTAAGTGAGACTGCCGTACCCATTTCGGGTTGCCGACCCCACTATCGCGCGTCACCCACAAGAGGTTTAGGCTCTCGCCTTATCACTCAGGGTGCCGCTTCCTCCCGAAGCTGCACCCGACCCAGCACTACAGCAAAGGAAAGCCCTCCCCCATGCCCAAACCCCTGTTGGTCGCCGGTCTCGGACTGGCACTCTCCGTCGGAGCCGCAGTTCTCGCACTCGGCCACAAGAACTCCGTGGAAGAACGGCCCGACACCCCGCAGGCGACGCACCTCGCCGCCCCGACCGAATGCGGCCGCGATTATTGGAATCCCGAGGAAACCGCCGCCTAGGGCAGAAGCGCGGTAGCGCGAATCGGCCCGTCGAGCCGGGTGGGGACTGCGCCAAAGGAGGGTGCGTCGTCCCGCCACCCGTTTCGGCGATTCTCGGTCGATGCGCGGGTCACCGGCGGGTTTCGGCAGGGCCGGCGGGCGGCATCACGTTTCGACGGGTGCCCCCGCCGGCCCGTCCCAAACCGATCCGGCGTCCACGAAGGACCTCAACAACGCGGTCAACCCCGGATCCCCGCGGCCGTTCAGCTCGTCCGAAGCGATACGACGGGCCACCCCCGCCAGGAAGTCCGCCATCTGAACCCGCGCGTCGGTGCGGGAATCCACGAACCGGACGCCCGCCAGCCGGTGTCCCAAAGTGCTCTTGAGCTGCAGGACCCGCTCCGCCGTCAGGGCCAGCTGCTCGTCGTGGACCAGCTCGACCGGGGTGCCGTCCGCGCTCCAGTGGCGGACCGTGTGGATCACCGCGGGCACCAGCGGGTCCAGCGCCGGGACCAGGCCCGGGTCGCTCGCCAGGCGGCTGCGGTAGGCCGCCACGCGGCCGGCTCCGCCGTGGAGCCGGCCGATGAGCTCGCCGGCTTCGCCCGGGACCCGCGCCAGCTCGTCGGCCAGCATGAAGAACTCCTCCGGTGACGTCGTCACGCCGCGGCGGGGCCTCAGCCGCAGGATGCTGGTGAACGCCGTCAGGAAGTACGCCCAGCGGGCCGGGCCGAACGCGGCCGGGCCCGTGCGGTGGAGGGTTCGGGCCATCTCCTCCGTGCCGTCCCCCACCAGGAGCGCCACCATGGCCCGGACCGCGAAAAACGTCTTGCCGGTCAGGTGCACGTGGCCGCGGCCGGACAGGGGGCCATCCGGGGCGAGCAGCCACTCGAGCACCGCGCGGTGCTTGGCGCGCAGCAGGTGGTTGGCCTTGTACTCCTCCGCCGGCGAGCCGATCCGGGCGCGGATCTCCCCCACGCAGGCGGCCGCCTCGAGGGGCGGCATCCGGACGCCCGCGTGGGCGAAGACGTCCGTTTCGCCGCCGAGCAGGTTCTCGCCCTCCGAGCCCGACTCGTCGCAGGCGATCTCGACCGGGCGCACCCGCCCGATCGTGCCAGACGGCCCGGCCGCGGGCGACCGGTTTGGCGGCACGCGGTCACGGTTGGGCCACGGCGGCTAACGACCACGGCCGGTCCGGTGACTCGCGGGATGCAGGTGTTCGGAGGAGGTGCCGATGGCCACGAACGAACGACCGGCCCGGCTCGCCCTGACGGCCGCCGTGGTCGTGCTCCTGCTCGGCGCCACCGGAGTTCTCGTCCGGCACCAGGGTGCCGCGACCACCCCACCGCCGGGCAGGGACGTGGCGGCGGAACCCGGCGTCGTGCCGCCGATGACCCGCCGGTTCGGCGGCGGCGCCACCCTGGACGGCCCGCCTCGGGCGGTGCGCATCCCGGTGCCCGGCGCGCCGCCCGCCGGGTTCGCGCCCGTCGTCATCGCCGACGACGGCGCCCGGCTCGTGCCCGCCGCCTACGACGGCGCCACCCGCAGCTTCGTCGCCGAGGTCACGCACCCGGGCGGGTTCTGGGGCGGGCTGCTCGACCTCGCCGCGCTGGGCCGCGAAGCCGAGCCGGCCCCCCGGCCGGACTGCGCCGGGCGCGCGGCGAGTTCCGCCGGGGTGACCGTCGAAGTAGGCGAGCCGGGGCCGGTGTGGGCCTGCGTGACGGCCGGGAACGGCCGCGCGGACGTCACGCTCACCTCGAACTCGGCGGTGCCCTACCGGATCGTCCTGCCGCCGAGCTGGCCCGGGCCGGTCACCCGGACCGCGGCGGCGAGCACGTCCGCCGTGCAGCTGCTCGGCCACCCGCGCCGGCGCGACCTGCTCTGGCCCGGCGCCGGCGTGACCTACACCGTCCCGTTCGGCCTGCTGCCCGCGAGCATCCACGGCCAGGCCGATCCGGGGCCCGCCCTCGGGACGTCGCTCGCCACCGCGGCCCACCGCGCCGCCGAGCTGTTCGGCCTGACCGGCGGCGACCCGGCGCCCGGCGTGCTCGCCTGCGCCGCGGACATCGGCGCGGCCCGGTACACCCCGGACCGGCCTCTCGCCGAGGTCGCGGCGGCCGTGTGGGCCGCGCTCGGACCGTGCCACCCGGACGGCGGCGAGGTCGTGCGCCGGCTCGTCGCCGCCGGGATCGGGCCCGTGACGAGCAGCGTCGCCGGTGCGAGCCCCGCCTTCGAGGTCCCGGTGACCACGGGCCGGGCACAGCGGTTCACGCAGGTCGTCGCGTACCGGCCGCGGGCCGGCACCGCGACGGCCCGGGCGGCCTGCGCGACGGTGTCCGCGGTGTCCGGCCGCCACGACGCCTACCGCTGCACGGCCGGCGGCACGACGTACGACCCGTGTTTCGCCGCCCCGGGACCGCGCCCGCAGGTCTCCTGCCCGGCCTCGGCGACCAAGGCCGTCGTGCTGACCTACGCCGGCGCGCTGCCGTCGCCACCGCGGCCCGGCGGGACGGCCGATCCCTTCCTGCTCGTGCTGGAGAACGGCGTGCAGTGCACCGCCGTCGCGGCGCCGGACCTCCGGTACGCGTGCGCGGACGGCCGGACCGTGCTGCACGGCGAGCCGGACACGTCGAGTCCGTTGTGGACGATCGAGGCCCGGACGATCGCGAAGGCCTACGGCTAGGCCAGGGTGATCTTGCCGCCGGTGACCGTGATCGCCTTCTTCTCCAGGGGTTTCGACGCCGGGCCGTTCGCCACCGAGCCGTCGGCGATCTTGAACTTGCTGCCGTGGCACGGGCAGTCGATCGTGCCGCCGGCCACGGTGTCGACCGTGCAGCCCTGGTGGGTGCAGATCGCCGAGAAGGCCGCGAAGGTCCCCGCCACCGGCTGCGTCACCACCACCTGCTTGTCCGCGAACACCTTTCCGCCGCCCACCGGCACGTCCCCGGACGCGCCGAGCTCGGTGCCGCCGGGCGCCGCGGCCGCCGGCGTCCCGCCCGGGCCGCCGCCGTAGGTGCTGCAGCCGGCCGCCAGCCCGGCGCCGAGGACCGCGAGCGCCGTCCGGCGCGTCAACGCCGGGTCCACGTCGTCGTTCCGCACTTTCGTCCTCCGCGGTTAGAAGGTCAGACCTGACTGGGTGAAGAACCACAGCGACGCGCTCAGCCACAGCCCGACCAGCGCGGTGAACACCAGGCCGCCGAGCAGCGGGAGCGACCACCCGGGCGCGCCGTCCTTGCGCAGCAGGAGCATCTTCGCCACGAACACGCCGTAGAAGAAGCAGCCGAGCAGGGAGTGCACGAGGACGCGCGGGTCGAACGCCTGGAACCCGAGCGCGTAGAGGCAGTGCATCGCGACCGGGATCGACGCGAGGAACGCCAGCCGGCCCGACCAGCGGTGCACCGGACCGGCCCACGCGGGCGCGCCGCGGCCGAGCTTGCCGTACATCGCCAGCGCCGAAAGGAGCTGGACGAGGGCGAGCACGACGACGACCGTCGCGAGCCACGCCTTCACGGCCTGCGGCCCGGAGAACCCCGCGATGTTCACCGCGACCCCGGTCGGCGTGTGCAGGCCGCCGTAGACGCCGAGCGCCACCGAAACGACGGCGCCGGCCACCAGCGGCACCACGAGCGCGACCGCGGTGCGGCGCCCTGCGGCCGGGGCGGTCATCAGAACTCCCCCGTCCCGGCCACGCCGCTGATCGGCTCGGCGGTCACCGGGACGCCGTCGACGGTCGCGGTGCCGGCGGCCGGGTCGAGCGCCGGGGCGGCCGCCGAGCCGTCTTCCGTCGTGAGCAGGCCGACCTGGCTGCCGTCGGACTGCACGATCCAGCCGGCCTTCGCCGGCTTGCCCTTCACCTTCGGCGTCGCCCGGTAGAGGCCCGCGGGTTTCTTGGCCACCGGCACGGCGAACTGGTACGTCCTGCCGGCCGCGGTGACGGTCCCGGTGGCCGAATCCGCGTCGAAGCGGCCCGTCAGGCTCGCGTTCGGGGCGCCCCTGAGGTTCAGGTTCCCGTCGACGGTCACGCCTTGGAGCCAGGCTTCGATCCTCTTGCCGTCGCAGAGGTACGCGATGGCGTGGCCGTCGCGCGCCGACACCGCGATCGACGCGCCGCCGCCGGTCACCCGCCCGGCGTAGTCGGCCCGTGCGGGCGCCGCGGGCTTCGGCGGTTCCGCCGTCGTCCCGGGCGGCGCGGACGCCGTGGTGCTCGCGGTCCCCACCGCGCTCGCGGACCCGGCGACCGGCGCGCCGGTTCCCGACGCCACGTCGGCGATCCCGATCCCGCCGGCGAGCACCACACCGGCGAGCAAGGTGAACAACGGCCCCGGATGTTTCATGGTCGTCCCCGCATCTCCCGAAACGGCTCAACGCTACGCGCGGAAAGGAGGTAATGCTTAGCCACCACAACCGGTTGGATCGTGGTTGACTGGCCGCATGCTGCCCTGGGACGGCGAACTCGCCGGCCGGCTCGACCGGCACACGGTGTCCTCCACGCTGCTGCGCGGCAACCCGCTCGGCGATCCGCACGAGCGGCCGCTCTGGGTGTACGTGCCGCCGGGCTACGACGACGGCGACGAGCGGTACCCGGCGGTGTACGTCATCCAGGGCTACACCGGGCACCTGACCATGTGGGCCAACCGGATGCCGTTCCGGCAACCGTTCGTGGAGACGGCCGACGCCGTCTTCGCCGGTGGCGCACCGGGTTGTGTCGTGGTGTACGTCGACGCGTGGACCGCGTACGGCGGCTCGCAGTTCGTCGATTCGCCGGGCACCGGCCGCTACCACTCGTACCTGTGCGACGAGATCGTGCCGTGGGTCGACGAGCGCTACCGGACGCTGCCCGCCCCGGCGTCCCGGGCGATCGCCGGCAAGTCCTCGGGCGGGTTCGGCGCGATGATCACGCCGATGCTGCGCCCGGACCTGTTCGGCGCGCTGGCGACGCACGCGGGCGACTCGCTCTACGAGCTGTGCTACGTCCCCGACTTCGGCAAGGCGGTCCGCGCGCTGCGCGACTACGACCAGGACATCCAGGCGTGGTGGGCGGACTTCCGGAGCCGCCCGGCGTTCACCAAGCCGGAAGACTCGACGTTGTTGATGCTGTTCGGCGTCGCGGCGTGCTTCTCGGCCCGCGAGGACGGGACGCCGGAGCTGCCGTTCGACCCGCTGACCGGCGCGTTGCGGCCGGAGCAGTGGCAGCGCTGGCTGGACTGGGACCCGGTCCGGATGGTGGCGCGCCACGCGGAGGCGGTCCGCTCGCTGCGGGCGGTGTGGATCGACGCGGGCACGAGCGACGAGTGGTTCCTCGACCTCGGCGCGGAGGCGTTCCGGGCCGAGGTGGTGGCGGCGGGCCTGCCGGCCGACCGCGTCCACTACGAGCTGTTCGACGCCGGCCACGGCGGGATCGACTACCGCTACCCGCTTTCGCTGGCGTGGCTGGCGGAGCGGCTGGCCCGCTGATGGTCACCGAGACCGATCTGACCCTGCCCGGCGGCCGCGTCCTGCACGTGCACGACACCGGCGGCCCCGCCCGGCTCACCGTCTTCTGGCACCACGGCACGCCCAACACCGGCGCGCCGCCCGGGCCGCTGCTGCCCCTCGCCCGGGAGCTCGGCGTGCGGTTCGTGTCCTTCGACCGGCCCGGCTACCGCTCCTCCACGCCGGTGCCGGGGCGGCGGGTCGGGGACGTCGCCGGGTGGGTGGCCGCCGTGGCCGACGCGCTCGGGGTCGGGCGGTTCGCCGTGCTCGGGCACTCCGGTGGGAGTTCGCACGCCCTGGCCTGTGCCGCGCTGCTGCCGGATCGGGTGTTCGCCGCCGCGGGCCTGGCCGCGGTGGCGCCGTTCGACGCGGCCGGCCTCGACTGGTTCGGCGGCATGGCCGCGGCGAGTGTCGCCTCGCTGCGCGCCGCCACGGAAGGGCGGACCGCCAAGGAAAAGTACGAGGCCGGCGCGGAATTCGATCCCGCCGTCTTCACCGCCGCCGATTTCGCCGCGCTGAACGGGTCGTGGTCGTGGCTGGACGAGGTCGTCCGCGCCGCGCTCGCGGACGGGCCCGGCGGGCTGATCGACGACGACCTCGCCTACGTCACGCCGTGGGGCGGCGACCCCGCGTCGATCAGCGCGCCCGTGCTGCTGGTGCACGGCGAGGAGGACCGGATGATCCCCGCCTCGCACAGCGCGTGGCTCGCCGGGCGGTGCCCGCACGCCGAGTACCGGCCCTCGCCCGGCGACGGGCACCTGTCCGTGCTGCGCCACACCGCCGACGCGCTCACCTGGCTCGCCGATCAGGGCAGCAGGAGCAGCGAGGCGACCACCGGCGCCAGGTAGAGCGCCGGGAACACCAGGTGCCCGTACGACCGCGCCCGGGCCACGGTGACGAGCGCGCCGGTGAAGTACAGCACCAGGCCGATCGCCGCCGCGATGCCGATCGGCGGCCAGGCCAGCCCGGCCAGCAGGCCCAGCGCGCCGGCCGCCTTCGCCGTGCCGAGCCACGCCCACCACCGCTCGGGCACGCCGTACTCGCTGATCGGCTCGACGACCCACTTCGCGCGGGTCAGCATCGAGACGGCCGAGAAGCCGACCCAGGCCGCGGCGGCGATGGTGACGATCAGGTGAGCGGTGGACATCGGGACTCCTCGGGGCTTCGCGAACCCCGTCGGGGTCCGTCACCCCCACGACTCCGCGGCCGTCGGCGATGTGACAGCCCGGCCCATGACGGCCGTCACCCGGCCGCGAAGTGCGCCACGACCATCTCGACCAGGGCGTCGACGTCGGCGTCGGCCATCGGCTCGCCGGTCATGCCCATCCGGTGCAGCAGGGTGCCGACGACGACGTCGACGAAGAACAGGACCCGGTGCTCCGGCTCGCCGAGCGCGTCCTGGAGCGCGAGCCGGTACGGGTCCTGCAGCCGCGAGGACAGCACCACGCGCAGGGCCGGATCGCTGACGGCGTCGCTGAAGACGCCGGCGAACGCGTCGCCCACGCCGGGTTCGGCGATCTTCGCCGCGCCCCAGCGGATGACCGACGTCAGGACGTCGGCCCGGGTCCCGCCCGCGAGCGGCGCCGGGCCGAACGCGTCCAGCAGGACGTCCACGATCAGCTCGCCCTTGGACGGCCAGCGCCGGTAGATCGTCGTCTTGGCGATGCCGGCCGCCGCGGCGATGCGCTCGACGGTGGCCCGCGCGTAGCCGAGCTCGTGGACCGTCCGCAGCGTCGCGGCGAACACCGCGGCGTCGACGCCGGCGCGGGGACGGCCCGGTGGCCGGGCGGACGCGGAAGGCATGGCGCCACCCTACCGGTTTTCGCTACCGTAGGTTTCGATACCTCAGGTTTCGAAACCAGGGAGCCGACCATGATCCAGGAAACGCGTCCGCCGGAGCCGGACTGGCTCGCGATGACGACCGAAGAGCTGTTCGCCTACCGGGAGGCGGAAAACCGCTTCCGGGCCTCCGCCGCCGCCCGGGCGCTGACCGGGCAACCGGATCCGGACGCACGAATCGAGTGGCGGGACCTGGCGCTGCCCGGCCGCGACCTGCCGGTCCGGGCGCACCGGCCGGCGGACCGGGACGGCACGCTGCCACTCGTGGTCCACGTGCACGGCGGCGGGTTCGTCGGCACGGCGGTGCAGAGCGACTGGGTCACCAGCCACCTCGCCGCGCGGCTGCCCGCGGTCGTCGTTTCGGTGGAGCACCGGCTCGTCGCGCCGGACCAGCCGCTCGCGGACGCCGTCGACGACGGCTGGGACGCGCTGCGGCACCTCCTGCGCCACGCCGGGGCGTGGGGCATCGACCCGGCGCGGGCCGCGGTCTTCGGCGAAAGCTGCGGCGGGCTGATCGGCGCGCTCGCCGCGATCCGGGCCCGGGCCGCCGGGGTGCCGCTGCGGGCGCAGGTGCTGGTCAACCCGGCGACCGACGTGACCGGGTCGATGTTCGACCACGACTCGGTCGCCGAGTACGCCGGGACGCCCACGCTGAGCCTGCCGGTGCTGCGCTTGATCCGGCGCCTGGCCGCACCGGCGGGCGACGCCCGCGCGCTTTCGCCGCTGCACGCCGGCGACCTGAGCGGACTGGCGCCGGCCCTGGTGGTGGTGCCGACCCACGATCCGCTGGCCGACCACGGCCGCCGCTACGCCGAGCGGCTCGACGCGGCGGGCACCCCGGCCCGGCTCGCCGAGTACCCGGGCGCGGGGCACGCGTTCCTCAGCCTGCCGGGCCTGGTGCCGCAGGCCGAAACCGCGCGGGCGGACATCCTCGCGTTCCTGCGGACCGCCTTCGCCGCATGACCGGGCCGATCATCGACGGCGCCGCCCTGGACGGCGTGGCGGCCACCTGCCTCTGGACGCTGCGCAACCGCGCCGAGGAGTCGCGGCACCCCGGCTCGGCGTTCGCGGACCCGCTCGCCGAGCAGCTGCAGCGCCGGATTTCGTACGACTACGCGCGGTTCGGCAAGCCGGACCAGATCCACCCGCTGCGCGCCGCCGCCCTGGACCTCGCCCTGCGCGCCTACCTGGAGCGGCACCCGGCCGCGACCGTCGTCGCCCTCGGCGAGGGCCTGCAGACCACCTACTGGCGGCTGGGCCGGCCCGCGGTCGACTGGCTTTCGGTCGACCTGCCGCCGGTGATCGACCTGCGCCGGCGGCTGCTGCCGCCGGAGCCGCGGATGACGTCGATGCCGGCGTCGGCGCTGGACCGCGCCTGGCTGGACGTGCCCGATCCGGCTCGGGGCGTGTTCGTCTCGGCCGAGGGACTGTTCATGTACCTCGAACGCGCCGCCGTGCTCGCGCTGATCGCCGACTGCGCGGCGCGGTTCCCCGGCGGGCAGCTGTTCTTCGACTCGATCCCGCCGTGGCTCAGCCGGCGGACGCTGCGGAGCGGGCCGCGGGGGCGCCCCCCGTTTTCCACGCTACCGGAAGGCACCGACAGTTCCGGGCTGCGGCTGTCCGCGCGCTACACCGTTCCGCCGATGCCGTTCGGCCTGAGCGCTTCCGAGGCCGCGCGGCTGCTCGGGCGCGTTCCCGGGGTCGCCGCCGTCGAAGACCGGCAGCCGCCGGCCGGGCGCGGGGCCTGGGGGCCGGGTGTGCTGCGCCGGATCGCGGACCTGCCCGGCCTGCGCGACCTGCGTCCGTCGATCACGCTGGTGACCTTCGCCGGGTGACCGCGGTGCCGCGCCGGCCCGGCGCGGCACCGCTTCGTCCACTGTGGATCAGCGGGCCGGCAGCAGCGGCAGGAGTTCCTGGTGGCGGCCGGGACGGCGCAGCACCGGCGAACCCGGCTCGCGCGGATCCACGGCACCGGCCCGCAACGCGGTCAGGAACCGCACGACCTCCTGGGCCGGCGGCAGGATGTCCGCGCCGCCGAGGTAGGCGAGCACGATCATCTCCTCGCCGCACGCCGCCTCGACCGCGACCGCCCAGCCGTGCACCTCGTCCCAGAGCAGGGCCACGTCACGCTCGGGGAACCGCCGCAACCGCCAGTCCACCGCCACGTAGGCCGACACCGGGACGTCGACGTCCACGGTGCACGACTCGAAGCCGAAGCCGAGCGCACGCGCCACTTCGCCCAGATACGCGCGCAGGCCACGCTGGAACCAGAATTCGAGATCGGTGTCGATCAGGGCGGACACCTGTTTCCTTTCGCCACATTCGACAAGAACGGCGACGGCCGCCGCGCCATTGTCTTTCGCCACCACGGCGGACGCCGCGGTTCGTCCGTAGACCGTACCGACTTCGCCGACGCCGGCCCACCGCCGGATGACCCACTCGGCGCCTTCGTGCAGTGACACGGCCGTCTGCACGTGCAACAGTCCGATGTGGACGATCAAATCCGCAGGTGACGCCGTTTTCCGGGCATTTCCGCCGAAACCGTGCGCGCGCCGGGCGGAATGGCAGTTTCCGAAGTTCAGCCGATCGCCGGAATCGGCACCCGGGTGTGTTCGAGATCGGCGAACAGATCTCCGTGGTCCTCGACGCGCCGCAAAACCTCGCCGGCGGTGAACCGCAGGTGCGTCACGTGCCGGCACGCGCGGACCTCGTCCCACGTGACGGGAGCCGACACGGTCGGCTCGTCACGGCCGCGCAGCGAGTACGGCGCCACCGTGGTCTTGTGCGGGTTGTTCTGGCTCCAGTCGATGAAGACCTTGCCCGGGCGCAGGTTCTTCGTCATCCGCGCCACGACGAGCTCCGGCGTCTGCGCGGCGAGCCGCTCGGCCAGGGCCTTCGCGTACCGCGACGGCTCACCGCCGTCCGCGGTCACCACGCCCACGTACAGCTGCATGCCCTTGGAGCCGCTCGTCTTCGCGATCGGCGTGAAGCCGTCCTGGACGAGGACGTCGTGGAGCCGCTCGGCGACCCGGCAGCAGTCGACCACCGTCGCGCCGGGCCCCGGATCGAGGTCGAACACCAGCCGGTCCGGGGTGCGGCGCTCGTCGCCGGGGCCGACGGTCCACTGGTGGACGTGCAGCTCGAGCGCGGCGAGGTTGGCCGCCCACACGAGCCCGGGCAGGTCGTCGAGCAACGGGTAGGCGACGAGTTCGGGCTCCTGGCCCCGGCCGCCGACGGCCAGCCGCGCGGTGCGCACCCAGTCCGGGGCGTGGCGCGAGACGTCCTTCTCGAAGAACGAGCCACCGCCGACGCCGTCCGGGAAGCGCACGAACGTCACCGCCCGGTCGCGCAGGTGCGGCAGCAGCACTGGCGCGATCCGCGTGTAGTAGTCGAGGACCTCGCCCTTGGTGAAGCCGTGGCGCGGGTAGAGCACCTTTTCGAGGTTCGAGAGCGTCAGCTGCCGCTCGCCGACCCGCACCGTGATCCGGCTTCCCGCCACGGTCCCCACGCTACCGCGGCGGGAGGAGCCCCGAGACCACTCCTTCGACGAACCGCTCGGCGACCTCCCGCAGCTTCGTGTTCTCCCGCTGCGACTGCTCGACGAGCAGCGCGAAGGCGTCCTCGGCGTCGACCTGGCGGATGGCCATCAGCATCCCCTTGGCCTGGTCGATGACCGCGCGCGAAGTCAGCGCCGTCCGCAGGTGGTCGGCGGTGTCCCGCGCCCGCAGGTACCGGTGGTAGACGCGGAGGATCGCCTCGACGGCGGCGGTGTAGAGCTCGAGCAGCTGCCCCTCGACCTCCTCGAAGCCGTCGTCCTGTCGCCCGTAGCAGTTGACGGCCCCGGAGAACTCCGCGTCGGCGACCAGCGGCGCGGCGAGGAAGCTCCCGAAGCCGGCCTCCCGCGCCCCGCGCGAGAACTCGGGCCACCGCTCGAGCGCGTCGGCCACCGTGGTGCGGACGATCTTGCCGTCCCGCATCGCCTCGAGGCAGGGCCCGTCCCCGATCCGGTACTGGTCACCGTCGAGCTCGCCGACGATGCTGCTGGTGGCGGTCGCGGTGTGCGGCGCGTCCCCGGTGACCAGGGTGACGGAGGCCTCGCCGACCCCGGGCACGGCGTGGCGCACCTGCAGGCAGACGTGCTGGAGCAGGATCCGGAAGTCCTCCTCCTCCCGCAGGACGACGGAGAGGGCTTCCAGGGCCCCGGTCACCTCGTCGAACAACGGCGGAGCCGTCGCGGTGGGGTCGGGCCGTTCCATGTCTGCTCCTCCCGCTCGGCACACAGTGATTCCGGGTACCCAGTCCGGGGTGGATCCATGTCCGCGGTCCCCCGCGCGTCCCGGTTCTCGCCGCGATCGCCGGCAGGTTTGCCGGGCGCGCCGGGTAGGTAATCAGCACGCATGTCGTCGGATGAGGCTGCGCCGGGTGGGTTGCCGCTCGAGGGGGAGCTGGCCGCCGTTGCCGCTCGGATGTCGGGGTTGCTGCTGTCGCGGGAAAGCGTCGATTCGGTGCTGGAGCTGATCGTGACGCTCGCCGGGACGACCATTGCCGCCGCGGACGGGGTCGGGGTGACCCTGGTCGACGGCGAAGGGGCCTTCGTCACCACCAGTGCGTCGGGTCCGCTCGTGCGCGAAGCCGACACCCTGCAGTACGAGCTCGGGGAAGGCCCCTGCCTGGCCGCCCTGCGGGAGCGTTCGCCGCAGCGGGTCGACGATGTCGCCGCCGAACGGCGGTGGGTGCGGTGGTGTTCCGCCGTGGCCCGGTCGGGGTTGCGGTCGGTCGTCACCGCGCCGATGGTCACCGGGGACGGCTGTCACGGCGCCATCAAGCTCTACGCGACCATTCCCCGTGCCTTCGGAGCCGCCGACGAGCGGACGCTCGTGCGGTTCGCCGACCGCGCCGCCGTGCTGGTCGCCAACGCACGGGCCGGCGAGCGCGCCGGCCGGTTCAGCGCGCGGTTCAAGGACACCCTGCGCGACCGCGACCTGATCACGCTGGCGAAGGGCTTCCTCATGGGCCGCGACGGCCTCGACGAGGACGCCGCCTTCGACCGCCTGCTTGCGCTGGCCCGCGCCTGCGGGGGCAGCCCGGCCGAGGCCGCCGCGCGGCTCGTCACCCCGGTGCGGGAAGGGTGAGCGGATGCGTTTCCTGCCCGAGGACGAACAGCAGCGCCGGATCGCCGCCTGCTTCGCCCGGAGCGACCTCACGCCGGAACAGCTGTGGATGCGGTACTTCGCGCTCGGCGGCAGCCTGAACCTGCTCGAACTGGACGCCTACCTCAACGGGCTGACCACGCTGCCCCGCGTCGACCGCGACATGCTCGCCCACGCCGTCAACGAACGGCTCGACGAAACCGGGCCCGCCCGTGCGCCCTACAGCCACTCGGTCCGCGACGCGAAACCGTTGCACGGCCCGCTGAAGGCCCTGGTCGACCTGCTCGAAGGGGCCCACCGCGCGCCGCCCGAACGGCTGCCGGCCGTCGTCGCCGAGGCGGGCCGCGCGCTCGACCTGACCATCGGCGTCTACCTGGCCGATCACGACCAGCGCACGCTCGTGCCGCTGCGTCCCGGCGGCGCGGAGCTCGACATCGAAACCACCGTCGGCGGAGCCGTGTTCCGCCGGGCCGGCACCACCGTCGCCCGGGACGGCACGCTGTGGACCATCCTGCTCGACGGCGTCGAGCGGCTCGGCGTGCTGGAGATCGTCCCGGACGACGCCGACCCGGACGACCCGGCGCTGCGGGAGCAGTGCCGCTGGCTGGCGACGCTGCTCGGGCACCTCGTGACCGCCACGACCCAGTACGGCGACGGCCTGGACCGCCGGCGCCGCCACCGGCCCCGCGGCTCCCCCGCCGAACTGCTGTGGCAGAGCCTGCCGCCGCTCACCGCGGCCACGGAAAGCGTCATCGTCGGCGCGAGCGTCCAACCGGTGTACGACCTCTGCGCGACCGTGTTCGACTACGCCCTCTCGGAGGGGCGCGCGCAGCTGGCGCTGTTCGACGCCGGCGTGCGCGGCGGCGGCGCGGACATCGCGGTCGTGACCGCGCTGTCCGCCTACCGCGCCGCCCGCCACGGCGGCGCGGCCCTCGGCGAGCAGTTCGCAGCGGTCGCCGCCGAGCTCGAAGCCCTGCCCGGCGCGCCGGCCGTGCACGGGGTGGTGGCCGAGCTGGACCTGCACACCGGCGTCCTGCGGCTGCTCGGCGCCGGGTGTCCCGCGCCCCTGGTCGTCCGCGACGGCGAGGCGTGCCTCACCGCGGCCCCCGCCGCGACGCGGTTCGCCGCCGGCGGCGGGCTTTGCCCGGCCACGGAGGTGCAGCTCGAACCCGGCGACCTGCTGACGCTGTACTCCCGCGGCGTCGCGGAGACGGCGAACCGGGCCGGGGAGCCGTTCGGCCGCGCCCGGATCGCCCGCCACCTCGGCCACGACGCCGGTGAGCTGCCGCCGGAGATCGCCCGCCGGCTCACCCGCGCCGTGCTGGACCACGGCGAGGGCGGGTCCCGGCACGACGCGGGCGTGCTGATCGCCCGCTGGGTCCCGCGCTGAGCGGCCTCAGCCGGCGCGGTCGTGCATTCCGGCCGCCAGCAGCTCCCGCAGCGCGTCCGACAGCGACGCGAACATCGGGACCACCGCGGCCAGCCCGGTGATGCGGAACAGCCGTGCCAGAGTCCGGCTGTTCGCCACGACCCCGAAGCACCCGCCGTCGGCGGCGGCCCGCTCGGCGGCGGCCGCCAGGGCGCGGGCGCCGGCCAGGCCGACGAACGCCACCGGGGTCAGGTTCACCACCACCGTCGTCCCCGGTGGGGCCACCCGCAGCTCACGCTCGAGGATCGGCAGGGTCAAGGCGTCGATCTCGCCGGCGAAGGTCAGCACGAAGAGACCGGGGCGGTACTCCGTCCGGCGCGCCGTGAGCGGCGCGGACCGGGTGGGGACCGGGAACGTGGGGGACACGGGTTCGGTTGGCCTTCCGCGCCGGCCGGGGGCCGGCGACGCAGTGACGTGATCACGGACGGGATCTTGGTACCCAAACGCCCGGACCGGAAACGCCCTCCTTCAGGACGGGACCGCCGTGAAAGCCGACCAGAGGCGCTCGGCGGCGTGGCGGGCCTGGTCACCGGGGTGGATGGCCCGCGTGCCGGCCGGCTGGGTCGCCGTGTGGCCCCCGAGGTGCTCGACGAGGGCGATGGCCAGCTCGCGGACCTTGACGTTGAACTCCTGGCTGGTGCGGCGCAGCGTCTGCCACGCCTCCTCCGGCGGGCACCGCCGGAGGGCCATGATCACGCCCTTCGCCTGCTCGATGGCGGCGCGGGAGGCCAGCAGGTCGAGCATCTGGTCGGGGTCGCCCGCGGTGGCGGTCTCGGCGACCACCAGGGTCGTTTCGGTGAGCTTCGCGTACCGCTGCAGGACGGGCAGGGTGGTGGAGCCGGGCGGCCGGTCCAGCGTCGCCGAGAGAACGAAAGTGCCGTGCTCGTCCCAGAACCCGGGCAGTGCGACGGCCCCGCGGATCGCTTCGCCGCCGGGGACGTCGTCGCGGGACAACCGCGGCCAGCGCTCGTCGCCGAAGAGCTCGTCCGTCGTCACCGGTTCACCGGTGGCGTCCGCGACGGCGACCGGGCCGCCGTCGCGCAGCTGGGCGGGCACCAGGTGCTCGCCGACGCCGGCGGTGGCCAGCACCTGCAGCGGCGGGCCGCCGTGGCTCACGGTCAGGCCCGCGCCGAGGCATCCGGGCAGCTCGCCGGCGACCCGCTCGAGCAGGGCCTGCAGCAGTTCGGTCAGCGGTCTCCAACGATCCGCCGCGTTCATCAGTGATTCGGTCACCGCTCCTCCACCGGTCTTGCTTGGTCCTCTTGATTTACCGCAAGACGCGGTGCTTCGCCTCCCTCGGCGGGCCGCTTTGTGGGTCCGGCCACGCACCGGCCACGGCGGGTCCGCCGTCCGGCGCAACCGGCTCACCCGGCCGGGGTCGGCAGCGGCCGAGCCGGTCCTGCTCCCGTACGACCGGCATCGCAGGTGTCGCAGTGGCCGCACGAGTTCCTCGCCGAAGTACCCGAGCAGGTACCGGCGGCGGCAGCCGGTGGTTTCCGCGTAGGCGCGGATCATCTGCACCCGCGAGCGGACGAGTTCGGCCGCCCGCCCCACGACGGCGCCCGGCGACCACTCGACCCGAACGAGCGGTTTACCCGCCGCCGCGGGCCGGGTAGCCGAACGGTGACCCGAGGAGGCGCCATGACCCGCCGGTGGACCCGATGACCTTCAGCGAAGTCGTCGTCGCCGGGCAGATCGCCCGCGACCTGGTGATCGAAGTCCCCGACGCACCCGATGCGGACTCGTCGGCTCCGGTCCGGCACCGGCAGGAGCTGCTCGGCGGGAAGGGCGCCAACCAGGCCGTGGCGCTGGGCCAGCTCGGGGTGTCGGTGTCGCTGGTCGGCGTCGTCGGCCGCGACCGCACCGGCGACGCGCTGCTCGCCCAGGCCAGGGCCGACCGGATCGGCACCTCGCACGTGGTCCGCCGGCCGGGCACCGAGACGGCGCTGCTCGTCGACGTGGTCGACGACCACGGCCGCCGCCGGTACCTCGAGCACGTCCCGGAGGAAACGCTGCTCACCGAAGGCGACGTCTTCGCCGCGGCCGCCCCGATTTCGGCCGCCGCCTCGCTGATCGTGCAGCTGCAGCAGCCCGCGCCGGTCGCTCTGCTGGCCGCCCGGCTGGCGCACACCGCGGGCACCCGGGTCGTGCTGGACGGGGCACCGCCGTCCGGCACGCCGGCCGCGGACCTGCTCGCCCTGGCCGACGTCGTGCGCGCCGACGGCCGGGAAGCCGAGCTCCTCACCGGGCAGCCGGTCGAGGACGTCGCTTCGGCCGTCCGCGCCGCCGCGGACCTCCGGCGACGCGGGCCTTCGCTGGTCGTGCTGGAGGTGGGCGGGCAGGGCACCCTGTTCGCCGGGCCGGAGGGCAGCTGGTTCGTGCCGCACGTCCGGACCGAGGTGGTCGACCCCACCGGCGCCGGGGACGCGCTCGTCGCGACCCTCACCGCGGCGCTGACCCGGCGGCGCCCGCTGGAGACGGCGGCGAGCCTGGCGGTGGCGGCGGCCGCGGCGACGACCGAGCACGCGGGCGGGCGTCCGCACCTGACCCCCGCGGAACTCGACCGGCTGCAGCCCCGGCAGTTCGAATCCGTCCGCGCCTGAGTGCTACAGGCCCGGCAGCTTCTGCTCCAGGCCCAGCAAGACCGCGAACGGGTCGCCGCGGCCGGCCAAGCGGTCCGGGACGTCCCGGACGGTCCAGCGGTCCGGCGTGAGGCCCGGGTCGTCGAGCTCGTCCCATTCCAGCGGCACCGAAACCGGGGCGCCGGGCCGGGGACGGACGCTGTAGGGCGCGACCAGGGTCTTGTTGAGCACGTTCTGCGTGTAGTCGAGCCGGGCGCGGCCGCGGCGCTTGTCCTTCGTCCAGGCCCAGCTGACCAGGTCGGGCAGCACCCGCCCGATGGTCCGGGACACCGTCTCCGCCCAGGCGCGGGTCTGCTCGAACGTGCAGTGCGGCGCGATCGGCACCCACACCTGGATCCCGCGCTGCCCGGTCACCTTGGGCCGGCCGGTCAGGCCGAAGTGCTCCAGGGCGGTGCGGTGCAGCCGCGCGAGCTCCAGGACCTGCTCGAACGTCGTCTCCGGGCCCGGGTCGATGTCGAACAGCACCCACGTCGGGTGGTCGACGTCGGCGGCGCGGGACGTCCAGGCGTGCAGCTCCAGTGCGCCGTAGTTCGCCAGCCACGCGAGCGTCGCCACGCTGTCGGCGACAACGTACCGCCGGCTCTCCCCCGGGCGGGCGCGCTCGTTGCGCCAGGTGGTGAGCCAGTCCGGGGCGTGCCGCGGGACCTCCTTCTGCCAGAAGCCCGGCTCGGTGACGCCCTGCGGGAACCGGTGCGTGGTGAGCGGACGGCCCGCCAGGTACGGCAGCATCGCCGGCCCGGCGGTGACGTAGTAGCGGATGAGGTCCCGCTTGGTGACGGGTTCGCCGTCGGCCGGGAACAGCACCTTGTCCAGGTTGGTCAGGGCCAGCTCGCGGCCCCCGACCGACCAGCGGCCCTTGGCGCCCAAGGCGTCGAGCGCGGCGAGTTCGTCCTCGGTCGGCGCCTGCCACCCGCCGACGGCTTCCTCCGCTTCGGCGGCGGGCCGGTCGCCGTGCCAGAGCGCGTCCGGGGCGGCCGCGACCTCGTCGTTGGTGCGGCCGCTCTTCACCGACCGCGGGTGGTCCTCGGCGTCCCAGCCGGCCCGGGCGTGCTCGTCCTGCTTGTGCAGCAGGAACCACTGGTCCTTCTCGCCGCGGCTGGTGCGGACGAGGACGAACCGCCCGGCCAGCTTCTCGCCGTCGAGGTCGAAGTGCAGCGTCCCGGCCTCGATCGCCCGGGCCGGGTCCGCCTCGACCGGCCGCCACACGCCGCGGTCCCAGACGATGACGTCCCCGCCGCCGTACTCGCCGCGCGGGATGACGCCCTCGAAGCCGGCGTACTCGATCGGGTGATCTTCGACGTGCACGGCCAGCCGGCGGGCCTTCGGGTCCAGCGTGGGTCCCTTCGGCACCGCCCAGCTGACCAGCACGCCACCGAGTTCGAGGCGGAAGTCGTAGTGCAGCCGGCGCGCCCGGTGCCGCTGCACCACGAACCGGTGGCGGTCCGGGCCGGCCGCGGCCCCGCCGGCCGGTTCCGCGGTGCGGCCGAAGTCGCGCATCTCCTGGTAGCGCCGCAGTTTGCGGGCCGGGGCTCCTGCCATGCCGGCGGGGTACCCAGTCAGTCCGGCGCCGACCAGGGCGGGTTGCGCCGCGCCAGCTCCTCGTATTCGGCGACCTGCTGCGGGGTCGGGTCGGTGCCCGCCTCCTCGGCGAACTCCTCGGGGTCGGTGGCTTCGTCCGGCTCGGTCACGCCTCAGCCGCCCAGCGCGCCGCGGATGAGGTCGCGCGCCCGGTCCACGATCGCCGCGGGCGGACCCAGCAGCAGGTTGGCCTTCGCGCTTTCGACGCCGGGGTGCGGGCGGGTCGGCCCCACCGCCTCGGCCAGCTTGGCGGTCGCGGCCATCGCCCGCAGCCGCTCGGGCGGGCGGTGTGCCCGCAGCAGCGGGAACTCCTCCCGCTCCTCGTGTTCGGCGTGCGCGAGCACATCGTCGCGCAGCTGCACAAGCAGCGTGTCGAACCCCTCGGCCTCCGGGCCCAGCTTCTGCAGGTTCGTCAGCAGGGCCTTGGCCCGATGCTCCTCGCCGATCCGCGCGTCGACGACGGGCCCGGCCGCCGGTTCGAGGTCGCGGATCTCCGGGTGCACGACCATTTCCTCCGCCGTCTCGTGCACCGCCAGCAGCCGCACGAGGTCGTGGAACAGCTCCCGGCGCCGGTCCCCCTCCGCGGTCTCCAGCCCGGCGAACAGCTCCCGGATCTCGCGGTGCTGCCGCTGCAGCAGTTCGATGACGTCCTCGTCGTGCTCCGCCATGGACGGCCTCCTCCTCGGTCGTTCGGGTGGAGGCAGCGTTCCCCGTCCCGGGCCGGTTACTTGCCGCGGTTCGCGACTGTGAGCCAGAGCGCGCCCGCGGCGGCCGCGCCGACCCCGGCCACGGTCCACCACGACCACCCGCCGAAGAAGGCGACGACCAGCCCGACGGCGAGCAGCGCGCTCCCGCCGATCGAGGTGGCGTCGTCGTTCCCGGCCCGCGCGGTGAACGCCATCAGCCCATCCGCCCGTCGACCGCGGCCACGACCAGAGCGGCGCAGCGCGCCACGGTCACGCCTCTTTCCCTGGCCAGCGAAACCAGGGCGGCGTTCGCGGCCGCCCGGCTCAACCCCTGCGCGGCAAGGACTTCCAGGGCCAGCCCGACGACGTCGGTGGCGGGCGGGGTGGCGGTGCGCACGGGCATCGGAAGACCTCCGGCTGGTTCGGCGGCGGAACGAACGCGACCGGATACCCCGCCGCGCCGGGTTTCACACCCTCCACCGAACCCGTCCGGGTGGTGCCCGCTCATCTCCGGAAAAGCCTTGCCGCGCTCCCTAGGCTGGGGATCGTGACCGGTGCGTGGGAATGGGATCCAACCCTCTATTCGGGCAGTGCCGAGTACTACCCGCGCGGCCGGGTGGCGTACCCCGCCGGGCTCGCCACGGCCTTCGCCCGCGAACTCGACCTGGACGGAACCGGGCGGCTGCTCGACATCGGCTGCGGGCCCGGCTCGCTGACGCTGCCGCTGGCCGGTTCCTTCGCGGAGGCCGTCGGGCTGGACGCCGATCCCGACATGCTCGCCGAAGCTGCGCGGCTGGCGGCGGACGCGGGGCTGGGAAACTGCCGGTGGGTGCATCGGCGCGCGGAAGATTTGCCCGCCGGGCTGGGCCGGTTCCGGCTGGTCACCTTCGCGCAGTCCTTCCACTGGTTCGACCGGCCCCGTGTCGCGGCCGCCGTGCGCGGGATGCTGGCGCCGGACGGGGTCTGCGCGCACGTGCACGCGTCGACGCTCGAGCCCGTGCACCCGGCGATCGCCGAGCTGGTGCGCGAGTACCTGGGCCCGGTGCGGCGCGCGGGACAGGGCACGCTGCCGGAGGGCACGGCGGGCGGCGAGGCCGGGATCTACCGCGCGGCCGGCTTCCACGGCCCGCGGCGGTTCGAGGTGCCGGGCCGGGTGGTGACCCGCACGGTCGACGACGTCGTCGCCGGGGTGTTCTCCCTGTCGAGCTCGGCGCCGCACCTGTTCGGCGAACGGCGGGCCGAGTTCGAAGGGGAACTGCGGCGGCGGCTCGCCCCGGCGGAGACGTTCACCATGCCGCTGCGCGAGATCGCCGTCGACCTGTGGTTCACCAGGGGTTGTTGAAGTCCTCGTCCTCTTCGACGGCGGCGCGGGGACGGCGGGCGGCCCGCGGCTCGTCCCGCGCCGGCCGCGGGGCCGGCGCCGCCTCGAAACCGGCCGGGCCGGGGTACTCCTCCGCGGCGAAGGCCGACGCCGGCTCGGCGTGCGACCGGTCGGTGCTCCAGCCCGACTTCGTCTTGCGCTGCGCCATTTCGCGGACGTGCTGGACGTACCGCTCGGCCGCCTGGACCTGCTTGGTCATGTACTCCTGCGAGCGGGCCTTGATCTCCTCGCCCTGCTGTTCCCGCAGGGTACGGCGATCGGCCTGCTCGCGGACGAGGGCGTCGAGCTCGGCCTTCATCCCGCCGATGTCGGTCACGGGTCCTCCTACCAGGTCCGGGCGGACGGCGGGTCTTCGTCGTCGTTGAGGGAGCCGATGATCCGGCGCCCGGGTTCGCCGAGGTTGTCGAAGACGGCACCCTCGATCCGGTACGCGGCACGGCGTTCGGTGTCGCCGCCGCCACCGCCGCCGTGGGCGCCGCCCATGGCGCCCATGCCCGGCATCCCGGCCATCGACGAGCCGGATGCGCCGGTGGCCCCGGCCGCCGAGGCGAAGGCGGGCGCGGGCTGCGGCTGCGTCGCGCCGACACCGCTGTGGGCGCCGCCGGACATCGGCGTCTCCCCCAGCCCGGCGCCGGCCGGTTCGAAGCCCGCGCCGGAGAAGCCGGCCCCGCCGCCGTGCGAGCCGCCGCCGATCCCGGCCGGCGACGGGCCGCCGCCGTGGTGCGCACCGCCACCGCCGTCGCCGCCGTGGTGGGCGCCCGGGTCGCCGCCGTCGTGCGGTTTGAGGTCATCGAGCGTGCCCCGGTGGGTGGGCAGGTCGTCGACCTTCTTCGCGGGGGTGTCGCCGAGGGCGTCCCCGCCGGGCTTGTCGTCCTCGCCGAGGGTGTAGGTCGTCGGCGTGCCCTTGCCGTCGTCGACGGTGACGACGGTCGGGCCGTCCGGGCCGTCGGGCCGCTCGGCGGTGATCTGCAGGTCGCCGTCCTTGATGTGGATCTTGCCGTCCGGGCCGGGGCAGTACGTGTCCTTGTCCGTCCCTTGTGGACCGTCGCCGGGCTTGCCGTCACCGTCGCCGGACCAGTCGAGCTTGAAGTCCTTCGGGTCCCCGGATCCGTCGCCGACCTTGATGTCCATCTTGCCGTCGCGGTCCGGCTCGGTCATCTCGAAGGTCTTGTCGCCCTGCTTGACCTTGAGGACGTCGGGGTCGTCGTCACCCTTGTGCTCGCCGTGCTCGCCCGGCTTGCCGTCGTCGCCGAGCAGGCCGTCGGGCTTGCCGTCGTGGTCGGCGTCCGCGCCGGGCAGGGCCTCGCCGGTGGCGGGATCCGTGGCGATGCCCGGGCCGCCGAACTCCTTCAACGCGTCCGCGGCCTTCTTCTTCGCCTCTTCCGCGGCCTGTTCGGCCCCGGCCTTGCCGTCGTCGCCGGAACCCCCGCCCGAGTCGCCGCCACCCGAGCCGGAGCCGCCGCCCATGCTGCCCGCACCGTCGCCGGAGTCCGTCTGGATGCCCGGGCCGCTGAACTCCTTCAGCGCGTCCGCGGCCTTCTTCTTGGCCGCTTCGGCCGCCGCGGCGGCCGAGTCCTGGCCCGTGTCGGACGGCGGCGGCACGGAAGACGGTGCCGTGCTGTCGGATCCCGGGCCACCCGAGCCGGAGCCGCCGGAGGAGCCGAGGCCGGCCCCGGAATCCGTCTGGATGCCCGGGCCGCTGAACTCCTTCAGCGCGTCGGCGGCCTTCTGCTTCGCCGCCTCGGCCTGCTGCGCGGCCTGCTGCTTGGCCGCCTCCGCCGCGGCCGCCTGGTCGTCCTGGCCGCCCGGCGAGCCGGCGCCGCCGCCCGCCGAGCCGCCACCCGCGGAGCCGCCGCCGGAACCCGCGGACCCGTCCGGGATCGGCGGTATCGAGCCGCCACCGCCCGTCCCGGACCCCGAACCGCCGGAACCCGAACCGCCCGCGCCCGAACCGGCACCGCTCGGCAGGTCGGCCCCCGAGCCGCCACCGGCGCCCGAACCCCCGCCCGGCGCACCGGATCCCGTGGTCGTGTCGGGAATCGGCGGCACCGAACCGCCACCGCCGCCCGAGCCCGAACCGCCGCCGGGCGCACCCGCACCCGACCCGCTGCCCGAGCCACCGGGGCCACCGCCGGGGCCACCGCCGGAGCCGCCGGTCGCACCCGGGCCACCGCCCGCGCCACCCGTCGAGCCCGGCCCACCGCCCGCGCCCCCGGTCGAACCCGGGCCGCCGCCCGGGCCGCCGGGACCGCCGCCCGCGCCCCCGGGACCCGAAGCGGCCGGGAACTCGTTCCGGATCCCGCCCATGACCTTGTCGAGGGCGTCGTAGGCCTTGTCGACGAGGTCCTTCGTGTCCTTGCAGGTCTTCGCGAAGCCCTGGTACAGCCGGTCCCACATGTCGGGGTTGAACTGGTTCTGGATCCACTGCTTGGCCAGGTCCTGGCCGTGCTTCTTGATCTCGTCGCCGTCGCAGCAGCCCTGGTCGTTGAGGGTCTTGACCAGGTTGGTGCCGAAGTTGAGGTCCATCCAGCCCGCGATCTGGGCCAGGTCCTGCTCGTTGCCGTGCTCGCCGCTGGCGACCGCGACGACCTTCTGCGCCATCGTGTAGTCGGCCTTGCCGACCAGGTCGGTGTACATCCCGACGACGGCGTCGGCCTTGCCCTTGCACAGCTGGAACACCGTCGTGGCGGTGTTCAGCGTCGCCTCGCTCGCGTTGCCGAGCGTCTGGGACAGCTTCGCCGCCTTGGGCTGGATCTTCTCGTTGTAGTTGTCCGACGCGGCGTCGGCACCCGCGCCGCTCCAGCTCTGGTACAGGCTGCTCAGCTGCGAGCCGGTGTCCTGCAGCGTCCGGTCCACCGTCTCCGAACCGTGCTTGAAGTGCCCGGCGTCGGCGACGAAGTCCGCGAAGCTGATCCCGCGCTGCTCGTCGAACGGCGCCCGGATGTCCTTGTCGAGGTCGAGCGCGCGGGTGTTGCCGCGGCAGTCGGCCGGGATCTTCGCCAGCAGCGAGCCGAACGTCTCGAACAGCTTCAGCGCGGGCGCGGCGGCGTCGAAGATCTCGTCGGAGGTCTTGGTCCCGCTGCTCTCCCCGCCGCTGTCGGCGGCGGGCGGCTTCGTGTCGTCGAGCTTCTTCTTGCCGTCGTCGACGGCCTTCTTTTCCTGGTCCTCGTTGTAGCTGTTCTGGTCACCGCTCTTCTTGGCCTTGTCGTAGGCCTCGTCGACCGACTGGCCGGCGAACAGCGGGTTCGCGTTGTAGGCGTTGGCGTACTTCTCGGCTTCCTGCCGCTTCTGCTTGATGTCGTCCGGCTCCTGGTCGGACAGGAACGGCGGCGGTGGCGGGTTTTCGCGCAGCCAGCTGCTGATCAGCGCGCTCTTCTGCCCCGGCGGGACGCTCGGGTCGTCCAGGATCGCCTTGACGTCGGACCACTTCTTCTTGTCGGCCATCAGAGCGAGCCCCCGGCGTTCGTGATCGCGCCGGCCTGGTTGCCCTCGTTGGTGCCGTACTTCGAGCCCGCGGTGCCGAGGTTCGAGCCGAACGAGCCCAGCGTGCCGCTGTAGCCGGAGACCGCGGCCCACAACGCCTGCGCGCCGGCGGTGTACTTGGTGGCGTGCGCGCCGTGCGCGCGGCCGAACTTCTCCGCGGTCACCTGTGGCGTCTGCAGGTCCGGGTTGTCGTCCAGCAGGTGCTCCGCCAGGTCACCGATGGTTTTGGCCGCCGTCGACAACGCCTCGGTCGTCGCGGTGTACCCCCCGCCGCTCATGTCAGCGCCTCTCTTCGGATCCGCGAGTTCCCAGGGCTTCCGCGAGCACGCCGGCCACGGATCCCACGTCGGTGAACCGGTCGAGCCGGTCCAGGTCGATCGTCACGCCGTAGTAGATCTCCAGCGCGGCCAGCAGCTTGATCCGCCCCTTCGAGTCGATGCCCAGCTCCTCCAGCGGTGCGTCGGGCTCGACGAGAGCCGGGTCGAGCCGGAAGGTGTCGCAGACGACCTTCGTGACCTCGGCGCGGTGATCACCCACGGAAGTCACCATAACGTGCCTTGGCGGCCGACCGGGCGACCTTGCCGCTGGATGTGCGCGGAAGTCCACCGGAAGGGACCAGACGTACCGCGCGCAGCGTGAGGCCGTGTTCCCGCGACACCGCGCGCAGCACCGCCCGGGTGACCTCCCGGACGTTGGCTTCGGCGCCGCGCGCCCATTCGGCCACCACCACCGCGCCCTCGCCGTCGTCGTCGGCGACGCCGAACGCGGCGACCCGGTCGCGGCGGACCGCGGGGTGGGCCTCCCCGGCCGCCGCCTCGATGTCCTGGGGGTGGAAGTTGCGGCCGTCGATGACGATGAGGTCCTTGAGCCGGCCGGTGACGTACAGGTCGCCGCGGTGCACGACGCCGAGGTCGCCGGTGCGCAGCCAGCCGCCGAGGCCGTCGAGCTCGGCGCCGAACGCGGCCGCGTCGCCGCGGCCCCAGTAGCCGGTGGCGACGTTCGGGCCGTGCACCCAGATTTCGCCGACGTGACCCTCGGGCTGCTCGCGGCCGTCTTCGACGATCCGCACGAGCTGCCCGACCGGACGGCCGACCGAGACGAGCTCCTGACCGCCGTCGACTTCGACGGCCCGGCCCTGAGCCAAGGCCTCGCGGTCGAACACCGCACTGCGTGGGCCGTCCTCGCCCGCGCTCGCGACGTACACCGTGGCTTCGGCGAGCCCGTAGGACGGCCGCTGCGCCTCCCGCCGGAACCCGCGCGGCCCGAACACCTCCTGGAAGCGCTCGATCGTGCGCGGCCGGACGGGTTCGCTGCCGTTGAGCGCGACCCGCACGTCCGACAGGTCGAAGTCCTCCCCCGGGTCGGCGTCGGCGGCGAGGTCGTAGGCGAAGTTCGGCGCGGCCGTGAACACCGCCGGGTACTCCGCCAGCTGCCGCACCCAGCGTCCCGGCCGGTGCACGAACTCGGCCGGGGCCATGAACACCGACCGGCCACCGCCGTAGACGGGCAGGCAGAGCAGCTGGATCAGGCCCATGTCGTGGAAGAACGGGATCCAGCCGGCACAGGTCGTGCCCTCGTCGACGGCGTAGGCGAGACTGCCCTGCCAGCAGGCCGCGACGATCGCGCGGTGCGGGATCACCGCGCCGGCCGGCTCGCGCGTCGACCCGGACGTGTACTGCAGGTAGGCCGGGCTCTCCGGCGTCACGGGCACCGGGTCGGCGCCGGGCCCGGTGAGCTCGTCGGCCACCAGGACGTGGTCGTGCGCGGGCAGCCGCGCCGCCGCGGCCGCCGACGTCAGCCACACCCGCGCGCCGGCGTCGGCCAGGACGCCGGCGAGCCGGTCGGCCTGCGCGGGGCTCGACGGCGCCAGCAGCGGGACGGCGACGAGCCCGGCCGCCAGCGCACCGAAGAACGCCAGCGGGTAGGCGAGTTCCTGGCCCGCGAGGATCGCGACGCGCTCCCCCGGCTCGGCGGCCCGGCGCAGTTCACCGGCGACCACGCGGACCCGGGCGGCGAACTCGGCCCACGTCCAGGTGTGCTCGGCGTTGCGCGTGTGGTCCTGGTGGGTGAACAACGGCCGGTCGTCGTCGGCACGGGCGAACAGCCGGTCCACGATCGAGACGCGCAGCACCGCCTCGGGCACGGTCGCCGGCACGGACGGACGAGGCACGCTGGGCAACCTACCGGGCGCCGGAAAGCCGGTGCACGCCCGGGGCGCGCCCCGGGTACGGTCGCAGACCATGGCCTCCCCGGAAGCACTGGTCTCCGCTCTCGCGGACGCGGACCGGCTGCAGCTGTTCGCCCGCATCAGCGCCGCCCCCGACGGGCTGCCCGCCGAGCCGGCCACGGCCAAGGCCGTGAAGCGGCTGCTGGACGCGGGACTCGTCACCGAGGCCGGTGGCCGCTACCGCGCCACCCCGGAGGTGTTCCGCGAGGCGCTGGCCAAGGCCCCGGCCGACCCGCTCGACGCGCTCTTCCGCCGCGGCCGGCTGATCTCGATCCCGCACTCGGGCCGGCGGCGGCAGCTGCTGCTGGAACACCTCGCCGAGCGCTTCGAACCGGGTCGCCTCTACACCGAGCAGGACGTCCGCGAGAAGCTCTCCATGGTCCACGACGACCACGCGACACTGCGCCGCTACCTCGTCGACGACGGCCTGCTCCAGCGCAGCAACGACGGCGGCAGCTACGGCCGCCCGTCGGAGGCGCGCGCCGCCGGCTGAGCCGCGGGCAGGTCGAACAGCGCCAGGACGGCGGGATCGGCGAACACGACGTTGTGCGCCACCCGGCCGCCGCGCACGGTGAACACCTGCAGGGTGTGCAGCCGGTACACCCCGGCCTCGTCGCGGCAGTACGCGACGAGCGCGGGTTGGCCGTTGGCGCTCGCGCGCGCCATGCGCCAGCCGGGGCCGCGCATCGCGAACAGGCGCTCGAGGAACCGGCCGTAGCCGTCCGGGCCGCGGAACCACAGCGGGACCGGCGGCATCTCCATCACGACGTCCTCGGTCAGCAGCTCGACCAGACCGGCGACGTCGGCTCGTTCGAACGCCCGGACGTAGGCGTCCAGGACCGCCTCGACCGCGCGGTCGTCCGGCTCGGGCACCTCGTCGGCCGACAGGCCGCCGAGCCCGGCGCGGGCGCGCTGCAGGGCGCTGTTGACCGCCGCGGGGGTCGTGTCCAGGAACCCGGCCACCTCGGCCGCGCTGAACTCCAGGACGTCCCGCAGGATCAGCACCGCCCGCTGTTTCGGCGGCAGGGTCTGCATCGCCGCCAGCAGCGCGAGCCGGAGCGTGCCGCGGCGGGCCAGCGCCAGGCCGGGGTCGTCGAGGCGGGCGTCCGGGAAGGGGTGCAGCCAGGGGATTTCGGCCGACGGCGTCAGCGGGGCGCCCGGATCGCCGCTCGGGCCGCCGAGCCCGGACGGCAGCGGCCGCCGGGCGCGGCCCTCCAGCGCGGTGAGGCAGGCGTTGGTGGCGATCCGGTAGAGCCAGGTGCGCACCGACGCGCGGGCCGGGTCGTAGCCCGCCCACGCCTTCCAGGCGCGGACCAGCGTCTCCTGTACCAGGTCTTCGGCTTCGTGGACCGAGCCGAGCATGCGGTAGCAGTGCGCGAGCAGCTCGCGCCGGTGCGGCTCGGTGCGCGTCGCGAAGTCCAGCATCGTTCTCCCGTCGGCCGGTGGCGGTGGGTGTACCGGCGCCACCGACGGGATTCATCGCAACCGGGAGAAAATTCTTTACAGGTCGTCGAAGTCCTCGGGCCGCAGGCCGTCGAGCTCGGCGCGGAAGCGGGCGACCTCGGCCTCGGTGTCCAGCACGTCGGCCGCCGGTCCTTCGGTCTCCTGCTCGACCTCGAGCTGCACGGAGGCGACGTCCAGCACCTCTTCGGCGACGCGAATGGGCGCGCCCTGGCGCAGGCCGAGCGCGACCGCGTCGCTGGGGCGAGCCGACACGCGGGTGCCGGAGGCGAGCACGAGATCGGCGTAGAAGATGCCGTCCCGCACCTCGGTCAGCTCGACCGCGGCGACGCCCTGGCCGAACGCCGCGAGGACGTCGCCGAGCAGCTCGATCGTGCCCGGGCGCGGCTGCGCGATCTGCTCGCGCGCCCGCACCAGGGCTTCGGCCTCGCCGTACCCGATCATGATGGCCAGCCAGCGGCGGGCCCCTTCCGGCTCGCGGAGCAGCATCAGGGGCGCCTCGCCGGGCACCGGAACGGCCATCCCCACCACTTCGATCGGGATCACGCTGACCACCGCACCCTCCGTGTCGTGGGAGTCCTCCGCGCGCGTAGTACCCACATCGGGGCGTTCGCAATCCGCCCGGAAGGACCGGATTTCCCGGTTCGGCTCTTCTCGGCTGCGGACTGCGCGCGCGGGCCTTGCCCGGCCGCCGGAACCGCTGTCACCGTCGGGGCGTGGAACCGACGATTTCGCGCAGTGTCACGGTCCCCGCCGCTCCGGCCACGGTGTGGTCGTGGGTCACCGACCTGCCGCGGATGGGCGAGCTGAGCCCGGAGAACGTCGGCGGCCGCTGGCTCGACGGCACCGGGCCCGCCCTCGGCGCGCGGTTCCGCGGCCGCAACCGCAACGGCGAGCTGCGGTGGTGGACGCGGGTCAAGGTGGTCGCGTTCGAGCCGGGCCGCCGGTTCGCCTTCGACGTGCGCACGCCGCTGGGCTCGCGGGTTTCGCGGTGGGAGTACGTGCTGGCGCCGGCCGCGGGCGGCTGCGTCGTCACCGAGAACTGGTACCGGATCGGCAGCTGGGTGGTGCGGAAGTTCATGGGGCCGCGCGTCACCGGCCGCGCCGACCGGCCCGGCTACAACGTCCGGTCGATCGAGCACACCCTCGCGGCGCTGAAGGCCCGCGCCGAGGAGCGCGCCGCCGCCTGAGTCTCTTGTTGAAACGCACTTGTCCAGCTAGGTTGTTTTATCGAACCTAGGAGGACCATGCCCGCCACCGCGCCCAAGCCCGGCCTCGTGCTGCTCGTCGTCTCGACGGCCGCGTTCCTCGCGAGCCTCGACACGTTCATCGTCACGATCGCCTTCCCCGGCATCCGGGCCGCGTTCCCCGGCGACGGCCTGGCCACGCTGTCCTGGGTGCTCAACGGCTACACCGTGCTGTTCGCCGCCTGCCTCGCCCCGGCCGGGCGGCTGGCCGACCGCTACGGCCGCCGTCGACTGTTCCTGCTCGGCGTCGCCGTGTTCACCCTCGCCTCGGCGGCGTGCGCGGCCGCGCCGTCGGTTGCGGTGCTGGTCGCCTTCCGCGCGGTGCAGGCGATCGGCGCCGCGCTCGTCATGCCGACGTCCCTGGCGCTGCTGCTCACGGCGTTCCCGCCGCACCGGCGCCCGGTGGCGGTCGGCGTCTGGGCGTCGGTGGGCGCGGCGGCCGCGGCCCTCGGCCCGCCGGTCGGCGGCCTGCTCGTCGAGGCGTCCTGGCGCTGGGTATTCCTGGTGAACCTGCCGATCTGCGCGGTGACGCTGCTGGCCGGTCCGCGCGTGCTGCGCGAGTCGCGGGACAGCTCGACCGGCGTCCCGGACGTCATCGGGGCCACCGGGCTGCTCGTGGGCGTCGGCGCGCTGGCGTACGCCCTGGTCGAGGCGTCGGACCGCGGCTGGGGTGCGCGGCCGGTGCTGCTGGCGTTCGCGGTGGCCGCGCTCGCGCTGCTGTGGGTCCCGCTGCGCTCGGCGCGGCACCCGGTGCCGGTGCTGGACCTGCCCGCGCTGCGCGTCCCGACGTTGTGGCTGGCCTGCGTGACGACCGGGGTGTTCGCCGCCGGGTTCGCGGCGATGCTGTTCGGCAACGTGCTGTTCCTGACGTCGGTCTGGCACGACTCGGCGCTGGTCGCGGGCCTGTCACTGGCGCCGGGACCGCTGGTGGTGGTGCCGGTGTCGATCCTCGGCGGCCGGTTCGTGCACCGCTTCGGCCCGGGCCCGGTGGTCGCCCTCGGCGGCGTCTCGTTCGGGGCCGGGGTGCTGATCTGGGTGCTGCGCATGGGTTCCACGCCCGACTACGCGGCGTCGATGCTGCCCGGCCAGCTGCTGACCGGCCTCGGCGTCGGGCTGATCCTGCCGAGCCTGTCGGGCGTGGTCGGCACGGTCCTGCCGCCGGCGCGCTGGGGCGCGGGCTCGTCGATGGTCAACACGGCGCGGCAGATCGGCACGGTTTTCGGTGTCGCGGTGCTGGTGGCGGTGTTCGCCGGCACGCCGGACCTGACCGCCTTCCGCCGCGGCTGGCTGCTGGTCCTGGCCACCGCGGTGGCGACCGCGCTGGGCGGCCTGCTGATCGCGGGCCGCCGTCGCACGGACCACTACGCCGAGCCCCAGGCGGCGTCCAGGGCCGCAAGCCCGGCGCCGATGCTGTCCGAGGCGATCGAACCGTAGCCGAGCACCAGGCCCGGCCGGGGAAACCCACCGCACAGATCGGAAAGCGTCTGCACGGCCACCCCGGCCGCGGCCGCCCGCGCCACGATCGGGTCCAGGTCCGTGCCGTCGGCGGCGAGGGCGCACAGGTGCAGCCCCGCCGCCGACGGCACCAGCTCCAGGCGACCGGCGAAGACCCGTTCCAGGGTCGTCGTGATGCGCTCGTGGCGGTCCGCGTAGACCTTCGTCGCCCGGCGGAGGTGACGGGCGAACAACCCATCGTCGACGAACTGGGCGAGGGCGGCCTGCGCGGGCAGGTCGCCGTGCCAGCCGGAGAGCTGGCGGGCGTGGTGCAGCGCCTCCCGCAGCGACGCCGGCGCGATCAGGAAACCCAGGCGCAGCATGGGAAGCAGCGTCTTGGAGAACGAGCCGACGTACGCCACCCGGCCGTCGCGGTCCAAGCTCTGCAACGGTTCCAGGGGACGGTCGGAGAACCGGAATTCGCTGTCGTAGTCGTCCTCGACGACCACCGCGCCGGTGCGCCCGGCCCAGGCCAGCAGCGCCGCGCGCCGGGCGAGCGACATCGGCGTGCCGAGCGGGAACTGGTGGGACGGCGTGACGTACACGAGTTTCGTCCGCAGCGGCAGGGCGGCGACGTCGAGCCCTTCGCCGTCCACCGGCACGCCGACGACCTCGGCGTCGTGCGAGGCGAACAGCAGCCTCGCCATCCGGTAGCCCGGTTCCTCCACGGCGACCCGGTCGCCCGGTTCGAGCAGCACGCGGCACAGGAGGTCGAGGGCCTGCTGGGCGCCCTGGGTGACGAGGACGTCGTCGGCATCGGCCCGCACCGAGCGGGAGACGCCGGCGTGCCGCGCGATCGCCGCGCGCAGCCCGGGGTGGCCGCCGGGTTCGGCGTAGTGCGCGAACCCGGCGGCGTCCCGCAGTTCGCGCGTGAGCAGGCGCCGCCAGGTCTCCAGGGGGAACAGGCCGGCGTCGGGGATGCCGACGCGGAAGTCGAACACCGGCGCGGGACCGGACGCGCTGGCCGGGGCCGGCAGCTCCCGCCAGACCGGCTTCGGCTGCGGCCCGGTTTCCGACGGCACCCTGCGCGGCTTCGGCGCCGGGAGGTGCGCGCAGACGTAGGTCCCGGCGCCGACGCGGCCGGCGAGGAAGCCGTCGGCGGTGAGGCGGTCGTAGGCGACCGCGACGGTGTTGCGCGAAACCGCCAGCCGCCGCGCGAGTTCCCGGGTCGGCGGCAGCCGCTCCCCCGCGCGCAGCCTGCCGTCCAGCACGGCGTCGCGCAGCTGCCGGTAGATCCGGGCGCTGAGGTCGCCGCGCCCGGCCAGGCTGACGTGGAAGTCCATCGGCCGACCGTACATTGGCCCAACTGCTTTGCCACGAATTGGATCTGGGATCGGGCCAAAGCGGCCTCTAACGTACTTCCCATGACAGTGCTCCTCGAACGTCCGGCGACCCGGCGGGCCGGGCGGCTGCTCGCGGCCGCCCAGCTGGCCGGCTCGCTCGGCGACGGCGCGTTCCTGACCTGCTCGGTGCTGTTCTTCACGCGGATCGCCGGGCTGACGCCGGCCCAGGTCGGGCTCGGGCTCACGCTCGGCTGGGCGGCCGGCTCGGTCGCGGGCGTGCCGCTCGGCCGGCTCGCCGACCGCCACGGCACCCGCGCGTCGGCGGTGCTGCTGGCCCTGGCGACGGGCGCGTCGATCCTCGCGTTCCTGGTCGTGCGGTCCCCGGTGCTGTTCGTCCTCGCGGCGTGCCTCTACGGCAGCTGCCAGACCGGGCTGGCCGCCGTCCGCCAGGCGCTGCTGGCGGACCTCGCCGACCCGGAACGCCGGACGCGCATCCGGGCCCACCTGCAGTCGGCGGGCAACGCCGGGCTGGCGGTCGGCGCCGGCCTGGGCGGCTTGGCGCTGTCGGCCGACACGGCTTCGGCGTACCTGACGGTCTTCGTGCTCGACGCGGCGATGTTCGTGGTGACGGCGGGGCTGCTGCATGCGCTGCCCCTGGTGCCGCGGACGTTGTCGGAGCGCACCGCGCGGAAGTCCGCGGTGCTGCGCGACCGGCCGTACGCGCTGGTGACGTTGCTCAACGCGATCCTGTTGCTGCGCATGCCGTTGCTGAGCGTGGCGATTCCCCTGTGGATCGTCGAGCGCACGGCGGCGCCGGGCTGGACGGTGTCGGCGCTGTTCGTGCTCAACACGGTGGTGGTGGTCCTGCTGCAGGTCCGCGTCGCGGGCCGGCTGACGACCCTGGGTTCGGCGGCGCGGATGGTGCGCCGGTCGGGCGTGCTGCTGCTCGCGTCCTGCGTGGCGTTCGCGGCCTCGGCGCTGGGGACGTCGCCGGCGGTGGCGTTCGCGGTGCTGGTGGCAGGCGCGCTGGTGCAGGTGCTGGGCGAGATGCTGCAGTCGGCGGGCTCGTGGGAGATCGGCTTCGCGCTGGCCCCGGCGGACAAGCAGGGCGAGTACCAGGGCTTCTTCGGCAGCGGCATTTCGGTGGCCCGCGCGGTGGGCCCGCTGCTGCTGAGCACGGTGGTGGTCGGCGGGGGCCTGCCGGGCTGGCTGCTGCTGGGCGCGGTGTTCCTGGCGGCGGGCTGGGCGATGGGCCCGGCCGTCCGCCGGGCGGCGGCTACTCGCTGAGCCGCGGGCGCCCGCTCGGGGCGTTCGCGCCCGGCTACTCGCTGACCCGCGCCGCCGGGGCCTGGTGCAGGGAGAGGCTCGGACCCGCCGCCGCGTCCTCGGCCCAGCTTCCCGACTCCGCCGTCCACGTCTGCCCCGCGAAGCTGACCTTGTCCACGCCCAGCGCCTCCGCGCGGGCCACCAGCCAGGTCGCGTACGCCCAGCCCTGCGCCGCCGGGTGAGCGCCGCTCAAGGCGGCCGCGCCCAGCTCCTGCGTGGCCGCCGCGGCCAGGTCGCCGGGTGCGGCCAGGGTCAGGTTGCGGCAGGTCAGCACGGCCGGGAACTGGCCGTTGAAGGCCGCCGCCATCGCCCGGGACTGCGGCTCCCACTGCGCGTACGCGTCCGGGACGCCCGAGCGCTGGACCGCCTGGGCGGCTTCGGTGATCGGCAGCGTGTCCCAGTTCGGCAGCTTTTCGAGCTTCTGGTAGAACTCCGTCGCCGCGTACACCGGGTCGCGCAGCTGCGCCACCGTGCCCCAGCCCTGGCTGGGGCGCTGCTGGAACAGGCCGACCGAATCGCGGTCGCCGCCTTCGAAGGTGCTTCGACTCCTGCAGCGCCGTGGCCAGCGCCACCGTGGCCGCGTGCGCGGGCAGGCCCAGCTTGGTGCCGACGGCCGAGATCGTCGCCGCGTTGTTCATCTGCTCCGGGGTGAACGTGTACGCGGTCGCGTCGCCGCCCGGCAGCGCCACCGTGCACCCCGGTGTCCGGACCGGGCTGCGCGTCAGCACCACCACCACGATGATCCCCGCGGTCAGCACGATGACCGCACCCAGGACCATGGCCACCTTCAGGCCACAACCACGCACACTGCCTCCCCGTCACCCGTTCGCACCAGTCTCCCAAAAGGGGGACGCGGTGCACCGGGGCGGGGTTCAGTGCCCGGGGCCGAGGAAAATCGGGTTGGACATCGCCACCATCGCGTTGGGGACCGTCGTGTTCGGACTCGCCGACGGGCGGCGGACCTCGACCCGCACCCACCGGCTGTACCGGGGGTAGGTCGTCCAGGTGACCGTGGCCGCGCCCGCGTCGCCGATGGTCTCGGTGTGCTCGGGACCGAGCTGGTCGAGGAAGGTGACCGTCGTGCCCGGCACGCCGGCGACGACGGCCTTGACGGTCACCGGCGTCCCGGTGCCCGCGGCGAGCCGCTCGCCGATGCCCGCGACCGCACCCCCGCCGGACACGGTGAAGTCGAGCTGGACCGACGCCGATTCGGCCAGCCACGACCGCCCCGCCTTGAGGCCGGCCAGCAGGTCCGGGCGGCGCAGCCGCTCGGCGAGCACGACGGTGTGCGGCAGGGCCACGCGCTGGTCGGGGTTGTGCGCGTCGGAGTCGCCGATCGCCGGGATGAACCGGCCGCCGCGCAGCAGGCCGTCCCAGTGGATGACGCTCGCCTCGTCGTCCTGGGTCCACGGGCCGTTCCACACCTCGACCAGGTCGGCGAGCTCGTAGGCGAATTCGTAGGTGCAGCCGAAGCAGTTGGCGAACGGGTGCGCCGCGGTGACCAGGCCGCCGGCGCGGTGCACCTGGTCGGCGAAGCGCCGGAAGTCGCGCGGGTCGCCCGCGCGGTAGCGCCAGTCGATCCAGGTGCCGGCGGGCAGGCCGATCGCCGGCCAGTGCCCGGAGCGGGTGGTCACCTCTTCGCCGTTGAGGATGAGCAGGTCGTCGGTGGCGTGCGCGCCCCACTGCAGCTGCGAGCTCGAGGTGTTGTGATCGGTGGAGACGATGAAGTCGAGCCCGGCGGCGCGGGCGTCGGCGACCAGCTGCTCCGGCGTCCGGCGGCCGTCGGAGTGGACGGTGTGCAGGTGGCTGTCGCCGCGGTACCAGGCGCGGCCGCGCTCCCGCGCCGGAGCGGTTTCCGGCGCGGGGTCCGGTTTGAAGGGCGGGCCGTCCGGGCCGAAGGTGAGCGTGATGTCGACGCGGTAGTTCAGGCCCTGCGGCGCCACGGTGTACGGCCCGAGGATGACGTGCCACCGGCCCGGCTTGACGGGACCGGCGAGGTAGCCGGGCGTCGCCTCGGACGCACTGATCGAGAACCGGTCGCGGAAGCCGCCGGACCAGCCGCGGAAGCCGCGCGCGTTGCCCAGCTCGTGGCCCTCGGGGCCGAAGATGCCGATGTCGCAGGCGTTCCCGCGGGTGCCGGCGGGCACAGTGGGCCGGTCGTAGGAGTACACGACGTCGATCTGCCGCACGCCGCGCGGGACGTCGACGGGCAGGTAGTACCAGTCCGGCACGTCCGGCCGGAGGGTGCCGGTGACGGTCCGCGTCTGGCTGCCGGCGCCACCGGGCTGGTCGGCGAACGCGACCCCGGGCAGCATCCCGGCGGCCGCCGCCACCCCACCTGCCCGCAGCAACGTCCGGCGGCTGAAGTCCCCAGTGTCCATGCCTACCTCCGGTGGCGACGCTAGGCGCGCCCCGGAGGTGCGGACAAGGAAACCGGCGGTGAATTCTCGGTCAGCGCCTACCCAGGATCCTGGCGAGCGCGACCACGGTGACGGCGGCGGCGAGCCCGAGCCGCGTGACGTCGACGGCGGGCACCCAGGTCACCGACCCGTCCCGGATGACGAAGGCACCGGCGGGCCGGGCGAGCACCCCCAGTCCGGCGCCCTCCCGCAGCGGGCCGCCGTCCGCCCCACCGCCGCCCCCACCGCCGAAGACGGCCGCGGCGGGGATGACGACGGTGCCGTCCTGTTCCACCGGTTCGCCGTAGACGAGCCGCGCGGAAAGCAGCTCCCGCGCGGCCGGCACCCACTGCCCGAGCTTCATCCGGCCAGCATGACGACGCCCCGGCGCGGACGCGCCTCATGGGTGGCGGAGACCCCGCTCCGCCGTTTTTGTCGGTGGTCCCCGGTAAAGTGGAAGACGGGGGCGTCGCCCGTCGATCCGGCCGCGCAAACCCCCTCGAGCGGCTCGCGGAACCTGCCCTGGAGACCGAGGTCGGGCGCGCCCTCGTACTCGACCCGGACCCGAGCCCGGCGCAGCTGCGGACCCTCGCCCGCCACCCGGGGTTCGGTCGGGCCGGCCCCGTTTCCCCGAAGAGGGACTCCCCTTTCGGGTGTGAACCCGCGATATCCGGGGCATCAAGAACCGACACCTGTGCTCCGGGGGAGCACGCCGTACCGAGGGGAGACCGCGATGACCTTCGACTTCGTCAGCCGCTGGCTGGGCAGGCATCGCGACCGCCCCGGCGTCACCGTCGACCTGGCCTGCGGGGGCCGGGTGACGTTGCGCGAGATCGACGGGCGGCCCGTGCTCGCGGTCACCACCGCGCCCGGGCCCGACGGCCGGTGCGAGGTCGCCGCCGTGCCCTTGTCGGAAGCCGAACGCCGGGAGCTCGGGCAGGTGCTGGACTCCGACGTCCTGCTCGCCTCCTGATCGCCCGCCCGTCACCCCCTGTTTCCCGGCCGTAGGGGTTTTGTGGCAGACCTCGCGTGAAAGCGGGTCGAGACGATGTGGTGCGGGTCGCTTTTTGTGGGGTTCCCACAACGCAGCCGCCCCGGCATGCGCCATCGCGGACATTGGTCTACCCCGCGGTAATCCGCGAGGGTGTACACAGGTGCGGGCGACGTTCCAGGACAGGTGCGTCGCCTTCTGCGCGTGCGTACTTGGGAGGCTCAGCCGGTGTTCAGTCGTGTCGCCATCGTCAACCGCGGAGAGGCCGCGATGCGGCTCATCCACGCCGTCCGGGACCTGTCGGCGGAAACCGGGACGCGGATCGAGACGGTCGCCCTCTACACCGACGCCGATCGCACCGCCACGTTCGTCCGCGAAGCCGACCTGGCCTACGACCTCGGCCCGGCCTCCGCGCGTCCCTACCTCGACCTGGCCAAGCTGGAGAAGGCGCTGGTCGAGACGAAGGCCGACGCCGCCTGGGTCGGCTGGGGCTTCGTCGCCGAGGACCCGGCGTTCGCCGAGCTGTGCGAGAAGGTCGGCGTCACCTTCGTCGGGCCGAGTGCCGACGCGATGCGCAAGCTCGGCGACAAGATCGGCGCGAAGCTGATCGCCGAAGAGGTCGGTGTGCCGGTCGCGCCGTGGAGCCGCGGCGAGGTCGCCACCCTCGAAGCGGCGCTGGAGGCCGGCGAGCGGATCGGCTACCCGCTGATGCTCAAGGCCACCGCGGGCGGCGGCGGGCGCGGCATCCGCATGGTCGCCTCCGGCGAAGACCTCGCCGACGCCTACGAGCGCACCAGCCAGGAGGCGCTGCGCGCGTTCGGCTCCGGCGTCGTGTTCCTGGAGCGCCTGGTCACCGGCGCCCGGCACGTCGAGGTCCAGGTCATCTCCGACGGCGCGACGGCGTGGGCGCTCGGCGTCCGCGACTGCTCGGTGCAGCGGCGCAACCAGAAGATCATCGAGGAGTCGGCGTCGCCGGTCCTCGCGCCGGCGCAGACCGCCGAGCTGAAGGCGTCGGCCGAACGGCTCGCGGTGGCCGTCGGCTACCGCGGCGCGTGCACCGTCGAATTCCTGTACCACCCGGGCGAGAAGCTCTTCGCCTTCCTCGAGGTCAACACGCGGCTGCAGGTCGAGCACCCGATCACCGAGATCACCACCGGCACCGACCTGGTCCGGCTGCAGCTGCACGTCGCGAACGGCGGCAAGCTCGAAGGCGACCAGCCCGCCGAGCTCGGCCACGCGATCGAAGCCCGGCTCAACGCCGAAGACCCCGACCGCGACTTCGCCCCCTCCCCCGGCCGCATCGCGCGGCTGGCCCTGCCCGCCGGCCCCGGCATCCGCGTCGACACCGGTGTCAGCGAGGGCGACACGATCCCGGCCGACTTCGACTCGATGATCGCCAAGATCATCGCCTACGGCCGCGACCGCGACGAGGCGCTCGGCCGGCTGCGCCGCGCGATGGCCGAGACCACCGTCATCATCGAGGGCGGCGCGACCAACAAGAGCTTCGTGCTCGACCTGCTCGACCAGCCCGAGGTGATCGACGCGAGCGCCGACACCGGCTGGATCGACCGCGTCCGCGCCGAAGGCCGCCTGGTCACCCACCGGCACTCCGCGATCGCGCTCGCCGCGGCCGCCATCGAGGCCTACCAGGACGAAGAAGAGGTCTCCGTCCAGCGGCTGCTGTCCACCGCGCACGGCGGGCGCCCGCAGGTGCAGCACGAAAGCGGCCGCCCGCTCGACCTCAAGCTCCGGGGCGTCGGCTACCGCGTCAGCGTGGCCCGCGCCGGCCGGACCCGTTTCCGCGTCGGCATCTCCTCCGGCGCCTCCGACGTCCACCACGCCGACATCGAGATCGACCGCTTCGACGCCCACAGCGGCCGGATCTCGGTCAACGGACGGCGGTTCCGGCTGGTGGCGGCCACGCACGGCCCGATCCACCTCGTCGAGGTCGACGGCGTCACCCACCGCGTCAGCCGCGACGAGGGCGGTGTCGTCCGCTCCCCCGCGCCCGCGCTGGTCGTCGCGACCCCCCTGGCCGTCGGCGACGAGGTCGAGGCGAACGCGCCGATCCTCGTGCTGGAGAGCATGAAGATGGAGACGGTGCTGCGCGCGCCGTTCCGCGCCCGGGTCCGCGAATGCCCGGTCTCGGTCGGCAGCCAGGTCGAAACCGGCGCGCCGCTGATGCGCCTGGAACCGCTCGCCGACGACGACGCCGAGGAAGCCGCCGACACCGGCGAGACCGTCGAGATCGAGCTGCCGTCGGTGCCGGACGGCGTGTCCGCGGCCGACCGCGTCGAACGCGGCCGTCAGGACCTGCGCAGCCTGCTGCTCGGCTTCGACGTCGACCCGGCCGAGCGCAAGCGCGTCCTGGCCGCGTACCTGGAGGCCCGCACCGAGCTCGGCGGCCGCCCGGTCGAAGGCGAGCTGGAGCTGCTCACCGTCTTCGCCGACCTGTCCGAGCTGAGCCGCAACACCCCGGGCGGCGAGGACACCGTGCCGAACGGCGCGGTGCACAGCCCGCGCGAGTTCTTCCACAGCTACCTGCAGAGCCTCGACGTCGAACGCGCCGGCGTCACCGAAGGGTTCCAGGCGAAGCTGAAGCGCGTCCTCGCGCACTACGGCGTCACCGACCTGGAGCGCACGCCGGAGCTGGAGGCCGCGGTCTTCCGGATCTTCCTGGCCCAGCAGCGGATGACGGCCGACGTCGCCGTCGTCTCGGAGCTGCTGCGGCAGTGGCTGACCGGGGCCCCGCCGCCCGAGGCGCTCAGCGAACGCGCCGGGCTCGCGCTGGAACACCTGGTCGAGGCCACGCAGGTGCGCTTCCCGGTGGTGTCCGACCTGGCCCGCGGCGTGGTCTTCCGCTGGTTCGCCCAGCCGCTGCTGCGCCGCAGCCGCGCCCGCGTCTACGCCGCCGTCCGCACCGAGCTGACCTACCTCGACCAGCACCCGGACGCGCCGGACCGCGCCGAGCGGATCCAGGCCATGATCACCGGCTCGCAGCCCCTGGTCCGGCTGATCGGGCAGCGGATCGGGCGCCCGGGCCGCGACCACGCGCCGCTGCTGGAGGTGCTGACCCGCCGGTACTACGGCAACCGGCGGCTGTCCGCGGTCGCGGTGCGCGAGGCCGGCGGCCAGCGCTGGCTGACCGCCGAGCTGAACGCCCCCGAGGGTGCGCTGCCGCTGGTCACCACCGCCGTCGACATCGCCGAGCTGCCCGCCGCCCTCGGCGCGCTCGGCGAGGTGGCCACCGACGGCGTCATCGCCGACCTGTACCTGCGCTGGGAGGACCAGCCGGACGTCGACGCGACCGCCGAGCGGCTCGGCACGCTGCTGGCGGAAAACCCGCTGCCCGCCGGGGTCCGCCGGGTCGTGATCACCGTGGCCGGCACCGGTGGCGCGGTGATGCACCACCACTTCACCTTCGAGCGCGACGGCGAAGGCTTCACGGAAGACCGGCTGATCCGTGGCCTGCACCCGCAGATCGCCCAGCGCCTGCAGCTGCAGCGGCTGCGCGAGTTCGACCTCACCCGGCTGCCGTCGGCGGACGAGGAGATCTACCTGTTCAAGGCCGCGGCGAAGACCAACCCGGCCGACGAGCGGCTGATCGCGATGGGCCAGGTTCGCGACCTGACGCCGCTGCGCGAGGCCGACGGCCGCCTGGTCGCGCTGCCCGCGCTCGAAGACGCCGTCACCGCCTGCCTCGACGCGATCCGCAACATCCAGGCGCAGCGGCCGCAGCACAAGCGGTTCGACACGAACCGGATCATGATGTACATCTGGCCGCCGACCGACCTGACCACCGAGGAGCTCAACCAGCTCGTCCAGCGAATCCTGCCGACGTCGGTGGGCGCCGGGCTGGAGGAGGTCCAGTTCCTGGCGCGGCGGCGCACGGACGCGGGCAAGCTGACCGAGCTCGCCGTCCGGATCGCCCTCGACCCCGGGCACGGCGCGCGACTGCACGTCGAGCCGCCGTCGGCCGAGCCGGTCAAGCCCCTCGACGACTACCGCCTGAAGGTGCTGCGCGCGGCGCGGCGCGGCAACGTCTACCCGTACGAGCTGACCGACCTGCTCGCCGGGGCGGCCGGCACCTTCGCCGAGCACGACCTGGACTCCTCCGGTGTCCTGGTGCCGGTGGACCGGCCCAAGGGCAAGAACACCGCGGCGATCGTCGCCGGTGTCGTCACGACCCCGACCGAGCGGCACCCCGAGGGCGTCACCCGCGTCGTGCTGCTCGGCGACCCGACGAAGTCGCTGGGGGCGCTGTCGGAGCCGGAGTGCTCGCGGGTGATCGCGGCGCTCGACCTGGCCGAGCGGATGCAGGTGCCGCTGGAGTGGTTCGCGCTGTCCTCGGGCGCGCGGATCTCGATGACCTCGGGCACCGAGAACATGGACTGGGTCGCCGCGGCGCTCAAGCGGATCGTCACGTTCACCCAGGACGGCGGCGAGATCAACATCGTCGTCAACGGGATCAACGTCGGCGCCCAGCCGTACTGGAACGCCGAAGCCACGATGCTCATGCACACCAAGGGCGTGCTGATCATGACGCCGGACTCGGCGATGGTGCTGACCGGCAAGCAGGCGCTGGACTTCTCGGGCGGTGTGTCGGCCGAGGACAACTTCGGCATCGGCGGCTACGACCGCGTGATGGGCCCGAACGGCCAGGCGCAGTACTGGGCGCCGAATCTGCCGGCCGCGCGGGAAGTGCTGATGGCGCACTACGACCACACGTACGTGGTGCCGGGTGAGGCCGGGCCGCGCAAGGTGGGCACGAGCGACCCGGTGGACCGGGACGTCTCGGCGTTCCCGCACGCGATCGTCGGCAGCGACTTCCGGACGGTCGGGGAGATCTTCTCGGCCGAGCACAACCCGGACCGCAAGAAGCCGTTCGACATCCGCACGGTGATGCGCGCGCTGTCCGACCAGGACCACCCGGTGCTGGAACGCTGGGCGGGCATGGCCGACGCGGACACCGCGGCGGTGCAGGACGTGCACATCGGCGGCCGCCCGGTCTGCCTGGTCGGCATCGAGTCGCGGTCGGTCCCCCGCCGCGGCTTCCCGCCCACCGACGGGCCGGACACCTACACCGCGGGCACGCTGTTCCCGCGGTCGTCGAAGAAGACCGCGCGGGCGATCAACGCGGCGTCGGGCAACCGGCCGCTGGTGGTGCTGGCGAACCTGTCCGGGTTCGACGGCTCGCCGGAGTCGCTGCGCAAGCTGCAGCTGGAGTACGGCGCGGAAATCGGCCGGGCGATCGTCAACTTCGAGGGCCCGATCGTGTTCACCGTGATCTCGCGCTACCACGGCGGCGCGTTCGTGGTGTTCTCCAAGGCGCTCAACCCGGACATGACGGTGCTGGCGCTGGAGGGTTCGTTCGCTTCGGTGCTGGGCGGCGCCCCGGCGGCGGCGGTGGTGTTCGCGGGCGAGGTCACCAACCGCACCGCGAACGACGAGCGCGTGACGCAGCTGCAGGCCGAGGTCGCGGCGGCGAGCGGCGCGTCCCGGGCGACCCTGGGCGCCAAGCTGGCGGAGGTCCAGTCGGCGGTCCGCGCGGAGAAGGTCAGCGAGGTGGCGGCGGAGTTCGACCGGGTGCACAGCATCCAGCGCGCGGTCGAGGTCGGCTCGGTGGACGCGATCATCAGCGCCGCCGAACTGCGGCCGCGGATCATCGAGGCCATCGAACACGGTCTGAAGAAGTAGCGGGCTCGGGGCCGGTCACCGCGGTGGCCGGCCCCAGGTCCGGTCCGGGGGCAGCTGACCGGGATACGGGATCCGCAGGCCGGCCCAGTCCGGCAGGACCCGGCTCGGGAGCACCTCGGATCCGTCGTCGCCGGTCCTGGTCGAGTACGGCGCCTTGAGCGGGTCCGTGTAGGAGATCGCGAAGCGTTCGACGCCCGCCGACTTCACGTTCCCGTACTCGGCCGGGATGACTTCCGTGCCACCGACCGGGATCGGTGGCAGGTGGAGCGGGTTGAACCAGGCGCCGGTGGCGGGTTCGAGGCTGGCGAAGAACACGTTCGTCGCCGGTCCCCAGCCGACGTTCGACACCCGGATCACGCCATCGTGTTCGCGGAAGGCCACGAGCACGGGCATCCGCTGCTGCCGGGCCCGGTCCCGTTCGGCCCGCCGGGCCATCCGGAAGAGCAGGACGTTCACCACCACGGCGGCCAGCGCGATGGTGGCGCTCGCGACCGCGGAAACCGACGACCAGTTCATGGTCACCCTTCCCGGCCGGACCGACCGGCCTCGTCCCCCGAGTCGTCCCGCCACCGCCGGCCGTTTCGCGACTTTCGGGGGTATGGCCCCTTTGCGCCGGGCCGACACACTGTCCGTGCCGGTACGGTGACCACGGGTTCCGACCGGACCTCCATCCGTGCGGCGTGAGGAGATCCCCCGATGGCGTCAAGGTCCTTGTCCCGGCTCGCCCTCGTGGCGACCGGGGTCCTGCTCACCTCCCTGCTCGGCGGCACCGCCGGCGCGCAGGCCGCCGACACGCCGGTGTTCTGGCGCGTGCCGGCCACCGCCGCCCAGGCGCAGGCGCTGGCCGCGGCGGGCTTCGACGTCGAGGAAGGGGAAGCCGGCACCGTCAACGTCGTCGGGGGCCAGGCCGTCGCCGGGAAGCTGCGGGCGCTCGGGTTCCGGCCGTCGTTCTTCGACACCGTCTACAAGGACCTGCCCGCCGAGACGAACCGGCTGGCCGCGGACACCTTCTACGGCGGGTACCGGACCGTCACCGCGCACGAGAACCACCTGACGCAGGTCGCCGCCGCGCACCCCGACCTGGCCACGAAGTACACGATCGGGCAGTCCTGGAAGAAGACGAAGGGCCAGGGCGGCCACGACGTCCAGGCCATCTGCCTGACGAAGAAGCAGGCCGGCGACTGCACGCTCTCGACGACGTCGCCGAAGCCGAAGTTCTTCCTGATGGCCCAGATCCACGCGCGTGAGCTGTCGACCGGCGAGCTCGCCTGGCGCTTCATCGACTACCTCGCCGACGGCTACGCCACCGACGCCACCGCGAAGTCCATTTTGGACACCACCGAGGTGTGGGTGGTGCCGATCGCCAACCCCGACGGCGTCGACATCGTCGCCTCGGGCGGCAACTCGCCGAAGCTGCAACGCAAGAACGCGAACAACTCCCGGGGCAGCTGCACCGGCACGAACATCGGCGTCGACCTCAACCGCAACTCGACGTTCAAGTGGGGCGGGGACTCCAACTCCGCGTGCTCCGAGACCTACCAGGGCGTGAGCGCGGGGTCCGAGCCCGAGGTGCAGGCGCTGGAGAAGCTGGCCCGCGCGATCTTCCCGGACCAGCGCGGCACCGGCGACAACGACCCGGCGCCGTCGACGGCCAAGGGCACGATGATCACGCTGCACAGCTACGGCAACGACATCATCATCCCGTGGGGCTTCACCCAGGCGACCTCGCCGAACGACGCCCAGTACCGCCGGCTGGGCGCGAAGTACGCGGCGTCCAACGGTTACCTCGTCGGCACGAACGAGGAGACCGTCGGCTACGACACGACCGGCACCACCGACGACTTCACCTACGGCGTGCTCGGCGTCGCCAGCGTGACGTTCGAGGTCGGCGGTTCGAGCGGCACGTGCGGCGGGTTCCTGCCCCGCTACACCTGCGTGGACAGCACGTTCTGGCCGAAGAACAAGGGCGCGCTGATCACCGCCGCCAAGGCCGCGGCCGCGCCGTACCAGCAGTGAGCGACGCGCGGACGTAGCTCGAGTTCCGCGGACGACCAAGCGCGGGGCGGCCGGAACCCCCGGCCGCCCCTTCGCTCAGGCGTCCTCTTCCTCCAGGCCCGCGTCGGCCAGCACCGCGTACACCCGGCGGCGCGCGTCGGCGAGGATCTTCTTGACCTCCGCCACCTGGGCCTCCGTCCCGCTGTAGCCCACCTGGGCCGCCGCGCCCGAGAGCTCGCCCAGCGCGTGCCACAGGGCCGCGAACCGGTCCGCACCCGGCTCCTCCGCGGGTTCCTCCCACAGCGCCGCGAACTCCGCCTCGCGGCCGGCGACGTGCTCCCGGCCCGCGTCGGTCAGCTCGGCGACGCGGCGGCCCGCCGTCTCGGCCGTGTGGACCAGGCCTTCGTCCTCCAGCTGCTGCAGGATCGGGTACACCGAACCGGGGCTCGGCCGCCACCGGTCGTGGGTGCGGCGCCGGATCTCCTGCATCAGCTGGTAGCCGTGCATGGGCGCCTCCGCCAGCAGCGCCAGCACGGCCGGGCGCACCGGCCGGGCCGCGGGCCGGCCGCCGCGGAAGTCGCGCACCCGCTGGAACGCCCCCGGCCCGCCGAACCAGCCGCCGGGACCGCCGAACGAGCCCGGCCCGCCCGGGAACCCGGGCATCCCCGGCGGTTGCGGGGGGTGCGGTGGATGCGGCGGGAATCCGCCGGGCGGTCCGCCGCGCGCCAGCTCGGGCCCGCCGTGCCAGTCCTCGTGCCCCGGCACGGCGTGCTCGGGGTGCCCGGGGTGGTGGTGCCCGAAGTGCCCGCCGAACCCGGCGAAGATCCGGTCCGCTCCCGCGCTCATCTCCATGATGGCCTCCTAGTCGTATCGGCGACATTCACACGATATATCGCCGCTCGATCGACGGCAACCACGCGCGAGGTCAGCCGGACTTCACCGCCAAGGTCAGCAGCTCCGCCGCCGGACCGGTCAGGCGGCGGCCCGCCGGCCACACCGCCCGCAGCACCCGGCCCAGCTCGACGTCCGCCACCGGCACCGGGACCAGCCGCCGCCCGGCCACCTCGCGGACGACGTCGAGGTCGCTGATCACCGCCGGCCCGGCCCCCGCCGTCACCGCGTTGCGCACCGCCGACGCCGACCCCAGCTCCAGCAGCGGCTGCACCGGCCCCGCCCCGGCCCGGCGCAGGGCCGCCTCCACCGTCTCGCGCGTGCCCGACCCCGGTTCCCGCACCACCAGCGGCGTCGCGGCCAGCTCCGCGGCGGTGAGCGGGCGGCGGCGCCGGGCCCAGGGGTGCCCGGCCGGGACCACGACCACGAGCCGGTCGGCGGCCACCCGGCGCGTCGCCAGGCCCGGCCACGGCCCCGGCGACTCGACGAAGCCCAGGTCCACGCGGCCGCGGGCGACCAGGTCGGCCACCTGCTCGGAGTTCACCACCTCGAGCCCGACGTAGGTGTCCGGCCCGGTCCGCTTGACCTCGCCGATCCACGCGGGGACGAAGTGCTCGGCGAGCGTCATGCTCGCCGCCACCCGCAGCTGCGCGCCGCGCTGGGTCCGCAGGGCCTCGGCGCCGGTGCGCAGTCCGTCCACTTCGGCCAGCACGCGGTGGGCCCAGCCCGCGATCACCCGGCCGTCCGGGGTCAGGGCCGAGCCGCGGCGCGTCCGGTCCACCAGGGACAGTCCCAGCTGACGCTCCAAAGTAGACAGACGCTTGCTCGCCGACGGCTGGGCGATGCCGAGCGCCCCGGCGGCCTGGCCGATGCTGCCGAGGTCGTCGACGAGCACCAGCAGGCGCAACGAGTCCAGATCGGGTCCGGTCATAGCTTCAGTCTATGACCTCACCACGTACCGACGGCTACCGCGCACGCCCGCGAGCGGCGACGCTGGAGGCATGGCACTGACGACGGCGAAGACCTCCGGCCTCGCGATCACCGGGCTCGGCGTCGCGGCGGCGTACGCGCTCAGCTCGGCCTGGCCGGTGGCCGGCGCCCTCACCGTCGCGGTCGTGCTCGGCGTCGTCCTCGGCAGCACGCCGCTCCTGGCCGACGAGCAGCGCCAGGCCGTCGCCCGCCTCACGAAACGCCTGCTGCGCGCGGGAGTCGTCCTGCTCGGGCTCCAGCTCGCCGTGCCCACGGTGCTCGCGCTCGGCCCCGGCACACTGGCCGCCGTGGTCCTGACCGTCGCGGTCACCTTCTTCGGCACGCTCGGCCTCGCCCGGCTGGTCCGGGTGCCGCGCAGCCTCGCCCTGCTGGTCGCCACCGGGTTCTCGATCTGCGGCGCCTCCGCGATCGCCGCCGTGGAGGGGGTGGTCGAGCGCGACGACGAAGACGTCGCGACCGCCGTCGCGCTCGTCACCCTCTACGGCAGCTTCGCGCTGGCCGTCCTCCCCCTGCTCGCCCGCGCCCTCGGCCTGGACGCGACCCGGACCGGCAGCTGGGCGGGGATCTCCGTGCACGAGGTCGCCCAGGTCGTCGCGGCGGCCGGGCCGGCGGGCGCCACCGCGGTCGGGATCGCCGTCGTGGTGAAACTCAGCCGGGTCGTCCTGCTCGCCCCGGTGGTCGCGCTCGTCGGCGCCACCGAACGCACGCGCCGCGGCGGGCACGCGCCGCTCGTGCCGCTGTTCGTCCTCGGCTTCCTCGCGATGGTCGCCGTCCGCAGCACCGGGCTCGTTCCGGCGTTCGCGCTGGACGTCGCGAAGACCGCGTCGACGCTCCTGCTCGCGGGGGCGCTGTTCGGCCTCGGCTGCGCCGTCCGGCTCGGCGCGTTGCTGCGCCGCGGCGGGCGGGCGCTGCTCCTGGGGTTCCTGTCGACGCTGCTGGTGCTCGGGACCGGGTTCGGCACGCTGGCCGCGTTCACCTGAACTTTCCCTCCCGGACAGGTATAGTTCGTTATACGCGAGGTTGTACACCTCTTGTACGGGCCGCGTCGACGCTGTCGCCGACGTAGAAGAAACCCGTAGGGAGCTCGTACCGTGAAGATCACCCGACTCGCCCGCGGCCTGCTCGCCGGGCTGCTGGGGTGCGCCGCCGTCGCCGTCCCGGCCGCCATCGGCACCGCGGCCGCCCAGGCCGACGTGGCCAGCACCCTGGTGTTCACCAAGAACACCGAAGGCCACGACTGCTACCGCATCCCGACCGTCGTCAAGGCGAACAACGGCGACCTGCTCGCCTTCGCCGAAGGCCGCAACGGCGGCGCCTCGTTCTGCAACGACCTCGGCAAGATCGACCTCGTCATGAAGCGCTCGACCGACGGCGGCAAGACGTGGGGTGCGCTGAGCACCGTCATCGAGGCTTTCGGTGACGTGAAGGGCAACCCGGCGCCGATCGTCGTCCCGGGCAGCAACCGGATCGTGCTGCTGTCGACGATGCAGTGCTTCACCACCCCGTCCTGCGGCCGGATCCCGCGCGTGTCCATCAGTGAGGACAACGGGAAGACGTGGGCCGGGCCGAAGGTGCTGACCACCGAACTCGGCTTCGCGAGCGCGCCCGGCTGGCTCGCCACCGGTCCGTCGCACGGGATCGTGCTGAGCCGGGGCGCGCACGCCGGACGGCTCGTCGCCGGCATGAGCTACACGGTCGGCGGCAAGAACACCGGCTCGCTGGTCTACAGCGACGACAAGGGCGCCACCTGGCACCGCGGCGCGACCGACACGTCCACATCGGACCTGATGAACCCGCAGGAGATCAGCGTCACCGAGCTGCGGGACGGCCGGGTCTACGCCGCCGCGCGCAACGACGCCAACAACGACGACAAGTGCCTCGCCGACGGCACCCACAACCGCGCCTTCGCGATCAGCTCCGACGGCGGTGCGACGTTCAGCTCGAAGTTCGCCTTCGCCACCGACCTCGTCACCCCGGTCGTCGAGGGCTCGACCGCGCGGATGAGCGCCACCGACGCCGGCGGCAAGTACAACCGCCTGGTGTTCGCGGCGCCGTCGGTCTGCGACCGCCGCAAGGAACTGCGGATCCACTCGTCGTTCGACGAGGGCGCCAACTGGACTCCGACCGCGGGCAGCCTGCTCGTGTGGGGCGAAGACGCGGCGTACTCCGACATGGTGCAGCTGTCCCAGTCCTCGGTCGGCGTGCTGTTCGAAGCGGGCCCGGAGTTCCACGCGAACGACACCATCCGGTTCGCGGCGGTCACCGCCGACGCGCTCGGCGCCCCGGCCTGCGGTGGCGGCTACGGCGTCATCGACTCGGCGCCGCTGGGCACCGGCGGCGCGGCGGGCACGGTCTACCTGTCGTACAACGCGGCCACCGGCCAGAACTGCGTCAGCACGATGAAGAACGCCTCCGCCGGGACGGCCACCGCGACCTCGGCCTACCTCGAGGTCAAGGGCTCGGCGCGGCAGACGGATTCCGGGTCGTTCTCCTGGTTCGCCGGCCCGGTCAAGGCCGCGGCGGCGGACAAGTGCGTGAAATGGGGCGGCTCGGCCGGCGGCCAGGCCTACGACAGCGAATTCGAGCACTGCGGCTGAAAAACCCGCGGAGGGGGACCCGGGCGGGTCCCCCTCCTCCCGTGCCACCCGGCCCCCTCGTCCGGGTGGCACGGGCGGTTCAGAAGCCGGTGCAGCCGGCGACGGCGCCGGGGCCGGCCGCGGTCGCCGTCTTGGCCACCTTGCCGTCGACGGTCACCTTGCAGCTGACCGAGCCGCCGTCCGGCCCGGCGGTCGCGGTGAACTGGGCGCCGGCCAGGAACCCGGTGGCCTCGACGGTCTTGGTCCACGGCACCGCGGCGCCGGCCTCGGTGGTGATCAGGATCGTGTTCCGGTCGAACGTGCTGTAGTCGATGTCGGCGGCCTTCGCGTCGCCGCCGACCTCGTAGACGATGGTGTGGTGCTGGGTGGCCTGCTCGTTGACGTCGTTGACCACCTTGCCGATCACCACCAGCCACAGGATGCTCACGACCAGGGCGAGCAGCGACAGGATGACACCGGCGATCGAGAGGCCCTTGTTGGTCGCCTTCCCGGCCCGCACTCTGGCGATGCCGACCGCCGACAGGATCAGGCCGAGCACGGCCAGCGGCCAGGCCGCGACGCCGGCGAGCGGGATCGGCGCGATCACCAGCCCGATCAGGCCGAGGACGAACCCGGCCGTGCCCAGGCCGTTGCGCGGCGGCGCGGCCGGCGGGGCCGCGTGCTGCTGGAGCGGGGTGTAGTCGGTCATCGGGGGTTTCCTTTCGCCGCTGCTGGACGGCGAGAAGGAAACCAGCGGCGGCCCCGCGGCCGCGTCGTCCGCAAGCCTCGGGCCGGTACGACTTTCGTCGGAGTCCCCGCCCGGGCGGACGAGCGGAACGGCTGATGGGGCGGTGGATGCCGCCTCGTAGGCTTTCCCCATGGGACGGTCCGTGCTTCGCGTGCTGTACACCGTGCTGGCCGTCGCCGCGGGCGTGCTGAGCAGCACGGTCAACGTCGCCTTGGCCAGTTCCGTGCCGGGAAGCGATGCCACGAACACCACGGTGCTGGGGATGCTCGGCTGGTGCGCCGGCATGGGCGCCGCGGTCATGCTGGTCTGGCGGCACCGCTGGCCGGTGCTCGTCACCGGCCTCGCGCTGGTGCCGCCGGTGCTGCTCCCCGGCGACTCGATGGCCGCGCTGATCGCCCTCGCCGCGCTCGCCGCGCGGTACGTCGGCTGGTGGCGGTGGAGTGCGGCGGCGCTGGTGTGCGCGGCCACCGGGCTCGCGGTCTGGCGCGACGCGGGCCGGCACCCGGACCTCTCGATCGCCGCGGCGTGGGTGTCGACCGAAACCACCGCGGCCGAGCTCGTCGGGGTGCTGCTGACCGCGCTGCTGTTCACCGCGGTCCCGCTCACCACCGGGATCGTCCGGCGCAGCCTCGCCGAGACGCGCCGCCGGACCGCGGAGCAGGCGGCGCTGCGCGACCAGGTGGCCCGCCGCGAGGAGCAGGCGCGGATCGCGCGCGAGATGCACGACGTCCTCGGGCACCGGCTGTCCCTGCTTTCGCTGCAGGCGGGCGCGTTGGAGGTCACCGCGGCCACCACTCCGGACGCGGCCGAGGCGGCGAAAACGGTCCGGACGACGGCCCGCCAGTCGCTCGACGACCTGCGTCAGGTGATCGGCGTGCTGCGCAGCACGGGCTACGCCGACCGCGCCCCGGGCGGCCCGGCCGAGCCGCCCCAGCCGACGCTGGCGGACATCCCCGACCTGGTCACCGGCGCCCGGCAGGCCGGGCTGGCCGTCAACGTGACGATCCTGCTCGACCAGGCATCGACGGCCCCGGCTCAGCTCGGCACGGCGGCGTACCGGGTGCTCCAGGAGGCCCTGACGAACGTGCTGCGGCACGCACCGGGCGCACCGGCGGAGGTCCTGGTCCGCGGCGGCCCGGGCGCGGGGCTGTCGCTGGAGGTGGTGAACCCGCAACCGCCGCACCCGGTGCCGTCACCGGGTTCGGGCACCGGGCTCACCGGCGTCAACGAGCGGATTTCCCTGCTCGGCGGCACCCTGACGGCGGGCCCGGCGGACGAGCGGACGTTCGCGCTGCGGGCCTGGCTGCCGTGGGTGGCACCGGCGCCCTAGCATGGGCGGGTGAGCGTGCGCGTACTGCTCGTCGACGACGACCCGCTGGTCCGCACCGGACTGTCGATGATCCTGGGCAGCACCCCGGACCTGCAGGTGGTCGCGGAGGCCGGCGACGGTGACGAAGCGGTCCAGCAGGTCGCCCGGCACGCACCGGACGTGGTGATCATGGACATCCGCATGCGCCGCATGAACGGCCTGGTGGCCACGGCCGCGGTCCTGGCCCAGCCCCGGCCCCCGAAGGTCCTGATCCTGACGACGTTCGACCTGGACGAGTACGTGTTCGAGGCTTTGGCGGCGGGGGCGAGCGGATTCCTGTTGAAGGAGGGTTCCCCGCAGGAGATCATCGAAGGCGTCCGCGTGGTGGCGAACGGCGACGCGATGTTGTCCCCCCGGATGACGAAGCAGCTGATCGGCGAGTTCGTGGCGGCGCGGGCGAACCCACGGCGGGCGCGGGCTCAGGCGAAGCTCGGGTTGTTGAGTGAGCGGGAGCGGGAGATCGTCACGGCTGTTGCTCAGGGGAAGCCGAACGCTTCGATCGCCGGGGAGTTGTTTTTGAGCGAGGCGACGGTGAAGACGCACATCACGCGGGCGTTCGCGAAGCTGGACGTGTCGAATCGGGTGCAGTTGACGATTTTCGCTTATGAAGCGGCGCTTGTGACGCCGTGAGGTCCCGCTGGGTTCGCCGTGGCTTGTTGGTCGTGGTTCCGGTTGCGCTCCTGGTGGCGCTGCGGCTCGGCTGGTTGAGCTGGCTGGTCGCGGACGGAGGCCCGGTCCGCAAGACGCTCGAAGCGCTGAGCTGGATCGCGGCGCTCGTCGCGGTGGGCTTTTCCGTCTTCGAACTGCGGAGGCAGCGTCCGGAACCGGTGGTCTCGCGCAGTGTTTACGTGGGCCGGGCGTTGCACCTCGACGGCGACCGGCTGCCTCGCGTGGCCGATGTGTCGCTGTTGGCGCTGAGGGTGAAGCGGGCGGTGGGCACATCCGACGGCCAGGCCCTCCCCCGCTACGTGCCCCGCGACCGCGACGAGGACCTGGAGTGGGCGATCGCCGGCGGCGGTCTCGTGCTGTTGCACGGCCGCGCAGCCGCGGGCAAGAGCCGAGCGGCGGCCGAGGCCGTGCGGCGGTTGCGTCCCGATCACGAACTGCTCGTTCCCGTCGACGGCCCCGCGTTGCGGAGGATCGTCGAGTCCGGGCAACAGCTCTCCGACACCGTCGTGTGGCTCGACGACCTCGAACGTTTCCTCGTGCCGGGTGGCCTCGACGTCGGCCTGCTCCAGCAGCTGGCTCCCCCGGGTTCGCCGGTGTGCGTGGTCGCCACGATCCGCGACAACGAACTCGCGGCGTTCCGCACGACGGAGGGCGCGATCAACCAGGCGGGGACGGACCTGATCACGGCCATACCGCCGAGCCACCTGATCGTGATCAAGCAGCACCTGACGGAGGCCGAGCAGGAGCGCGCGAGGGTCGCGCAGGCGAGTGACCCGCGAGTCGGCCGCGCACTCGCGGCCCCCGAGGGATTCGCCGAGTATTTGGCGGCGGGAACGTCGATGCTGGAGCGGTGGTCGATCGGCGACAACCCGCTGTTCCATGTCGGCCAGGCGCTGATCAGCGCGGCGGTCGACTGCCGACGGGCGGGGTACGCCGACGCCGTGCCGGGCGCCACCCTGGCCGAGCTGCATCGACCGTACCTGCCTGCGCCGTGGTGCGATCGTCCCGACCTGCCGCCGGTCGCGGAAGGTCTGGCTTGGGCGGCGCGGCCGGTGCTGGGTGCCAGTTCGTGCCTGCAACCGCGCACCGGCGGCACCTATCTCGTGTCCGACTACCTGGTGGACCTGGCCCAGGAGGGCACCAGCCCCCTGGCCGGCGCCCCGATCCCGGACGGCACGTGGGAAGTGCTGTTCCGGCTCTGCTCCGACCAGAGCGTCGTAGCGCTCGGCTTCGGCGCTTACCGGGCCGACCGGTTCGAGGTGGCGGAGAAGTGTTTCCGGCGCGCCTGCGAAGCCGGAGATGGGTCGGCCCTGGGCCTGGTGGCCATCGCCATCGGCAAGCTGGGCCGCTTGGCCGAGGTCAGGAAGATATTCGAGGACGCAGCGCGGTCCGGCGACCGGGCGACCATGCTCCGCGCCGCCTTGTCGCTTTCCTTCAACGACTGGTTCGACGACATGCTGGACCTGGGCCGGAGGAATGCCGAAGCCGGCAACCGGTACGCCTTCCTCTCCCTGGCCAACTGCCTGGTCAACAGCCGACGCTGGGACGATCTCCAGCAGCTTGCCCTCTACACCATCGACCACAACCTGCCGGACATGGTCAGCGCAGTGATGGCTTCGATCACGAAGCACATCGACGAAGATCGGCTTGTGCAATTGGCCTGCCACGCGGTCGACAGCCACAACGAGGATGTCATCATCTCGACCCTCGTCAACGTGAACCCGGATTCTGCCCTGACTTCGAGGCTGCTTCAGCACGCGATGCGTAGCGGCAACACCAGCGATGAGGCGGCCATTCTCGCGTGGCTCGCGCACGACAAGAGATTCGGCGAAATCGCTGAATTCACCAAGACTGCCCTGCTCGCCGACGAGGAGGACATGGTTCTCACCGCCATTGTGCCGCTCGCAAAGCAGGAAGGCATGAGCGAGTTGATGACGCTGGCCAGAGAAGCGATCGACTCCGATGACGTGGACAGCCTCCAGGGCTTCGCCGTCGGCATCAAGTCCGAGGGCAGGAGAGACCGCCTCGAGGAACTGCTCCAGTACTCCGAAGAGGTCGCCAGTGTCGGTTCACGTGAGTTCCTGAACATGATCATCGCCCTCGACAATGCGTCCAGCGGCAACGAGGAACCGGGCGAACAGCCGTAGCCCGGCAGCACGCCGACGGGCGTTTCCGGTCACTTCGACCCCGTCGGCGCAGTCGCCACCGCCGACTCGCCGAACCTGATGCCCTTCGCCTCCTTCCCCACCGCCGTCAGCACCGCCACCGCGACCAACCCCGGCACCACCGTCCACACCAGAGCCGACGTGTACCCGTGGGACTCCGCGATCGCCTGCTGGATCGGCAGGTTCAACGCCGCCAGCAGGTTGCCCAGCTGGTACGTCACCCCCGGGTAGAAGCCGCGGATCGCGTCCGGGGACATCTCCGTCAGGTGGGCCGGGATCACGCCCCATGCCCCCTGGACCATGATCTGCATCAGGAACGATCCCAGGGCCAGCATTCCCGCGCCGTGGTCGAAGGCGAAGATCGGGATCACCGGGAGGCCCAGTACCGCCGCCGTCACGATCGTGCGGCGGCGGCCCAGCTTCTCCGACAGCGTTCCGAACGTCAGGCCGCCGATGATCGCTCCGATGTTGTACAGCACGGCGATCCACGTGCTCGTCGAAGCGCTCAGGCCCGCGCCGCCGTTTTCGTGGGCCTTCAGGAAGCTCGGGTAGACGTCCTGCGTTCCGTGGCTCATCCAGTTGAACGCCGTCATCAGCAGGATCAGGTACCCGAAGCGGCGGATCACCTTCGGGTTCAGCAGGATGTCCTTGACCGACGTGCGCGTCACCCGCAGCTTCTCGCGCGTCTCCTGCCACACCTCCGACTCGCGGACGCGCGCCCTGATCAGCAGGGTGATCAACGCCGGGAAGATGCTCAGCACGAAGATCCAGCGCCACTGCAGGCCGAGGGCCGAGTGGAACAACAGGTACGCCAGGGCCGCCAGCAGGTACCCGATCGAATACCCCACCTGCAACAACCCCGAGAAGAACCCGCGGCGGGCCACCGGGATCTTCTCCATCGCCAGCGCCGCGCCGAGGCCCCACTCGCCGCCCATGCCGATGCCGTAGACGAACCGCAGCAGGAGCAGCACCGTGTAGTTCGGGGCGAACGCGCACAGCAGGCCGGCCGCCGAGTACAGCAGGACGTCGGCCATCAGCGGGATGCGGCGGCCCACCCGGTCGGCCCACAGGCCGAACAGGAGCGCGCCGACCGGGCGCATCACCAGCGTCGCCGTCGTGATGAACGCCAGCTGCGTCGCCGTCGCGCCGAACGACTTGTCCTTCGCGATGTCCGCCAGGACGAAGACGACCAGGAAGTAGTCGAACGAGTCCATGCTCCAGCCCAGCAGCGCCGCGAGGAACGCGTTGCGCTGGTCGGATGTAGGCGCTTTCCGGCCCGGCTGTCGTTCCGTCACGTTCGCCCCGTTCCGTCGGTTTCCCACCGGAATACCTCTGGCCCGGTTTAGCACCCACCACCCCGGGCGGGCAAGAGCCTCAGAGCGAGACGCGGGTGCGGACCCGGCGCCCGACGTCCCGGGCCCAGGCCTTGATCCGGTCCCAGTCGCGGAAGTCGCCGGCCCGCCTGCCGGAGGCCAGCAGCCGCGGGATCAGGCCGCGCACGGTCGACGGGTCGAGCTTGCCGCCGAACGTGGCGGTGCGCTCCGCGTCGATGCGCGCGGCCAGCAGCGCCACGTTGGACGGCAGGCTGACCTGGTGCGTGGCGGCGCCGGGACCGCACGGTCCGCTGTGGAACAGCCACACCGGGCGCTCGGCGAGCGCCCGGGCGTTGCGCTCCAGCAGCCGGACCGCCTCCGGCCGCCACCGGTGGTAGTACAGGGCGCTGCCGACGACGACCGCCGCGTAGTCCTCGACCCCGGCCACGTCGGCGGCGTCGCGCACGTCGACGGACAGGCCCGCCGCGCCGAGTTCGGCGGCGATCACCTCGGCGATCTGCCGGGTTCCGCCGTGACGCCCGGCGTAGGCGACGAGGACTGCGGTCATGGGTCCATTGTCGGCCTTTCCGCGCTCCTCTGCCCCGTGGGTTGCGCACGATCCGCCGAACGGGCGCTCCCACGCTACTCTCCGTCCCTCACCCCGGCGGCAGGAACGCGGGGCGCTCCGCGGGGTCGGGCTCGTCGTAGTAGCGGTGGAAAACCGCGGTCTGCCCGCCCGAAACCGGGGGCACGATCCAGCTCCAGTCGGCCGGGCACCGGCGGCCGGCCCGTTCCTCTCGTTCGAGGTGGGACAGGAACCGGTGCGACTCGGTGTGGTGGTCGGCCAGCGTGACGCCGGCCGCGTCGAACGAGTGCTGCACCGCCAGCGTCAGCTCCACGAGCGCCCGGTCGCGCCACAGCGTGCGCTCGGACGTCGTTTCCAGGCCCATCAGCTCGGCGATGACCGGCAGCAGGTCGTAGCGCTGCTCGTCGGCCAGGTTGCGGGCACCGATCTCGGTGCCGAGGTACCAGCCGTTGAACGGCGCGGCGGGGTAGGTGACGCCGCCGATCTCCAGCGGCATGTTGCTGATCGCCGGCACGGCGTGCCAGCGCAGCCCCAGCCCCGCGAACCAGCGGTGGTCGGGGTGGGTCAGCGGCACCTCCAGGACGGCGTCCGGGGGGAGGGTGAACAGCCGCGGCTCGCCCGGCTCGGCCTCGACCAGCAGGGGCAGGACGTCGAAGGACCCGCGTCGCTCGGGTGGCCGCCAGCCGAGTCTTCGCACCTGTTCGGTGAACCCGGTGTACCGCGGGTCGCCGAGGACCGATCCGTCTTCGAGGCGGTACCCGGCGTAGCGGATCAGCTGCTCGTTGTGGATGCGCGGCCCCGGCGCGGCCGGGGTGTCCGGCGCGAAGACGGTGACCGTCGGGCGGATCCGGCCGCCCCGGGTGGCCTGGCGCAGGTGCGCGACACATTCGCCGGCGATCGCCGCCGGGTCGGTGACCCGGCGCCGGTCCCGGATCCGGAGACTGCGCCAGTACAGCCGGCCGATGCAGCGCGCCGAGTTGCGCCACGCGACGCGCGCGCCGTACGCCAGCTCGGCCGCGGTGTGCCGGTAGGTGCCGGTTTCCATGATTTCCGCGCGGACCTCGGCGAGCCGGGTCTCGAACCGGTCCCCCTCTTCCGCGGCGCCTTCGGCGAACATCCGGTCCAGGAATTCTTCGGCGGCCGCGGAATCGACGCTCTGCTCCCCCGAGACACGCTGAGGGTAAAGCGGCAGCGGGGGCGTCACCCGCTCGGGTGTAACAGTCACCGCGTTACCCCACTCTCCGAAATCACGATCTGCATCCCGACGAAAAGGTCCACCGTTCCTCCGAAGGTCGCCGTCGACACTGACGGCCGGAAGTCCCCACCGCCCTGGGGACTCCGGCCAGGCGGGGGAGGATACCCCACGTTTCGCGGCCCGCACTCCGCCGGTCGGGACCGCCGTCCCGACCGTCCCGGAATTCCCTTCCCGCCAGGGAAGTTCCGGAAAAAATAACTGCTACCAAGCGTTATCCGGACATGGCACTGCGCATTTTCCGTCAATTGATCACGACGGCTTACGAAACACGCGTGATCCTTTCCCGCGCGGCCGCCTGCGTCTTTTCGTGGGCATTCGACGAACGGCCTTCACCGGGGGCGGCCGCCCGTGTACGCGCGCCCGCGTTAGAGTCGCGGTGATCGGCAGAGGAGGGACGATTCGTGAGCACCAAGCGCATCCCCGTGGTCCTCGTCGCCGGGTTCCTCGGCGCGGGCAAGACGACGCTGCTCAACCACCTGCTCGCCAACCGGGAGGGCGCCCGGGTCGGCGTCGTGGTCAACGACTTCGGGCAGGTGAACGTCGACGCGCTCGCCGTCGCGGGCCAGGTCGACACGATGGTCTCGCTCGGCAACGGCTGCCTCTGCTGCGTTGTCGACGCCAGCGGGCTGGACGCGATGCTCGCGAAGCTGTCCGACGCGGAAGCCGGGATCGACGTCATCGTCGTCGAAGCCAGCGGCATCGCCGAGCCGCGCGACCTCATCCGGCTGATGATCGCCAGCGAGAACCCCGACATCCGCTACGGCGGGCTGGCCGAGGTCGTCGACGCCGCCGAGTTCGACGCCGCCCGCGAACGCCACCCCGAGCTGGCCGACCACCTGCGGCTGGCCGACCTCGTGGTCCTGAACAAGGCCGACCGGGTGGGCGCCGAGGCGCTCGCGAAGCTCACCGCGACCGTCGAAGAGCTCGCGCCCGGCCGTCCGCTGCTGGTCACCGAGCACGGCCGCGTCGACCCCCGGCTGTTCTTCGATCCCGAACCCCGCGGCGAGCGGGTGGGCCAGCTGACGTTCGACGACCTGCGCGAGGAGCACGACCACTCGCAGCACCTGCACGCCGAGTACCAGACGGTCACGTTCACCGCGGACGAGCCGCTGGCGCCGCGCGCCTTCGTCGGGTTCCTCGAGCGGCGGCCGGCCGGGCTCTACCGGATGAAGGGCCAGGCCGACTTCGGCCCCACCGGCCCGAAGTCGCGGTTCCACCTGCACACCGTGGGCGGGTTCGTGCAGCTCGAGCGGTCGGCCTGGCCACCGGGCGCACCCCGGCGGACCGAGCTGGTGCTGATCGGCGCCGGCCTCGACACCGGCGCCGTCCTCGCCAACCTGGACGGCTGCCTGGCCGACGACCCGGACACCGTCGACGAGCGCGGCCTGCTGCACATCCTCCGCTACCTGCCCGACGAGGCCTGAGCCCCGCCGCCACGCCGAAGACCGGCAAATGCGCTCGGGGCCCGGGCGGCCCGCGGACACTGGCGGCCATGACGACCACCGCGGTGAGCGCACCACGCTGGTACCTGGTCGGCGTGCTGCCCGAAGACGTCCCCCTGGCCCACCTGATGACCCGCTCCGGCGACCTCCGCTACCGCCGCTCGGCCTGCGGTGAGCGGGAATCCCGCAGCTGGAAGCCCCTGGACCTGACCACGTCCGAGATCACGCCGTGCCCGGCGTGCGTCGCGACGCTGTCCGGCATCGGCGAGGACCGCGGCCAGCTGGCCCTCGACCTGCCGGTTTAGAGCAGGGTCCGCGCGAGCCGCTTCGCCGTGCGGAACGGCTGCGCGTTCTGGGCCACCACCGACGTGACCGCGGCGCCCTCCAGCAGGAGCATCAGCTCGTCGGCGAGGACGTCGGCACGCTGCGGTTCGGCGCGCTGAAGCTGCGCCCGCAGGTAGCCGTGCAGCGCGGTCTTGTGGTGGCGGACCACTTCGCGGACCGGGTCGGCGGGATCGGGGAACTCCGAGGTCGCGTTGAGGAAGGCGCAGCCGCGGTAGCCGTCGGCCGAGAGCCAGGCTTCGTAGGCGTCGAACACCGCCAGCACCCGTTCCCGCGGACCGGCGTGCGCGATGGTGATCGCGTCGATCTCCTCCTGCCACCGCCGGTCGCGGTCCCGCAGGTACGCGACGACGAGCCGGCTCTTGGACCCGAAGTTGCCGTAGAGGGCCGCCTTCGTCACCCCGGCCTCGGCCGCCACCGTGTCGACGCCCACCGCGTGGATGCCGTCGCGGTAGAAGAGCGCCGACGCGGCCTTGAGCACCTTCGCACCCGCGTCGCCTGGACGAGTCCGGCCCACCGCGCTTCCCCTTCGAACAGATCGGTATGGGTATCTACCTGGCCTGATCGTAGCACTGCTTGACACCAGACAGACCTGTCTGTTTGGTGGAGGTAATGGTGACGCGGACGAAGACGGACAGCTGGCAGGCCACAGCGGTGGGCGGCGCGGTCGTGATCGCCCTCTGCTACGGGTTCGCGCGCTACGCCTACGGGCCGTTCGTGCCGCGGTTCAGCGAGACGTTCGGGCTGACGCCGGTCGGCGTCGGCGTGCTCGGCGGGCTGTCCACGGCCGGGTACGGCCTCGGGCTGCTGCTCGCGCCGAGGACGTCCGCGCGGTCGGCGCGCGGCACCGTACTGCTGGCGGCGGGGTCGGCGACGCTCGGCCTGGGGTTGATGGCCCTCGCGCCGCACGTCACGGTGTTCGGCGCCGGGATCGTCGTCGCCGGGGCCGGCGCGGGCCTCGTTTCGCCCGGCGTCGCCCAGCTGATCGGCGAGACGGTCGCGGAGCGCACCCGCGCCCGGGCGCAGACCTGGGCCAACACCGGCACCGGCCTCGGGCTGGCCGCGTCGGCGTTCACTCCCCTGCTCGCGCTCGGCTGGCCGGTGATCTGGTCGGGGTTCGCCGCCCTCGGCGTGCTGGTGACGTGGATCGCCTGGCGGACGTTGCCGCGACCGGCCGGGCCCGCGGACGAACCTGATTCCGGGCCGGTCCGTGGGGCGGTACCGCTCGTGGTGAACTCGGTCCTCATCGGCGTGACGAGCGCGCCGTACTGGACGTTCTCCCCTTCCCGGCTCGCCGAAGCCGGCCTGAGCCCGGTGGCCGCGACCTGGTGCTGGGCCACGATCGGCGTGGCCGGGCTGCTCGGCGGCGCGGCCGGGCGGGCGGCCGAGCGCGCGGGCCTGCGGACGGTCAACCTCGTGACGTGGACCCTCTCCGCGGCCGGCCTCGCCCTCCTCGCGCTGCCCCACCCCGGCGTGCCCGTCGCGCTGCTGTCCGGGGCGCTGTTCGGCGTCACCTACCTGGCGCTGACCGGCCTGTGCATCCTCTGGGCCGCGCGAGTGTTCCCCACGCGGCCGGCGCGGGGCATCACGTGGTCGTTCGCCGGGCTCGGCGTGGGCCAGACCGTGGCGTCACCACTGGCCGGCGCGCTGGCCAGTGGGCTCGGGTCGGCGACGGTGTTCGGGCTGACCGCCCTGCTCGCGCTCACCGCGTGGAGCCAGCTGCACCCCCGCCTCGGGCCACCGTGATCACGCCTTCTTCGCGCGGCTCGGCGCGACCCGTGGCGGCTCGTTGGGCATCTTCGGGTACACCGGCGGCCACGGCGCGTCCATCAGCCCGTTCGCCATGTCCTGTTCGGACATCGCCAGCAGCGGCTCGATCGACTGCGGCCGCTCCCCCGCCCCGGCCCACGGATCGCCGCCCTCGGCGAGCCGCGCCGGCACCGTGCTCAGGGTGAGCCCGGCCGGCTCGACGGTGTCCAGCTCGTCCCAGCCGATCGGGGTGGACACCTGGCCGCCGACGCGCGGCCGCACGCACCAGGCCCCGAACACCGTCTTGTGCGGGGCGTTCTGGTTGAAGTCGACGAACACGCGCGAGCCGCGTTCTTCCTTCCACCACTGCGCGGTGATCTTCTCCGGGTGCCGGCGTTCGAGCGCGCGCGCCAGGGCGACCGCGGCGGCCCGCACCTGGAAGCCGTCCCAGCGCGGCTCGAGCAGCACGTACAGGTGCAGCCCGCGCGAACCCGACGTCTTCAGGTGGCCTTCGATGCCGTGCTCGGCCAGGAACTCCCGGGTCAGCACCGCGGCCTCGCGCAGCTCGTCGAAGCCGATCCCGGGCGAGGGGTCGAGGTCGACGCGCAGCTCGTCGGTGACCTCGGGGGTGTCCGCGCGGTACGGCCAGACGTGGAAGCCGAGGCAGCCGAGATTCACCGCCCACAGGATGTGCGCCAGGTCCTTCGCCACCAGCGCGTCGCTCGTCGTGCCGTTCGGCGTCGAGACGACCGTGGTGGTCAGCCACGGCGGCGCGCCCTTGGGCACGCGTTTCTGGTACCAGTTCTTGCCGCCGGCGCCATCCGGATAGCGTTCGAGCAGCAGCGGACGGCCGCCGAGCCGCTCCAGCAGGGGCCCGGCGACGGCCCGGTAGTACTCGACCAGGTCGAGCTTCGTCTCCCCGCGTTCCGGGAAGTAGACCTTGTCCGGACTGCTGATCTTGACCTCGACGCCGTCGACGTCGAGCAGGACCGCCCCGCTCACCGCGCCTCCCCGAACAGTTTCGCGAGCTCGGCGGGCGGCGCCTCGTCGAGCTGGGCGTACGTGCACGACTCCGGTGTGCGGTCGGGCCGGAACCGGACCAGCCGCCCGCCGTGCCGGAACCGGCCACCCTGCAGGTGCTCGTAGCGGACCTCCGCCACCCACTCCGGGCGCAGCGGCTCCCACGAGAGGTCCTTCTGCGGGGCCCACCGGCTGTTCACGCCCGGTTGCCGCCCCGGTTCGGGCTCGTATTCGGCCCAGGACCGCCACGGGTGGTTCTCGAGCGCGTTCTCCCGCAGCGGCGCCAGCTCCTCGACCAGCTCGGCCCGCCGCGCCTTGGTGAAGCTGCTGGCCACGCCGACGTGGTGCAGCACGCCGTCGTCGTCGAACAGCCCGAGCAGCAGCGAGCCGACGCCGGCGCCGTCCTTGTGCCAGCGGAAGCCGGTGACGACGCAGTCGGCCGTGCGCTCGTGCTTGACCTTCAGCATGACCCGCTTGTCCTGCTCGTACGGCAGGTCGGCCGGCTTGGCCATGACGCCGTCGAAGCCCGCGCCCTCGAACCGGGTGAACCAGTCCTCGGCCTGCGCCGGGTCCTCGCTCAGCGGGGTCAGGTGGACGCGCTGCAGCCCTTCGGCGCTCGTGGCGAGCACGCTTTCGAGCTGTTTTCGCCGCTCGCGGAACGGTTCCTCGGTGAGGTCGGTGTCACCCAGGGCGAGCAGGTCGAAGGCGATGAAGCTGGCGGGGGTCTCCTCGGCGAGCTTGCGCACGCGCGAGGCCGCCGGGTGCAGCCGCAGCTGCAGCGTCTCGAAGTCCAGCCCGGACGGGGTGACCAGCACGATCTCGCCGTCCACGACGCAGCGGGGCGGCAACGCGGCGGCCAGCAGCTCCACCAGCTCCGGGAAGTAGCGGGTCAGCGGGCGGTCGTTGCGGGAGCCGAGCTCGATCTCGTCGCCGTCGCGGAACACGACGCAGCGGAAGCCGTCCCACTTGGGCTCGTAGAGCAGCCCCGGGGCACGAGGTACTTCGTGCACCGCTTTCGCGAGCATCGGCCGCACCGGCGGCATGACGGGCAAGTCCACGGCGCGAGCTTAAAACACGGGTACGACAATTCCGGGAGAACGACCCAGCCGGGCGTGATACACACTCCCTCGTGACCACCGAACGCCCCGCACCGCCCCTGACCGGGGGCGAGCGCGAAATGCTGCGTACCTTCCTCGACTTCCACCGCGCCACCCTCGCGATGAAGTGCGACGGACTGTCCGACGAGGACCTCCGCCGGGCCTCGAGCCCGCCGTCGACGTTGTCCCTGCTGGGCCTGGTCCGGCACATGGCCGAGGTCGAGCGCACCTGGTTCCGGCGGGTGATCGGCGCCGAAGACGTCCCGCTCGTGTGGTCGGCCGAGGGCGACTACCAGGCCGCCTACGACGCGAGCTCGTCGACGCGCTCGGAAGCCTTCGCGGCGTGGGAGGCCGAGGTCGGGCAATCGCGCAAGATCGAAGAAGCGGCCGAGTCCCTGGACGTCACGGGCCACCAGCCGCGCTGGGGCGAGGACGTCTCGCTGCGGCTGGTGATGCTGCACATGATCCACGAATACGCCCGCCACAACGGCCACGCCGACTTCCTGCGGGAAGCCATCGACGGCGTCACGGGCGCCTGATGGACGTGCTCGCCTGGTTGCGCGACGCCGACCCGGCCCTGCGCTGGCAGGTCGAGCGCGACCTGGCGGGCGAGCCGCCGGCCGTCTGGGAGGCGACGCGGGCGCGGATCGCCACCGAAGGGTTCGGCGCCCGGCTGCTGGCCCTGCAGGACGCCGACGGCCAGTGGGCGGGCGGCGCGTTCTTCCCCGCGGGCTTCCGCGGCGACGAACCCCAGCCGTGGACGGCCACGACGTGGTCGCTGAACGCCCTGCGCGAATGGGGGCTCGACGCCGCCGCCCTGCGGGGGACGGCCGGACTGCTCGACCGGCACTGCCGCTGGGAGTACCACGACCTGCCGTACTGGGGCGGCGAGGTCGACTGCTGCATCAACGCCTGGACGCTGGCCAACGGGGTGTGGCTCGGCGCGGACGTCGCCGGCATCGCGGACTGGTTCGCCGGGCACCGGCTGCCCGACGGCGGCTGGAACTGCGAATGGGTCGAGGGCTCGACGCGCTCGTCCGTCCACTCGACACTGAACTCGCTCAAGGGCCTCCTCGCCTGGGAAACGGCCACCGGCGGCTCGCCCGCCACCCGCGCCGCCCGCCGCGGCGGCGAGGAGTACCTGCTGGAGCGCCACCTCCTGCGGCGGCTCTCGACCGGCGAGCCGATCGTGCCGGGGGTGGGCGAGTTCTCCGCCCCGGTCCGCTGGCGGTTCACGGCGCTGAACGCGGCCGAGTACTTCCGCGCGGCCGACCGGCCCGACCCGCGCCTGGCGGAGGCCATCGAGCTGATCCGCGCGGCGCGGCAACCGGACGGCAGGTGGCTCCAGGCGAGGGACGACCCCGGCCGCGTGTGGTTCGAGGTCGACGTCCCGGCCGGGCAGCCGTCGAAGTGGCTGACGCTGTCCGCCACCCGCGTCCTGAACTGGTGGGACGCCCGCTAGAGCTCCGCCAGCACCAGCCCGCTGCGCGGCTTCGGCGTGAAGTAGGTGGCCTTGCGCGGCATCCGGCGGCCGGCCGCGTGCACGGCCAGGACGTCGGCGTAGCTCACCGGGGCCAGCAGGACCACCGCGTCCGCGTCCGGGGGCAGCGGGCGCCCGGCCGGGAGCGGGCGGACGCACGGGCCGTCGGGGTCGATGCCGAGCGCGCGGGCGAACAGGACCTGCTCGACGAGCTCGTGGTCGATCACCGGCCCGGGCCCGGCCGGGGCCGGCAGCGGCACCCGCAGCACGGCCGGACCGGCGCGCACGACGGCCTCGCCGGTGACCGGTACGGCGTGCTCGTCGTAGCGGACGTCCAGGCCGGCCGCGCACCAGCGCGACACCAGGTCTTCCGGGCCGAGGCCGGTGCCGGTGAGGACGCGGTGGATCGCGCCGATCTTCAGCGCGGGCCCGGCCGTGACCAGGGCCAGCAGCGCGCTGTGCCCGGCGGCCGCGGCGGCGGCCACGCGGTGGTTGCCGTCGGCGACCAGCAGGTCCGCGTCCGCGACCGCGGCCAGCAGCCGGCTCTGCAGCGGCCCGGCGGGCACCAGCCACAGGTCGTGGCGACGGCCCGCCGCGTCCGAAGTGGACAGATCGGGCAGCCCGAGCCCGGCGCACGCCTGCTCGACCTGCTCGGTCAGCGCCCGGCCGCCGGCCGCCGGGACGAGCAGGGCCGCGCTGGTCGCGCAGCCCAGCCCGGCGAGGACGGCGGCCCGTTCGGCGACGACGTCGGGGTAGACGTCCTCGGTGTGGCGCACGCGCGCGGCGCCGTCGTCGGTCACCGCCGCCGGGTCGACCAGGCAGAGCAGGCCGAGGGCCACGCCGTCCGGCCCTTCCACGCGGTAGGGCGCGACGATGTCGTGCACCGGCCGGTAGAACCGCCGGCGCAGCCGTTCGAGCACGGCGCGGGCGACCGGGACGGCGGCCGCCAGGTCGAGGCCGCGGGCCAGGGCCGCGGGCGTGCGGGCGGGGTGCTGCACGGCCAGCAGGCTGTCCGCGGCACCGGGCGCGGCCAGCGCGGCGACCACGCGGTCGGGCTCGGCGAACTCGTCGACGTCGGGGCCGGGGACCGCGTCGCGGACCACCCAGCCCCGCCTGATCGGCCGGATCCAGTCGCTCATCCTGCCCATCTTCCGGCACCGGAGGCGGAAATTCGCTGGGACCGGCGCCGCCGGGCTGGAATGCTTAGGACTGCAAAGCAGTTGACTCCGGTCATGACGGTCCCGAGGAGCACCCCGCCGATGACGACGTCCGCCACCGCGAGAGGGGTCGGTTTCCGGTCGGACCGCGGCCCGGTCCTGATCGCGGTCATGCTCAGCACGGCGCTGGTCGCGCTGGACAGCACGATCATCGCGACCGCGGTGCCGTCGGTGGTGCAGGACCTGGGCGGGTTCGCGCAGTTCCCGTGGCTGTTCTCGATCTACCTGCTCACCCAGGCCGTGACGGTGCCGCTCTACGGCAAGTTCGCCGACGTCCTCGGCCGCCGCCCGGTGATGTTCTTCGGCATCGCGGCGTTCCTGGTCGGCTCGGTGCTGTGCGGAGCCGCGTGGAGCATGCCGGTGCTGATCGCGGCCCGCGCGGTGCAGGGCATCGGCGCGGGTGCGATCCAGCCGATGTCGATGACGGTGATCGGCGACCTCTACACGGTGGAGGAGCGCGCGCGGGTGCAGGGTTACGTGGCCAGCGTGTGGGGCGCGGCCTCGGTGGTCGGCCCGACGCTCGGCGGCCTGTTCGCCGAGTACCTGGACTGGCGCTGGATCTTCTTCATCAACCTGCCGCTGGGCGCGATCGCGGCGCTGATGCTGCACCGCAACTTCAGCGAACGCGTGGAGCGCAAGCCGCACAAGGTCGACTACCTGGGCGCGGCCCTGCTGACGATCGGCTGTTCCCTGGTGATCCTCGGCCTCCTCGAAGGCGGCGTGGCGTGGGCGTGGGGTTCGGTGCCGAGCGTGGCGATCTTCGTGGCGGGCGCGGCGCTGCTGGTGGCGTTCGTGCTGGTGGAGAAGCGCGCGGCGGAGCCGGTGCTGCCACTGTGGGTGTTCACCCGCCGCGTCCTGGTGGGCGGCAACCTGGTGGCGCTGGTGGTGGGCGCGGTCCTGATGGGCCTGACGTCGTACCTGCCGACGTATGCACAGGGGGTGCTGGGCGCGGGAGCGCTGGTGGCGGGCTTCGCGGTGGCGGCGCTGACGGTGGGCTGGCCGATTTCGGCGTCATTGGCGGGCAAGATCTATTTGCGCATAGGTTTCCGCGACACGGCGTTGATCGGCAGCGTGTTCATCATCCTGGGCGGGGTGCTGGTGGCTCTGCTCGGCGCGGGTTCGTCGCTGTGGGCGGCGGCGTTCGCGGCGTTCGTGCTCGGGGTGGGGCTGGGGTTGGCGGCGAGCCCGACGTTGGTGGCGATCCAGTCGGTGGTGGGCTGGGACCGGCGCGGAGTGGTGACGGCGACGAACTTGTTCAGCCGGTCGCTGGGGAGCGCGGTGGGGGCGGCTGTGTTCGGGGCGATCGCGAACGCGACGTTGGCTTCGCGGTTCGCTTCGCCGCCTGCGGGGGTGGGTCCGCTGCCGCCTTCGGTGGATGCGACGAGCCTGGTGCTGGGCGGGCACGCGGACTCGCCTGCTGCGGTGTACGTGCGGGGTGCGCTGGCGGATGCGACGCACTATGTGTTTCTGGGGTTGTTGGCGGTGGCCGTTCTGTCCGTGGGGGCGTTGTTGCTGATGCCGCGGAAGACCGAGCAGCTGGAGTTCTGAGCGCTGGCCACGGAGAACTGGGCGACCCGGATCGGCGCGTCCGTCCTCGTCCTCGCCCCGCACGTCGTGGCGCTCACCAGGCTCGAAGACCTCGTCCGCCTCATCGAGACCGACCACCGGACGCAACGGGTCTACGCCGTTCCGGACGACGGGGAGGACCGGCCCGACACCGCCGAACGCATCCGCGCCCGCGGCGAGGTGCTCCTGTCGATGCGGCAAGCCCGCCGGGACACCCACGGGCTGGTGCTCGCCGCGAGTTCCCGCGGTCTCGGGGACGTGCGGGGCCCGGCGCTCATGGTCGCCCACGGTGGCGGCCTCGGGCAGTACCGCCCCTGGCGCACGGCCACGGACGACGGCCTCGTCACCGGCCTCCACCCCGAGCAGCTGGTGCGGGACGGCCGGGTCCGGCCCGACCGGATCGCGCTCGCCCACGAACGCGAGCGGGACCTCCTCGCCCGGTTCTGCCCGGAGGCCGTCCCGCACGCCGTCGTCACCGGGGACATCGCCTTCGACCGGCTCGTCGCCACCGGGCAACACCGGGACCGGCACCGGCGTGCCCTCGGCGTCACCGACGACCGCGAAATCCTGCTGGTCACCTCGACCTGGTCGCCCCGGTCGGGGTTCGGCAGCAATCCCGAGCTCTTCCGGCAGGTCGTGGCCGCCGCGCCGCGCGACCGGTTCCGGGTCGTCGCCTCCCTGCACCCGCAGATCTGGTCGCAACACGGCACCGGCCAGGTGCTCGGCTGGCTCTCCGAAGGCGTCGAAGGCGGGCTCGCCGTGCTGGCTCCGCACACCGACTGGCGCGGCGCGGTCGCCGCCGCCGACCACGTGCTGGCCGACTACACGTCGGTCGGCACCTTCGCGGCCGGCCTCGGCACCCCCGTCCTGCGGATCCCGCACGGACCGCAGCCGATGCTGGCGGGCAGCCCCTCCGCCGTCCTGGCCGAGCGCGCCCCGCTGTGGGACGTCACGCGCCCCCTCCTCCCCCAGCTCGATGCGGCGGCCGGCGCGCAGAGCCGCGGCCTCGGTGCCCGCATCGCCGGCCTGCTGACCTCTCGGCCGGGGGAAGCCGCGACGATCCTGCGGAAGGTGATGTACGAACTGCTCGGCCTGAGCGAACCTTCGCGAACCGCCCCGCTCTCTCCGGCGCCGGTGCCGGAGATCGTGTCCCGGTCGTGCCGGTGACGCACCCCGTCCGTCAGAATCGGGTGGCCACGGCCGCGATCAGGAAGGCTCCACCGTGCTCGCCGAACTCCCGCCGTACCGTGCTCTGCTCGTTGTCGACACCAAGGGGTTCGGCAGCAACGCCGATGCTGTCCAGGCCACCGTTTCCGAGGCCATTCCGGATGTGCTCGGCCTCGCTTTCGAACGTGCCGGGCTCGGTGAGGTCTGGGAAACCGCCCTCTTCCCGCACGGCACCGGTGACGGTTACGGCCTCGGCTTCGACCCGCGGTTCCTGCCCGCCGTCGTCAGCCGGTTCTTCGATGAGCTGCAGGTCGTGCTGGCTGCGCGGGATGCGCGGTTGCGGGCCGGGGGGCGGTCCGTGCGGTTGCGGATGCGGGCCAGCCTGAACGTCGGGCCCGTGCTCGAACCGGCTCCGGGCACCAGTTCGGCCGCCGCGGTCGGGAGTGCCGTCATCACCACTCACCGGCTGCTCGATGCCGGCCCGGTGCGGGCCGTGCTGGAGCGGTCGGATCCGGACCAGACCTTCCTCGCCGTCGCGTTGTCGCAGCGGGTCTTCGAAGACGTGCTCGCCAGCGAATACGCCACCCTCCCGGCGACGAAGGTGGTGCCGGCGGACGTCTCGGTCAAGGAGTACCGCGGGACCGTCTACCTCTACATCCCGAACCCCAGCGGGGACCTGCTGCGGTACGGGGCCGGCGACTACGCCGAAGAGCTGGCCGCGGCCAAGGCGGCGATCGAACCGGTGCCGGAGCCGGCCGGCACCCACAACGTCATCCACGACATGCACGGCGGGACCGCGATCCAGGTCGGCCACGTGCACGGCAACCTCAACCACGGCTAGTTCTGCAACGGCACCAGTTCCGCCTGGAACCGCTCCAGGAAGCCCGCGAAATCGCCGTGCGACGGGCGGATGACGAACTTCGACAGCCCGGCCTCGATGTGCTGCTCCACCAGCCGCCGGGCCTCGGGCCAGCTCGTCGCGACCAGGTCCGTCAGCGGCACGCCGGGGCTGCGGCGGGCCGCGATCGCCGCGAGCTCGTCCGGGACGCCGCGGTCGGCCACCGCCAGGCTGAGGCCGAAGTGGTCCTCTTCGATCTCGCGGCCCGCGTCCGCAGCGGCTTCCTGGATGGCGATGCGGGCCGCCCGCGCCTGGGCGGGCGTGTGGAAGCTGCCCAGCCAGCCGTCCGCGAGCCGGCCCGTCCGGCGCAGAGCCGCCGGGGCCGAGCCGCCCAGCCAGACGTCGAGGCGCTTGGCCGGGCGCGGGCCGAGGCGGACGCCGTCGACGTCGAAGAACTCGCCGTGGAAGGACACTTCGTCCTCTTCGAGCAGCCGCCGCAGCAGCACGAGCGACTCGTCGAACACCGCGGCGCGGCGGCCCGGCGGCACCGGGAACAGGTCGTTTTCCGCGGCGCGGGCCGGGCGCAGCCCGAACACCGGCAGGACCCGCTTGGGCGCGAGGCCGGCCAGGGTGAGCAGCTGCTTGGCCACCAGGACGGGGTGGCGGCCCGGCAGGATCGCCACGCCGGTGCCGACCTTGAGCTTCGACGTCCGGGCCAGCGCGTGCGCCATGCCGATCATCGGGTCGACCTCGGGTGAGTAGACCAGCTCGGACAGCCACAGCGAGTCGACGCCGGCCTCCTCCAGCCGCTGCGCGAGGCCGCCGAACTCGGCCGGCCCGGTGCCCGCCGCGGGGGCGACACCCAACCTGATCTTCACCACGGTTCCTCCCGGAAGGCTCTCTCCGGGAGCAACGCGCCGGGCGGCCGGGAATTCCTCAGGCCGTCGCGGCGATGACGCGGCTCAGGACGCGGTGCAGGGCTTCCAGCTCCGCCACCTCCATACCGAGCGTCTCCACCACCTTGTACGGGATCTTCTCCGCCTCCGCCCGCAACGCCCGGCCGGGCGCGGTCAGCTCGACCGTCAGCCGGCGCTCGTCCGCGCGGCTGCGGCTGCGCGTGACGTACCCGAGCGCCTCCAGGCGCTTGAGCAGCGGTGACAGCGTCGCCGGCTCGTGACGCAGGGCCTCGCCGAGCTCCTTCACCGAACGGGGCGACTGCTCCCACAGGGCCAGCATCACCAGGTACTGCGGGTGGGTCAGGCCGTGCGGTTCGAGCAGCGGCCGGTAGATCGCGATCACGCTGCGCGAAGCCACCGACAGCGCGAAGCACACCTGCCGGTCCAGCTTCAGGGGGTCCTCACCCAGGTCGATCATGTCCCGATCCTACTGTGTCGCCGCTAATAGTTAGTGCACTAAGTATTAGTGTACTATCACTGTCATGGAACGACCGAGTGTGCTCCGCTGGTTCGGTTACGCCGTGGGCGTCCGGCTTCCCGAGCGCTTCAACGACTGGGCGCTGCACGACGCGACGTCGAAGCACTGGCGGGCGCGGTTCGTGCTCCAGCGGTCGATCGGCATCGTGCCGCTGTGCGCCGTGTGGCTGCTGCTGCCCGGTTCGATCTGGCTGCGGCTTTCGCTGGTCCTCATGGCCGCGCTCGTCGCGTACTTCTACTCGTGCGCGTACATGGAGGAGAGCGTCGAGCACCGGCTCGGCCGGCAGGGCTTCCCGCACCACACCGGCCGCCGCCTCCGCGCCGAGGCCGCGGAGGCGAAGAACGCCGAGGCGACCGCCCGGTACCTCGCGCGCTACCGGACGCCGTCGGAGGGTTAGCTACAGTCGGGGGACGATGAGACGCAAGCTCCGCCCGCCGATCCCGCCCCGCCACGGGCTGGACCCCGCCCGGCTGAAACTGCCCGACGGCGAGTGGCCGACGCTGCTGGCGCACCTCGTCGACCGGCTGCCGCGCGTGGCGCCGGACCGCATCGAAGAGATGCTGCGCGAAGAACGCATCCACGGCACCGACGGCCCGCTCGGCGTCGACACGCCGTACGCGCCCGGCTCGTTCATCTGGTTCCACCGCGACCTGCCGGACGAGGTGCCGGTGCCGTTCGCGATCGATGTCGTGCACCGCGACGAGCACCTGCTGGTCGTCGACAAGCCGCACTTCCTGGCCACCATCCCGCGCGGGCAGCACATCCTCGAAACCGCGCTCGTGCGGCTGCGCCGGGACCTCGACCTGCCGCAGCTGTCCCCCGCGCACCGGCTCGACCGCGTCACCGCGGGCCTGGTGATGTTCGTGATCACGCCCGAGCTGCGCGGCAGGTACCAGACCCTCTTCCGCGACCGCCGGGTGCACAAGGAGTACGAGGCGATCGCGCCGTACGACCCGGAACTGGCGCTGCCGAGGACGGTCCGGAGCCGGATCGTCAAGGAACGCGGGGTGCTGGCCGCCCAGGAGGTGCCGGGCGAGCCGAACGCCGAGACCTACGTCGAGCTGCTCGAGCACCGCGCCGGGCTCGGCCGGTACCGGCTGGCGCCGTCGACCGGGCGGACCCACCAGCTGCGCGTGCACCTGAGCGGCCTCGGCGTCCCGATCCTCGGCGACGACTTCTACCCGCAGCTGCACGAAAAGCCGTTGGGCGACTTCACGAAACCGCTGCAGCTGCTGGCCAAGGTGCTCGACTTCGACGACCCGCTGACCGGCGCGCACCGCCGCTTCACCAGCGGGCGGCGCCTGACGGCCTGGGACGACCTCGACGCCTGGGCGGCGCCCCCGGCGTGAACCGGGGGCGCCACCGCGGACTCACTTGTGCCAGAACTTGACGCCGCTCCACTGCACGGTGATCGGCCCGGCGCCGCTCGCGGTGCGGTAGGTGCCGAACTTGTCGTAGTAGCTGCCGCCGGGACTCGAAATCGTCTGCTTGAGCGACCCGTTCAGGTACACCTTGTGCGAGCTGCCGACCTGGTTGATCGTGTTGACCCGCACCGACGTGCCGACCGTGGCGCCGCTGCCGAGCGTCGCCCCGCCCTCCACCGCGTACATCCGGCCGCCCTTCTCGACCGCCAGCAGGAAGTACGGGCCGGCGTTCGAGCCGTCCCGGAACGTCTGCTTGAGGCTGATCCGGGTGCCGGACATGCTGGTGATCTTGAAGGAGCCCTCGAACTGGTGGGTGCCGCCGGTGTAGGTGGTGTAGCGGCGTTCCGCGCGCTGGTCGCCGCTGCCCGTCGAGCAGGTGAGCTGGAACGTCAGCCCGGACGCCTGGCCGCACCCGCGTTCCTGCTCGGTGTAGCCCGGCGAGTCCGCGGTCCACGGACCGGTCCCGACCTGGGCGTCCGCCGCCGGGGCGAGGATCGCGAGTCCCGCCGCGACCGCCGCGGCCACGCCCGCACCGTGAAGTCTGCGCACCGTCAACCTCCTGTGTCACTCGAGGCGGCGGTGGCTCGGTCAAAGGTCCAGACCTCTACCCGGCGTGGGAGTGACTGTACGAGCCCGGACCACCCCGGGCAAGACCCACGTCCCGCCCACGGGGTACGTCGGAAGTTTTCTTCCGGCCCGCTGTCGAATCCGGCCCGGCCCGTTCGACAGACTTGCAGAAGCAAGATCGACCACCGAGGAGCACCCCATGCGCACCCTGATCTCCACCTCGTTCGTCTCGCTCGACGGCGTCGTCGAAGCCCCCGGCGGGGAGCCGGGCTACCGGAACGCGGGCTGGACGTTCAAGGACGTCGACTTCGAGCCGGCCGCCTACGCGATCAAGGGCTCCGAGCAGGACGAAGCCACCGCGCTGCTGCTGGGCCGGGTCAGCTACGAGGCGTTCGCGCCGGTCTGGCCGGGCATGACCGTCGAGTTCGCCGGCTACAACGCGATGCCGAAGTACGTCGTGTCGACCACCCTCACCGAGGCGGACCTGGTGGACAACTGGGGCGAGACGACGATCCTGTGTTCGCTGGACGAGGTCGCCGCGCTGAAGGAGACCGAGGGCGGCCCGATCATCGTCAACGGCAGCGCCACCCTCAACCGCGCTTTGGCCGACGCCGGCCTGATCGACCGCTACCACCTGCTGGTCTTCCCGGTCCTGCTCGGCGCGGGCAAGCGGCTGTTCAGCGAGACCGACAAGGACAAGCAGAACCTGAAGCTCGTCGAGAGCGAGTCCTACGGAAACGGGATCCAGAAGCTGGTCTACGACGTCGTGCGCTGATCGGCGCCGGGTCCGGCCGATGTTTCACGTAGAACATCTGTTCGAACATCGTGTACGGTCGGACCCATGACGACCCCGGCTCTCCAGGCCTCGCTATTCGGCGAATCCGGTCCCGTCAGGCTGCACGCACTGGCGCCGCGGCGGACCGAACTCGGCTCCGGCGCCTGGATCGACGTCCAGCCCGGCTGGCTCGACGGCGCCGACGAGGTGTTCACCGACCTCGTCACCGGCGTCCCGTGGCAGGCGGAGCGGCGCCGGATGTACGACCGCCTCGTCGACGTCCCGCGACTGCTGTGCTTCTACCGCGAAGCGGCGCCCCTCCCCCACCCCGTGCTGGCGGAGGCCCGTGACGCGCTGAGCGAGCACTACGCCGGCGAGCTCGGCGAGCCGTTCCGCACCGCGGGCCTGTGCTACTACCGCGACGGCCGCGACAGCGTCGCGTGGCACGGCGACACCCTCGGCCGCGGCAGCAGCGAGGACACGATGGTCGCGATCCTCTCGGTCGGCGCGGCCCGGCAGCTGGCCCTGCGCCCCCGCGACGGCGGCGAGTCCTGCCGCTACGCCCTCGGCCACGGCGACCTGATCGTCATGGGCGGCTCGTGCCAGCGCACGTGGGAACACGCGATTCCCAAGACGAACCGGGCGGCCGGGCCGCGGATCAGCATCCAGTTCCGGCCGCGCGGGGTGCGCTGAGAATCCACAGAGGACGGACGCCGCCGTCAGTCCGCCAGGACCGGCAGCTCGTCCAGACCGTACACAATGGACACCTTGCGGAACGACAGTTCCTCCTCCGGCACCGCGAGGCGCAGGTTCGGGAAGCGGCGGATCAGTGCCGGGTACGCCGTGCGCAGCTCCATCCGGGCCAGTTCCGCGCCGATGCAGCGGTGGATGCCGTAGCTGAACGCCAGGTGGGACGTCGGCTCGCGGGTGGCGTCGAACACCTCCATGTCCTCGCCCAGCTTCGGGTCGCGGTCCGCGGCCGACAGCGACACCAGCACGATGTCGCCCTCGGCGATGCGGACGCCGCCGATCTCCATGTCCTCCTTGGCGAACCGCGGGAACGCCATCTGCACCACCGTCAGGTAGCGCAGCAGTTCCTCGACGAACCGGTGCACCGCCTCGTCGTCGCCGCGGACGGCGTCCATCGCCTTCTCGTCGCGCAGCAGCACCAGCGCGCCCAGGGCCAGCATGCTCGCCGTCGTCTCCAGGCCGCCGGTGAGCACGCCGTCGGCCAGGCCGGCCAGCTCGCGGTCGTCGATCTCGTCGCCGTGCTCCTTGATGAGCATGCCGAGCAGGCCGTCGCCGGGCTCTTCGCGCTGCTTCTTGACGATGTCCAGCAGGTACGTCAGCGATTCCGACATCGCGCCGAGCGAAGCGCCCGCGCCGCCGAAGAGGTCGAAGCGCGCGGTGCTGAGCCGCTGGAAGTCCTCGCGGTCCTCATAGGACACGCCGAGCAGCTCGCAGATGGTCAGCGACGGGATCGGCAGCGCGAACGCCTGCCACAGGTCGACCGGGCCGTCGGTGGCGGCCATCGCGTCGAGCTGGCCGGCGACGATCTCGTCGATGCGCGGGGCCAGGCGGCTCAGCCGGCGCATGGTGAACTCCGGCGTGAGCAGCTTGCGCAGCCGCGTGTGCACCGGCGGGTCCGCGAACCCGAGGCCGCCCGGGTTCTGGTCGGCCGTCACGCCCGCGTTGCCGACCAGGTTGCCGAAGTCACTGGAGAACCCCGTCGCCTTGCCGAGCACGGCCTTGGCCTCGTCGTACCCGGTGACGAGCCAGGCGTTCATCCCGAACGGCAGGTCGAGCTTGCCGATCGGCGCTTCGCGGCGCTTCTCGGCCATCGCCGGCACCGGGTCGAGGCCATCCCGCTTCAGCGGCAGCAGCGCCGAATCGGGCAGGATGGCCGACATCTTTTCAAGGTCGAAGCCCTTTTTCGACTGCCGGGCGAGGTACCGTCGCCCGACCCAGCCCAGGACCCGTGAGCGGAGACTCCCCATGGGACCGACAGTACCGCACTAGCCCGATCGGGTGACGGGAAGCGAGACGGGGTTCACCCCGGCTTGCGGGCCAGCAGGCAGGCCTGCGGCACCTTCTCGTACGGCGGCTGCGGCTCCCGGACCAGCCGGGCTTCCACGACCAGCCCGGCCGTGGCGCACAGCCCGGCCACGAAGTCCGGCTGCAGCCGGTAGGCGTCCAGGGAGATGTCGTGCCCGTAGCCGTGGACGATGTGGCGGCGCTCGTCGCCGACGTGGAACCCGGTCAGCAGCCGCCCGCCCGGCGCCAGCACCCGCGCCAGCTCCGCGACCACCGGCGCCAGTCCTTCCGGCGGGGTGTGGATCAGCGAGTACCACGCCACCGCACCCGCCAGGCTCCCGTCGGCCAGGTCCAGGGCGGCCAGCGAACCGACCTCGAAGCGCAGTCCCGGGTGCGCCCGGCGGGCCGCGTCGACCATGCCGGGCGAGAGGTCGACGCCGAACACGTCCAGCCCGAGCGAGGCCAGGTACCCCGTCAGCCGGCCCGGGCCGCAGCCGAGATCGCCGACCCGGCCGCTCTTCCCGACCAGCTCGGCGAAGGTGCCCAGCATCGCCCGGTCCCACGGGCTGTCGTCCAGCAGATCCCGCAGCTGCTCGGCGTACGAGTCGGCGACGGTGTCGTAGGCGGTCCGGGTCTCGGTCACGAAGGCGGGTTCGGTCACGGACCCGACCCTAGCGGCTCGGCGGCAGCTCGCGGTTCTCGGTGATCAGCCCGTGTTCAGTGGCGAGGTAATGGAAGTACGGCCGGCCGCGGTCGTCGGTGCCGGTGAAGAGCGTCTTCGAGCGGCCGTCGGCTTCGGTGTTGACGCCGTTCGTGCGGGCCAGCACACCGGAGGAGGCCAGCCACTCCCGCGACGCGCCCACCGGGCGCCAGCCGCGGCCGTCGCCGGTGAAGTCGGCGAGGGTCTTCGTCATGTCCACCGAACCGGTGATCCGCAGGTTCTGGTCGTCGGTGATGTTCGCCGTCGCGTCGGTCGTCAGGGGGTAGGACCAGGTGTGCCGGTCCGCCGACCGCACCCGGCCGTCCACTGTGGACACCGACGTCTGCTGCCCGGCGTCGGCCTGCACGACGTGCTGGGTGAAACCGCCGCCGGTGACGTCGTCGCTGTTGCGGTAGTCGCGGGTGCGCTCGACGCGGGTGTACACGCGGCCGGCCGAGGTGTCGACGTAGCCCGCCGTGACGTCGTGGCGCTTCGCGGTCACGGTCACATTCACCCCATCGGGGATGTCCTGCACCGTCGTTTGCCTGGCCGGCGCGGTCGCGACGTCGTGCTGAGTCAGGGCGCCGGACGTCCGCGCGGCGTTTTTGTCGGTGGAGAGCAGTAGCGTCGGGACGACGGTGAATTCGCCGCCGATGTCCGGGAAGGAGAAGGAGAGGTCATGGGTACCGCCGTCGACGAGCCGGCCCGCGAAGGGCGTGACGTCGTAGGTTTCGGCGTGCAGGCTGAAGGTGTCGATCGCGACGACCGGCCGCCACAGCTGCGGCACGATCCCGCCGGAGTAGATGTGCGGGAACGTGAACGCGCTCCCGGCGGGAACGCCGTCGATCGCGAAGTTCGCCTCGCGGTACGGGCCCTTCCCGCACAGGCCGGCCGCCGGGTACTTCGCCGAGACGGCGTCGGGGACGTCGTCGAACCACTGCTCGTCGCAGGCGTGGCCTTCGAGGGTGACCTCGAGGTAGGCGCGGGTGATGTTGCGCGGCAGGCCCTGCGCGGTGAAGTGCACGGTGGGCGCGGCCGGGGTCGCGTCGGCGTGGCCGAACCCGGCGACGTGGTCGGGCGCCGCGGCCGCCGGGTGCTTGCGGTCGGCCTGGTAGTAGGTGAGCGTCACGGTCTGGGCGTAGACGCCGGTGTAGATCGCCGAGTTGTAGTTTTCGATGCCGCCGTGGAACGGCTGCGGGGTGCGCAGCAGCGCGCTGTAGGGCGTGAGGTCCTTGGTGAAGTGGTAGGTGATCGGGCGGTGGCCCTCACCGCTGGGCTCCTCGGTGGTCCCCCACCAGACCTCGGTGGCGCCGATCCGCAGGTCGCCGATCCGGTCGTACTGCCGCCCGCTCACCGTCACGGTCTGGTCCATCACGACCTTCGCCCACGGCCCGGGGCAGGCCTTCGGCGGAGTCAGCGTGCCCTCGTAGAACCGCGGGCTGCCGTCGGCGGCGTTGGAGCGGAAGGCGTCGGCGAGCGTGACGGTGCAGTGCGGGGTGTCCGGCCGCGAGACGGCGGGCGCGGCGGTCACCGGATCGTCGGTGTCGCCTTCCACGACCAGCGAAGCCGAAGCGACGCCGGGAAGGAGGAGCAGGGACAGGACCGCACCGATCAACACCAGTCTCCGCACGCGGGCCACCCTAACCCGCGGCCGGCCCGACGATCGGCTGGACATCAACGGGACAAAGGCCGGTCACGGCACGCGCGGCCCTTGGTCCGCGCCGGGCCGGTCGCCTAGCATGCACGGCGGGTGAGGGAGGACGGCCGTGAGCAGCCTGACCGGGGACTTTCCCCCGGGCAGCTTCCTGGCGAAGCTGTCCGAGACGTCGAGGACCGGTCTGCTCGGCCTGGGCACCCTCCGGGAGTATGCCCCGGGCAAAGTGCTGCTGCGGGAAGGCGAAACGACCGCGCACGCGTTCGTGCTCGTGACCGGATTCGTCAAGGTGACGGCCACGACGCCCGAAGGGCACCTGGCGCTGCTCGCCATCCGGGCCGCGGGCGAGCTGATCGGCGAGCTCGCGAGCATGGACGGGCAGCCCCGGGTCGCGACGGTCACCTGCGCCGGCCGGGTCGGCGCCCGGCTCGTCACCCAGCCCGAGTTCCACCGGTTCCTCGCCGGGCACGCCGACGTGGCGCTCGCGGTCGGCAGCAGCGTGGCCGGCAAGCTGCGCTGGGCGACCCGGCGGCGCGTCGACTTCGGCAGCCGCGAGGTGCGGATCCGGCTGGCGCGCGTGCTCCTGGAGCTCGCGGCGGCGTACGGGACGCCGGGCCGCGCCGGGGTCGAGATCGGCGTGGACCTGACCCAGCCGGAGCTCGCCGCGCTGGTCGGCGCCGCCGAACCGACGGTCCACCGCGCGCTCGCCGGGTTCCGGCACGCCGGCATCGTCGGCACCGGCTACCGGCGGATCACCGTGGTGGACCGCGCCCGCCTGGAGTCCGTCGCCGACGGCTGACCTCACGCGAGGGCGGTGACCACGAGCAGCAGCGGGCCGCAGAGGAACAGCACGCCGGTGCCGGCCAAGGCCCGGCGGACGTGGCGGTACTTGACCATCGCCAGGTCCGCCAGCAGCCTCGACAGCTGGTGCGCTTCGGCGCACTGCCGGTGCACCGGGACGCGCGCGGGCGGGCCGGTGCCGCCCGCGACGGTCGGGAAGGCGAACCGGTTGGGCACGGCGAGGCGTTCCGTCCGCGGCCGCAGGGCCTGGACCAGCTGGTACGCCGAATAGCCGTACCCGGCGACGAAGCAGGCCAAGATCGCGAACACGGCCGTCCGCAGCCCCGCGGCCGGCTGGAGCGCCGGCAGGAAGGCCAGCTGCGCGGCGACGAGCGCGGTGATCGTGCTCTGCACCGCGACCACCGTGCGCACCTTGTCGTCCGCGTGCTGGACCGCGCCCTGGAACGACGTCACGGTGCTCAGCGCGGTATCGAGCTCCCGCGCCGGCCCGGAATCCGGTGCGGGCACGCGTTTCACCGCTTTCGGGCTCATCGCCGTCTCCCCTCTCCCGGTCCCAGTTTTCCGCGATCCGGGTGCCCGCACCCCATCGGATGACGGGTTCGCCGGCGCCGGTCCGGGCTTCCCTGGCGTAACAGCCCACGCACGCGCCGCGACAGCAGCGTCCGGACCACGGGGGTAGCGCTGAACCAACGACATTGGCCGCCGGACTCGGTGCTCGGGCTGCTCGGCCCGCGCACCGCGGACGCGCTGCTGGACCTCGGGACCCCGGTGACGTACGGCCCCCGGCAGACGGTGCTCCGGCAGGGCGAGCCGAGCCACCACGTGGTGATCCCGCTGGCCGGCGCGCTCAAGGTCGTCGTCGACACGGAGTTCGGCCGCCCGGTCCTGCTCGCGCTGCGCGGCCCGGGCGACATCCTCGGCGAGATGTCGGTGTTCGAACAGCGGCGGCGGTCGGCCAACGTGCAGACCTGCACGCCGGTCCAGGCGAAGCTCGTCGGCAAGGCGCAGTTCACCGAGTTCCTCGACCGCCATCCCGACGTCTGGCGGGCGGTGGCCAGTTCGCTGAGCACCCGGCTGCACTGGGCGAACAGCCGCCGCGCCGAAATCCTCAGCTGCCCGGCACCGATGCGGGTCGGCCGCGTGCTGGCCGAGATCGTCCGGCGCCACGGCCGCCGCACCGACCACGGCTGGATCCTCGACCTTTCCCTCACCCAGGCCGAGATCGCCTCCCTCACCGGGGTCGCGCTGAGCACGTTCGAGAAGACCACCCAGCGCCTCCACCGTCTGGGTGTCCTGCGCAGCGAATACCGACGGATCGTCGTCGACGACCTCGGCGCGTTGCTCCGATTCAGCAGGCTGGCCGACCAGAACCCGTACCTGTACGGGGTCGGCGGCGCGGACGTGGCTCAGAGTTAGGAGATTCGCGCAGTCGATCACCGGAGGCCACCGTGACGGACGCCAGCCAGTTCTCCCGGACGCTGCTGCTCGCGGTCGACGCCTGGCGGTACGGGACCCGCGACGACCGGCAGCAGCACGAGCTCCAGGGCGCGCTCGCGGAAGCCCTGCGGGACGCGGCGGTGCGCAGCGGGCTCGATCCGGACCGGTGGCAGCGGCAGGAGGCGGGCGACGGGTTGTTCGCCGTCATCGCGGACGAAGGCGCCGAACCGAAGGTGGCCGGCCCGTTCGTCCGGGCGTTGCACGAGTGGCTCGGCCGGCACAACCACGACCGGCAGCCGCAGGCCCGGCTGCGGCTGCGGGTGGCGGTCCACCACGGTGTCACGGTCCCGGCCGACCTCGGGTTCGCCGGCGCCGCGCCGGTCCACGTCTGCCGGCTGCGCGACGCGCACGCCGTCCGGGCGGCCCTGGAGGTGTTCCCCGAGGCGAACCTGGTCTTCGCCGTGTCCGAACCGATCTTCGACGGCTCGGTCCGGCACCGCCACACGTCGCTGGGCGCGGAGGACTTCACGCGCGTCGAAGTCGCGGAGCCGGCGAAAGACTTTTACGCCACGGCGTGGGTGCACGTGCCCGGCATCGCGGCCGAGCGGGTCGGCGCCTGCCTCGAGACGCTGGCCGTGGGCCTGCGGTTCGCCGGGGCGACCGCGCCGCCGCCCGGCTTCGTCGAGCAGGTCGTCCGGCCGGCCTTCGAAGCCGCCGGGGTGACCGCACCGGACAGCGAGGACCTGACGTTCCGGGTGCCGGCCGCGCTCGCGGGCACGGCACTCGCCGGCCGGTGGATCGAGGCGGTGCGCACGGCCGCGGCCGCGAAGTTCCCCCAGGCCCGCGTGGCCGTCGGCATTGCACTGGCCCCGGACCCGGCGGCCGCCCGCGCCGAGGCGGCGGAACTGGCCGGCGCCGAGCCGGCCGCGCGCCTGCTGGCCGCCACCGGCCGGGGGCGGCTCGTGGTCGTCGTCTCCGAGCGGGTCCACGAGGTGGTGGTGACGCGGGGTGGCCGCCTGGTGTTCCCGGAGTCCTACCGGCGGCCCGAGGGCGAAACCGGGTGCTGGATCAGGGTTCCGGGCCACTCGGTACCGCCGGAACCGGCGCCCGCCCCGGAGCCCGCACCCCAGGCTTCGGCCGTCACCCACGGGGACAACTCGATGGCCGTCGGCCAGGGCACGTTCACCGCACCGCTCTACTTCGGCGGCGAGGACCGGAGGCCCCGATGAGCGACGCGCCGGACAGCCCCGCCCCGGCCGCCACGCCCCCGGCGGATGCCCCGGACACGCCGGATTCCGCGGAGAAGGCCGACGACCGGCTCCTCGGCGACGACCAGCGCGGATTCGCGGACTCCTTCCGGAAGGGCAGCCACTTCCTTTCGCCGGAGGTCAACCAGTACGGCGCGGTCGTGTCGATCGGCCGGGCCGACATCAAGGCCCTGCAGGTCGGTCACGGAACCCAGATCTTCGTCGGGCAGACGGTGTCGCGCACGTCCGGACCGATCCGCGAGGAAGTCCTGACCTGGACGCGGGAGCGCTACCTCGAGGTGTCCGGGTACCGGGCACTGGCCGAGTCGCTGAAGACCAACCGCGTCCTGCTGCTGCGCGGCCAGCCGGGCACGGGCCGGGTCACCACCGCCCTGCACCTGCTGGATCGGCTCGCCCCGAGCCGGGTCTTTCCCCTCGACAGCGGCGAGTCCCTCAAGTCCCTGACCGAAACCGGGCTGCCGGAGCGCGACGCCGGCTACGTGGCCGAGCTCCCGCGGCGCATCGCGAGCTCTCTCTCGGAGACCCACCTCGGGAAGCTGCACGGATTGCTCGAGGACAAGGACGCCTACTGCGTACTGGTCGCCGAGGCCGATCCACGGCCTTCCGACGTCTTCGGCGGCTATGCACAGGACTACACCGCACCGGAAGCCGCTGCCCTGCTGAAGAAGCACGCCGGCCACGAGGTCCACGTCGACGATCCCGACGACTTCGAAGACCGGATGGCCGAGCTGCTGGCGGCGGACTGGGTCACGAAGGCGCTGGGCCCGGCCCCGCGCCCCCTCGAATCCGTGCGGATGGCGGCGCTGCTGGCCGAGCACGCGCGCGGGCGGAACACCCGGGTCGACGTCGAACGCGAAGCCACTCGGGGCGTTTCCTTCCAGGTCGCGGAATGGTTCGCCGGGATCCAGGGCCTGTCCCCGGGGGAAGACCGCGACGAGGCGCTGCGGCTCGCCGCCTTCCGGATCGCGCTGGCGGTGCTCAACAAGTCGCCGTACCACATCGTCGCGGAGGCGGCCGGACGGCTGGCCGGCCGGCTGATCGCGGCGACCGGCGCCACGGGCGTCCGGCGCACGTCCCTGTTCACCGACGACCAGGACCATCGCCTCCCCGCTCTGCGGGCGAAGGTGGTGCCCGGGGCCACCACCTTCGGCCAGGAACTGGTGCCCATGCCGCTGCTGGTGTTCCACGACGAGCGGTACCCGAGCACGGTGCTCAAGTACGTCTGGGACAACCACCACCGCCTGCGGGACGCCATCGCGTGGTGGCTGAACAAGCTCAGCAAGGATCCCCGGCCCCTCGTGTGGGTGCGCGCGGCGCAGGCCACCGGATACCTGGCCGGGCTGGACTTCGTCTACGGCTACGCCAAGATGATCGCCCCGGGCGCCGGCACCAGGCCCAAGAAGAACGCGTGGCGGCGCCGTATGTCGGCGGCGATCGCGCTGGACCAGGCCGCCCAGAACGAAGACCTCCGGCCGGCGATCCGGCGCATGCTGCGGCATTGGTGCCGCTCCGGCAGCTACGCGGCCCGCTGGACCGCTGCCGCTGCACGCAGTTTCACGCTCGGACGGCGGTACCTGACGGAATCGCTGAACGAGCTGCGAATCATCGGGACACCGGCGGAACGCCCGACGGTGATCGGCCTGGACGACAACCTCGTCTGGGTGGCCGGTTCCGGCATCGCCCGGCTGCTGGCCTTCGGCGAGATCCGCCCGGTGCTCGACTGCCTCGGCGAGTGGATCCGGAGCGATCGCAGCAGTCTCCGCCGGCTCGCCCTCTCCGCGGTGGAGCAGCTGACCAACCTCTGCGGATTCGACCTCGGCTTCCTGTCCCTGTCCGGGGGCAATGCACTCCCCGAGTTGCCTGCCGTGACGCAGAAATGGCCGCTGCTGCTCACCCTGCAGTGGCAGCAGCCCGAGCTCACCGAGCCGATCGCCGACCTGCTCCGGCAGTCACTGCGAGCCCGGGTCGGCGGGTACACGGCAAAAAACCTGATCGGCAAGTGGATCCGCATCGCCGAACGCGACGACGAATGCCTGGAAACGCTCGCCCGGTTCCTGCCTTACCTCGTCGAATCGGAAAGCGACCGGCTCCGGCTGAAGCACCTGATCGACCGGCTCCAGACGGACTGGGCCGATCCGCTGCGGCCCGAGGTCGCGGCCCGGCTGACCGACGCGGTGCACGCCCGACAAGAAAGGTACCTGCCGGCATGAGTGACGAACAGCAATCCGACGAACCCCCGCAGCCGCCTCCGGCACCGGCACCGGACCCGAACTGGCGCGAAGACGCGAAGCAGGAGGAGGCGCCGGAAGAGGAGGTCCGGACCGTCGAGCCGTCCAACCACCAGCCGATCATCGGCGAATACCGGGTCGGGCGCCTGGAGTTCCTCGCCCGGCGGGCGCCGGCGCGGCCGTGGACGGCGACCGTCTTCGTGCACAAGAACGGGGCCATGACGACGTTCCGCGGCGGGAAGCAGCCGACCGTGCTGCAGATGCTGTGGGGCGGGTTCCGCAGCCAGTACGAAGTGGACATGTCCCTGCGCCGCCTCACGCTGGGGATCACGCTGCCGAGCGCCGGGGACGCCTTCGTCTTCCGGGCCGCCGTCGACGTGCAGTGGCGGGTCGTCGACCCGGAACTGGTGGTGCGGACCGGGATCACCGACGTCCGCCGGATCCTCGTGCCGCAGCTGCTCGAGGGGCTGCGTCAGGAAACCCGGTCGCTGCAGATCGGCGACGTCGAATCCGCGGAGAAGGCGGCCGCGGCGTGCTTCGCGCCCGGCTGGCTCGAGGCGGAGCACGGGCTGTGGACGAAGGTGCTCGTGCGCCTGCGGATGGACAAGCAGGCCGAGCACAACCTGCGGCTCGCGTCCGAGGTGCAGGCGTTCAAGACGCTCATCGAAGGCGGCGACATCGACCAGTTCGCGCTGCAGCTGGCGCAGAACCCGCAGCAGGTCGCCCCGGTGGTCGAGGCGCTGGTCAAGGAACGGGACACGCACCGCAAGCAGGTGTTCGACTTCGTCAACAACCTGCTCGAGTCGGACGCGCTGGACCGCTGGCAGATCGACGACCAGGTCCGGGTGACGCTGGAGTGGCTCAAGGTGTCGATCAACCGGGTGATCTCGGGGACCGACGAGGCGCGCCAGCTGACGTTCACCGGGACGCCGCCGCCTCGGGAGAACGGGGTTGCGCCCGGACCATGAAACGTTTCAGATCATGGTAGGCTCACGGCTCTCAGCGAGGGGGTTCCGTGGTCGGCATCAAGGACGTCGCGAAACGGGCCGGCGTCTCGATCGGCACGGTGTCCAATGTGGTCAACCGGCCGCACGTGGTCGCGGCGGCCACCCGCAGCCGGGTGCTGTCGGTGATCGAGGAGCTGGGTTACGTCCGGGACGAGTCGGCGCGGCAGCTGCGCGCGGGCCGCAGCCGGGTCATGGGGCTGCTCGTGCTCGACCTCGGCAACCCGTTCTTCGTCGACGTCGCCCGGGGGGCCGAGCAGGCCGCGCACGCCGAGGGCCTCAACATCATCACCTGCAACAGCGGCCAGCGGTCCGAGCTGGAGGCCTCGTACCTGGCGATGTTCGCCGAGCAGCGGGTTCGCGGGGTGCTGCTGAGCCCGGTCGCGACGTCCGGCGAGGCCCTGCGGACGTTCCGGCGCACCGGCACGCCGTACGTCTTCGTCGACCGCAAGGTCCCGGCATCGGAGGGGAGTTCGGTGTCGGTCGACGACGTCGCCGGCGGCACCCTCGCCGGACGGCACCTGCTGGAAACCGGCCACCGGCGGATCGCGTTCGTCAACGGTCCCGCCATCCTCGCCCAGTGCCGCGACCGCGAGCAGGGCCTCCGCACGGCGCTGACCGGCTCGACGGCGGAGCTGACCGTGCTGGAGGCGATCGGCCTCGACGTCACCTCCGGCCGCGACGCGGGCGCCCGCCTGCTCGGCATGAGCCCGCGCCCGACGGCGGTGTTCTGCGCGAACGACCTGCTGGCCCTGGGCGTGCTGCAGGCGATGGTCGGCGCGGGCGTCCGCGTCCCGGAGGAGATGGCGATCGTGGGCTACGACGACATCGAGTTCGCGGGCGCGGCGGCGGTCCCGCTGACGTCGGTCCGCCAGCCGGCCCGCCGTCTCGGCCGCACGGCGGCGGAACTGCTCTTGGCGGAGACGTCGGACACGAAGCCGGAACGGCAGGCCGTGGTGTTCACGCCGGAGCTGGTCGTGCGCGAGTCGACCCGGGTGCGCCGCTGACGGGTGCGCGGCTAAATCGGTTGGGCATTCACCTGTCCGTCGGGCAGGCTCGGGATCATGGCGTCGAGGTGGGTGCGGCTGCAGGCCGTCATGGTGTCCGGTTCGGCCGCCGAAGGGCTGCTGCTGGCCGCCATCCCGCTGCTGGCCGTCTCCGTCACCACCGATCCGCGGGAAGTGTCGCTGATCAACGTCGTCGGGGAAGCGCCCTGGCTGCTGCTCTCCCTGTTCGCCGGGGTGCTCATCGACCGGGTGCGCCGGACCACCGTGCTGGCCTGGGCCTACGCCGTGCTCGCCGGGGCCGCCGTCGTGCTCGCCGCCGTCGCCTCCGCCGGGGTGCTCAGCCTGCCCGTGCTGCTGGTGGTCGCCTTCGTCATCACCTCGGCGCGGGTGCTCGGGGACGGCGCCAGCGGCGCGCTCGTGCCGGAACTGGTCGGGCCCGGGCAGCTCGCCCACGCCAACGCGCGGCTCACGGTGATCGACCAGGGGGTCGTGCGGTTCGTCGTGCCGCCGCTGACCGGGTTCCTGATCGCCGTAGGCGCCGGGGCGCCCGCGTGGCTGGCCGCGGCCTGCGCGGTCCTCGCGCTGGTGCTGGCCCGCCGGATCCCGTCGCAGTCCGTCGTGGCCGCGACGACGCACCCGCTGCGCGACCTCTCCGGCGGCCTGCGGCACCTGGTGCGGACGCCGCTGCTGCGGTCGATCACGATCAACGTCGCTCTCGGCTCGTTCGCCGCGAGCGCCGGCAACGCGATGTTCGTGCTGTACGCGACGCAGGTCCTGCACGTCGGCCCGGTCGGCTACGGCCTGCTGCTGGCCTGCCTCGCCGTCGGCTGGGTCGCGTCGTCGTTCGTGGTGCAGCAGGTGGTGGACCGGCTCGGCTACTCGTGGTCGATGCGGTTCGCGCAGAGTTTCGGCGTGGTGGCGCAGCTGCTGATCGCCGTCGTGCCGCCGTGGCCGCCGCTGGTGGGGGTCGTGCTGGTGTCGCTGACGGCGACGGTGCTGATCTGGAACGTCTGCTCGCAGTCCAGCCGCCAGCGCTTCACGCCGGCGCCGCTGCTGGGCCGGGTGCTGACCAGCCACCGGGCGCTGGCCTGGGGCCTGACCCCGCTGGGCGCGCTCGCCGGTGGCCTGGTCGCGGCGCACTGGGGCCTGCGTGCCGTCTGGGTGCTGGGCGCGGGCATCCAGGCCGTCAGCGCGGTGCTGGTGTGGTTCACCCTGTCCCCCGCGGCGTTCCGGCGGACCGAGGAACTCGCGGCGGCCGAAGCCTGAAACCGGGCGGTGTGCCGGGTCGGGGCACCGGCACACCACCCGGACGCCTAACCGCCCAGGGCCAGCGCCACCGCGCCCAGCAGCGCCGCGTCCTGGTCGAAGCGGGCCGCCACCAGCTCGGGCGGGAACGGGACCGCGTGCGCGAGCCGGTCCGCCAACGCCGGCAGGAGCACGTCCGCCGAACGGACCAGCCCACCGCCGACCGCGATGCGCTGCGGGTCCAGCGCAATCGCCAGGTTGGCCACGTGCATCGACAGCTCGTCGAGCGCCGCCGTGACCAGTTCCTTCGCCTCGACGTTCTCCTTCGCCAGGGCGAACAGCTCCCCCGCGGTGACCGGGCGGCCGAGCAAATCGCTCGCCCGGCCGCCCAGCCCACGCCCACCGACGGCTTCCTCGAGCGGCGCCGCTCCGCTCGCGAAACCCTCGGTGTCCTGCGGCGAGAGCAGGTTGTACCCGATCTCGCCGGCAGCTCCGTTGGCGCCGGTCAGCACCCGGCCGCCGATCAGCACCGCCGCCGCGATGCCGGTGCCCAGCGACAGGAACACCGCCGGGTCGGACCCGGCCAGTGCGCCCCAGCGCCACTCCGCCAGCGCCGCCGCCTTCGCGTCCGTGCCCACCGCGATCGACACGGCGGGGAACTCGGCGGCCACCAGCTCCGCCAGTCGCAGCTGCTCCCAGCCCGGCACGTTCGGCGCGAGCAGGATGCGGTCCGGCAGCACGATCCCCGGGCTGACGACGCCGATGCAGGCCGGCACCGCGCCTTCGTCGGCCAGGAGGGCCCTGGCCGCGGCGAGCGCGCGCACCACCACCTGCTCGGCCCCCGCCTGCGCGTCGGTGTCCAGCCGGCGGGTCGCCAGCAGGGTGCCGTCGCGGTCGGCGAGCCCCAGCGCCACCTTCGTGCCGCCGAAGTCGATCCCGAGAATCCGTTCCTCTGTCACGCGTGCGTCCCTCCCGTCCCCCGCACCACGACCCGGCCGGCGTTGAAGCCGTCGACGCTGATCACCGGGGCCGCCCCGCGCAGGTCGGCCGCCTGGTAGGTGACCGTCAGCGTCTGCGACTGGCCCGGCCACAGCGTGATGTCGTTGTCGTCCCAGGTCGCGTTCGCGAGCTGGTTGTCCCCCGGCGCCTCGCGCCCGTCCGGCGTCCCGCGGCGGACGTCGGCCCGAAGGAAGAACGCCGCGCCCGGCGTCTTCGCGGTGTTGGTGACGGTCACCGTGGTGACCAGGCCGCCGCCCTGAGCGCGGGTCGACGCGGTCACGCCGACCTGCGACTTCGGCAGGTTCTGCAGGGCCTGCAGGTTGCTGTACTGCGACAGCGTCGCCTGCGGGTTGCCGAGCGTCTTGGCCCAGTCGACGACGTCCTTCTGCGTCGACAGCCAGTAGACGTTCCGGTCGACGACCTTCCCGCCCTGCTTGACCTGCAGCTCCACGAAGTAGACCTGCGCGGGCGCGGGCGCCTTCGTTTCGGCGGGCACCTTCGGCTTCAGGACTCCCGTGCGCACGCCCTGCGAACCCAGCGAGATCCCCGAAGCCGTCTGGTCGTCGAGGACCTTGCCCGCGGTGTCGAAGACGCGGGCCTGCACCGAAAGGCCCGACTGCGTGGTGGCGCCGAGGTTGTCGAGCGTCACGGACCCGTTGTCGTAGCCGTAGAGCGCGTGCAGCGGCTTGTTCGCCTTCTGGGCGCCGAAGAACGCGCCGGCCTGGTCGCCGTCGTCGTTGTAGAGCGACCACAGCAGCGTCGGCCAGCCCTTGTTCAGCTGCCAGTAGACGACGCCGGTGGCCGGGTTGGCCTTGTCCGTCGAGTGGTGCAGGAACGCCTCGAACTGCGAGCGGGTGTTCTCGTAGTTCGCGATGTTCGCCAGGTCCACATAGGACTTGAGCGAGCTCCACTTCCCGTACCGCTGCAGGATGGACTGGTCCAGCGTGTACAGCGTGCCGAACGCGTAGCCGCCGTGGTCCGGCTCGAAGTTCGCGTGGTACTGGTTGTACGCCGGGTCCTGCCACAGCTTCGCCTGCTCCGCGGGCGAAAGGAACCGCTTGATCGAGTCGAGCGTCGGCACGGTGTGCCCGGCACTCTGCTCGCTCGCGAAGCCCCAGGCGCCGCCCGCGTTGGTGCGGCTGTCGTCGGAAGCGTCGAAGTGCGAGCTGTCGTACCAGTACGACGGCGGGACCCAGTCGTACGGGCCTTCCTTCTCGCCCGAGTTGCCCAGCGTCGGCGTGCTCTTGTACTCGGCCGACGCGATGACCGGCACCTGGAAGTCCTGCTGCTCGAACGCGGTGAGGACGGCCTGCTCCTGGTTCGGGAACGGCTCGTTGTCGCTCCAGCCGTAGTTGAACACGCTGGGGTGGTTGCGTTCGCGCTGCGCGATGCTCACCGACGAGTCGTGGATGATCCGCAGGTCGCGCTCTCCCAGCTGCTCGGCGGTGTCGGGCTGCCAGGCGTCACAGCAGAGGAACCCGCCGATCACCAGCAGGCCCGCGCGGTCGGCCTGGTCGTAGAAGTCCTGCGGCATGTCGTGGCCCTCGAGCCGGACACCGGACAGGCCCAGGTTCTTGATCAGCGCGATCTGGTGCGCGGTGTCGGCGGAGTCGTAGCGCAGGAACAGGTCCGGCGCGAACCCGCCGCCGCGGAACACGAAGTCCCGGCCGTTGATCGTGAACTGCCGCGCACCTTCGGGCAGCGGCGCGGACTTGCCGACCAGGCGCGAGGTCACCGTGCGGATGCCGAACGTGCTCTTCGACGACGTCGACAGCACGCCGCCCTGCGAGACCGCGGTGGTCAGCGTGTACAGCGGCTGGGCACCCATCGAGTACGGCCACCAGACCTGCGGGTGGGCGATCTTCACCGGCGCCAGCGCGACCGTCTGCTTGGTGTTCGCCGGGATCGTGACGCGCTGCTGCACGACGACCGGCGCGCCCGAGGGCGGCGTGATCGTCGCGGCGACGTCGCCGGTCTGCGGCGTGGCCGCGTCGTTGGTGACGTCCACCTTCACGGTCAGCTTCGAGCTGGACAGGTCGGCCGCGTTGTCCTGCACGACGTGCGCGTTGTCGCCGGTGAGGGTGTCGCCCACCTGCAGGGTCGGCGGGAACTGGAGGCCGGTGTCGTTGTCCGGCGGGATCTGGCTCCAGTCGACCTGGTCGAGGGTGTACATCTTCAGCGGGTTGTTCGGGTACACCTTGATCGCCAGGGTGTTCCTGCCCGGCTTGACCAGCTTCGAGACGTCGAAGGTGTGCCCGGCGAACGCGCCGCTCACGACGTCCTTCGTGGCGACGAGCGTGCCGTTCACCCAGACGTCGCCTTCGCCGACGATGCCGGGGATGGTCAGCTTGGCGTGCTGCCCCGGCCGGATGTCCGGCGTGAAGTCGGTGCGGTACCACCACGGGTCGGCGAACGGCTGCGTGACGACCGGGCCGAGCTTGTCGACGTACCCGAAGCACTTGCGCAGGTTGTCCGAGTAGAAGACGTCCGGGCACTTGCCGTTCTGCACCAGGGCGTTGATCTCGGTGCCGGGCGCGCCGGCGTCGTCGACCTTCACCGGCAGCCAGCCGCGGGTGGCGTACCCGGGCGCCGACACCTTGTCGCCGCCGTCCTTGACGTCCGCCGTCGTGCGGACCTGCCAGCCCTGGAGGCCGATCGTGCTGAGCCCGTGCGGCTTCGCGACGGCCCGGGTGTCCTGCGCGGCCGCGGGTCCGGCCACGCCCAGCACCCCGGGGACGAGGAGCAGCGCGGCGAGGACCGCGAACTTCCGGCTCATGCCTGAGCCCCTTCCGGTTCGGTGGCGAAGGCTTCCTTGATCTCCTTGGGGCCGAACGGCCACGTGTTCTCGGCCTTGGCGTAGACGAGGTACGCGATCCCGCCGACGGCGATCCAGCCCAGCGACAGCCCGATCGAGAGCCAGGTCGCCGAGACGTAGATGTAGACCCAGCCGACCAGCGCGAGCAGTGTCGGCAGCGGGTAGAGCCACTGCCGGTACGGGCGCCGGAGGTCCGGCTGCCGCCGCCGCAGCGTCCAGATCGCGGCGACCTGGGCCAGCGACTGGATGATGACCAGGGTCGCGACGGCCGCGTTGATGACTTCGGTCAGCGTGAACAGCGAGCCGATGATCGTGATCGCGCCCATGGTGAGCACGCCCGCGGTCGGCAGGTTGAGCTTCGGGTGCAGCTTGCCGAACACCGGCAGGAACACCTTGTCCCGCGCGGCTTCGAACGGCACCCGCGAACCGCCGAGCAGCCCGGCGAACACCGAGCCGATCGCGGCGATCACGATCAGCACGGTGATCACCTTGGCCGTGCCGGTGCCCCAGGCCTGCTCGAGGACGGAGGAGGCCACCGAGGTGGCGGTCTTGAGCTGGTCCAGCGGGATCGAGCCGAGCACGCCGACCTGCAGCAGGAAGTAGAGGCCCATGATGCCGAGGATGGAGAAGATGATCGACCGCGGGATGGTCCGGCCCGGCGAGCGGACCTCGCCGCCGAGGTAGGCGGTCGTGTTGTAGCCGAGGTAGTCGTAGATCGCGATGATCAGGCCGGCGCCGAGACCGCCCCAGAACGTGCCCTCGCCGGCCGAGCTGAACGCACCGGGCGTGAAGGCGAACGCCTGCGCGCCGCTGAAGTGCGAGAACGCCGCGACGATCGTGGCGAGCACGGCGACCAGCATGACCACGAACAGGCCGGTGGTCAGTTTACCGATCTGGCCGATCTTCCGGAACAGCGCCAGGATGATGAGCAGCGTGATGCCGATGCCGACGAGCTTGCCCAGCCCGGTCGTACCCGCCTCGTCGGTGACCCCCGGGATCAGGTAGCCGAGGTACTGGACGAGCCCGATGATGCCGGTCGACATGATCAGCGGGATGAACAGCACCGCGCTCCACACGAACAGGAACGGCATCAGGCGTCCGGTGCGGTACTGGAACGCTTCGCGCAGGTAGAGGTAGGTGCCGCCGGCCCCCGGCATGGCGGCCCCGAGTTCGGCCCAGATGAGCCCGTCGGCCAGCGCGACGATCGCCCCGATGATCCAGCCGAACATCGCCTGCGGCCCGCCCATGGTGGCGACCATGGCGGGGATCGTGACGAACGGGCCGATGCCGCACATCTGGGTCATGTTGATCGCGGTGGCCTGCAGCGGGCCGATCCTGCGCTCCAGGGCGGGCGGTTCCCCGGACCGAGTGGGTGAACTCACGACGTGCCTCCGACTAGTAGTTAGTAAAGTTTCTTAACATAGAACGCGCGGGGTCGAAAGGGTTCCGCCGGTAAAGTTGCGGCAACTCAGGAGGACGGGTGGGGCAAAACGGGCCACAGGTCGGAACCCCGGCGCACATGCGGGCGCTGAACCAGCGTCTCGTGCTCGAACGGCTGCGGACGCACGGTGAAGCGACCCGGCCCCGGATCGCGGCCGACACCGGGCTGTCGAAACCCACGGTGGGCCAGGCGCTGCTGGACCTCGAGCAGCACGGTCTGGTCCGGACCACCGGCCGCAGCCTGGCGGGGCCGGGCCGCGCGGCGGTGGTCTACCAGGCCGCGCCGGACGCCGGGCACGTGGTGGGCGTCGACATCGGGCGGCGCGTGATCCGCGTGGCCGTCGCGGACCTCGAAGGCAGCATCGTCGCGCGGCTCGACGAGCCCAACCGCTGCCGCTCGGCGAGCGCGCTGGTGCGCACGGTGAGCGAATCCGTCGAACGCGCGGTGGCCTCGGCCGGCCTCTCGCCGCACGAGGTCGTGGCGACGGTGGTCGGCACGCCGGGCGTCCCCGACCCGGCGACCGGCACGGTCCACCGCGCGCCCAACCTGCCGGGCTGGGAGCGGCGCGGGGTGCTGCACGAGCTGGTCTCGGCGCTGGCCGTCGCGGGCTCGGACGTGGTGGTGGAGAACGACGCGAACCTGTGCGCGGTGGGCGAGCACGCCCTCGGCGCGGCGCTCGGCGTCGACGTGCTGGTGTGCCTGACGGTCGGCACCGGGATCGGCATGGGCCTGCTGGTGGCGGGCCGGCTGTTCCGCGGCGCCCACGGCGCGGCGGGCGAGATCGCGGACCTGCCCTACGGCCCGATGCCCCCGGGTGCGGGAGCGCGACGCCCGGGCCCGATGGAGACGGCGGCGGCGGCCCAGGCGGTGGTCGACGCGGCCCGGGGCGCGGGGCTGGCGAAGGCGAGGTCGGCGAAGGACGTGTTCCGCCTGGCCCGCGCGGGCGACGAGCGGGCGGTGCGGGTGGTCGAGGAGGAGGCGGAGAAGCTGGCGTACGTGGTCTCGGCGGTGACGGCGGTCCTGGACCCGCAGCTGATCGTGCTGGGCGGCGGCATCGGCGGCAACGCGGACCTGCTGACCGAACCGATGCGGCGCGCACTGGCGGCGACGATCCCGGTGGTCCCGGACATCGTGGCGGGCCAGCTGGGCGAGGACGCGGTCCTGGCGGGAGCGATCGCCACGGCGCTGGGAACGGCCCGCGAGCTGGTGTTCGACCGCCGCGGCCTGCGCCCCACAGCAAGCGGCGCCTGAAAGCCGGACACCCGCGGCCCTTGCCGGTGGTCGGGGGTTGTTTTTGGGGGGGGTAAAGGCCGTAACAAAAACCCCAAAAACCACCCCGCGGGGGGAAAAAGGCCAGG
>NZ_JBEXKX010000018.1:0-165648 GCF_040609695.1 Amycolatopsis sp. NPDC004625
CTTGCCCCTTTGGGCCGCCGTTGCGGCCCCCCGCCCGCGTCCGCTATGCCCGGGCCCCGCGGGGGGGTTGTTTGCTTGGGCCCTCAACCCCCCCCCAACCCCCCCCCCACCACGTGGGGGACGGCGTCGAGGCGGGCGAAGTCGGCGCTGATCTCGCCGGCGGTCTGCAGCAGCAGCGGCAGGTGGTGCTCGAGCAGCTTCTCGACCGGCGTCTCGGCGGCGTGACAGTTGACGTTGACCCCGGCGATCACCCGCCCGGACCCGTCGCGCAGCGGCGCCGCCACCGACCGGATGCCCAGCGCGAGCTGCTCGTCGGTGAGCGCCCAGCCGCGGGCGCGGACCTCGCGCAGTTCGGCGTCCCGCTCGGCGCGGTCCGGCCGCCAGCGCGGCACCAGCCCCGACCGGGTCGGCTGCGCCAGCACGGCCTCCAGCTCCGCCGGCGCCAGCGCGGCCAGCTGGACCTTGCCCAGCGAGGTCGGCAGGGCGGGGAACCGGGTGCCGATCTGCACGCTCAGGCCCACGATCTTGGGCACCGCGACCCGGGCGACGTACACGATGTCCGACCCGTCGAGCTGGGCGATCGAACACGACTCGCCGGTGCGGGCGACCAGGCGCTCCAGGTGCGGCCGGGCCACGTCCCACAGGCCCATCGAACGCACGTAGGCGACGCCGAGGTCGAGCACGCGCGGGGTCAGGGCGTAGCCACGCCCGTCGGCGCGGACGTAGCCGAGCTCTTCCAGGGTGAGCAGGATCCGGCGGGCGGTCGGGCGGGCCAGCCCGGTGGCGCCGGCCACCTCGGCGAGCGTCATCTCCGGCCGCTGCGGCCCGAACGCCGTGATCACCTCGAGCCCGCGCGCCAGCGCTTCGATGAAGTCGGGACCGGTTCCCTCGCGTGGCATGCGCCACCTCCCGTTTCGATGGTCCTGCCCGCGGATCTTTCGGGGGTTCCGGGTGTACGAAGCCCGCCGGCCCGGAGCGAAGCCCCGGTTGCCCCAGCAGCGTAGCCCGGGGGATTGACACCGGCGCGGCACTGGGCAAGGGTGACTGCGCCCACTGAGTGTCCGTAGAGCGGACGAGTGTACGGAGGCCGCGATGACCCAGTCCACCGACGGTCCGGTCGTCCTGCGGGGTGGCACGGTCCTGACCCTCGACGACGCCCGCCGCGTCCTGCCCGGTGCGGACGTCCTCGTCGAAGGCGACCGGATCACCGCGATCGGGCCCGCGCTCGACGTCCCGCCCGGCACGACCGAGATCGACGCCACCGGCGGCCTCGTCCTGCCCGGGATGATCGACACCCACCGCCACCTGTGGCAGACCGCCATGCGCGGCTACGGCGCCGACTGGACGCTGACCCAGTACTTCGTCTGGTACTACCTCGAGTGGGGCAAGGTGTTCCGCCCCGAAGACATCTACGCCGGCAACCTGCTCGGCGCGCTCGAGGCCCTGGAAGCCGGCGTCACCACCACCGTCGACTGGTCCCACGGCCTGCAGACGACCCAGCACGCCGACGCCGCCGCCGACGCCCTCGAAGCGGTCCCCGGCCGGTTCGTGCTGGCCTACGGCAACATCCAGGACGCCCCGGCCCACTGGACCGGCACGCCCGAATTCCGCGACTTCGTCGCGCGCCGCACCGGCGGCGACCTCGGCTTCCAGCTCGCCTTCGACGTCACCGGCGACCCGGCGTTCCCCGAGAAGCCGGCCTTCGAGGTGGCCCGCGAGCTCGGCGTCCCGGTGACCACGCACGCCGGCGTCTGGGGCGCCACCGGCGACGACGGCATCCGGCTGATGCACGACCACGGGTTCATGACCCCGGAGACGGTCTACGTCCACGGCGCGTCGCTGTCGGCGGACTCCTACCACCGGATCGCCGCGACCGGCGGTTCCGTGTCGGTCTCGACCGAAAGCGAGCAGAGCGCCGGCCAGGGCTACCCGCCCACCTGGGCGCTGCGCAAGTACGGCATCCCGGTGTCGTTGTCGATGGACACGTCGGTGTGGTGGAGCGGCGACCTGTTCTCGGCCATGCGCGCCACCCTCGGCGCCGACCGGTCCCGCGAGCACCTGGAGGCCCACGCCAAGGGCGACACGGTGACGCACGCGGCCCTGCGGGCGGACCAGGTCGTCGAGTGGGCCACCCGCGGCGGCGCCGCCGCGCTGGGCCGCTCGGACCTGGGCAGCCTCGAAGCCGGCAAGAAGGCCGACATCGTGCTGCTGAAGAACGACGACTCCCCGGCGTCGTTCCCGGTGCTCAACCCCTACGGCCACGTCGCCTTCCAGGCCCAGCGCGGCGACGTGCACACCGTGCTGGTCGGCGGCCGGGTGGTCAAACGCGACGGCAAGCTGGTCGGCGTGGACCTGGCCGCGGTGCGGCGGCGCGTCGAGGACACCGTCGAGCACCTGCGCGCGCAGCTGGGGGAGGAGGCGTGGCGGCAGGGGATGAACCCGGACGTCCCGGAGACGAAGGTCCTCGACAACCCGTACACCTACACCGACTACCAGAGCGACCGCACCCACGGCGGCTGAGCTACCGTTGCGGCCCGTGGTCCAGGTCTTCGTCCAGCCCGCCTACGGCACCGCCGACGCCCGCCGGTACGGAACGCGGTCCCTCGAGCGGACGGTCGCCTTCGGCGAGTTCGCCGACCTGCTCGACCCCGCGGACCTCGCTCGCCTGACCGCCCTGCACCCGGGCGGCCGGGCCCGGTTCTGGGGCGCCAAGGACAAGTACGACCGCCGGATGGACACCGTCACCACCGGCGACGTCGTGCTGTTCACCGGCCGCAAGCACGTCCAGGCCACCGCGGAGGTGGGGCACGGGTTCCGCAACCCCGGTTTCGCGCGCCGCCTCTGGCAGCCGGACCCTGGCAAGTGCCTGTTCAGCAACGTCTACAGCCTGCGGCGCTACCGGCGCGTCGGGCTGCCGTACGAAGCGATCTGGGCGCTGCCCGGCTTCACGCCCGGCGACAACTTCATGGGCCTGCGGTTCCTCGACGCGGCCAGGTCGGCCGCGGTGCGGCACCTGCTGGCCACGAGCTGAGCGAGCCGGACCGCCTTCCGCGGTCCGGCTCGCTCAGCTTCGGCTCCGGCCCGGACGTCAGCCCTGGTCGTAGTCGGAGTCGTCGTCCGCGTCGTGGTCGGCCCACGCGCCGTCCGTGGTGCCGGCCACCGCGGTGACCGAGTGTGCCTCGGCACCGCCGATGCCCGCCGCGTCGTACCACGAGTGGTGACCCGCGTAGTCCGGCACGGCCACCGAGTGCGCACCCTCGGACGAAGCGCCGTACGGGCCCGCCGTCAGCTTCTCCGCGTCGTAGGTGGCGTAGTGCTCACCCGCGTGGCTCCACACGTGCCCCGAGGTCGCGCCGTCGATCCCGGCCGAGTGCATTTCCGCACCGTAGCCGGCGTCGTGGTCGTAACCGTCGTCGCCGTCGTGGTGCACCGGGCGGTTGTGGACGGCCGGCGCCTCCTCGACCGGGTCGGGGTGGCTCACGACGTGGTGGGCCACGGGGTGGCTGTCGTGGTGGTGGTAGTCATCCCCCTCGTAGTCGTCGCAGTCGCCGTTGTCGTCGTCGCCGTACCAGCTCTCGTGCGAGGCGTGGTGCCACGGCTGGTTCCAGCCGTGGTCACCGGACTCCTCGGTGTGCGTGACGGCGGCGCCGCCGATGCCGGCCACCGCGGAGTCCGAGCCGGACCAGTGGTGACCCCACCAGGTGCCGCCTTCGTCGGTGTCGGTCGTGCCCGCACCACCGATGCCCGCCCAGCTGCTGGAACTTTCGGCGCTCCACGAGTCGTTCGGCCAGCCGAGCGGGTGAGCGGTCGCCGGGCCGGCGATGACGAGGGAAAGCGGCAGCGCGAAAGCGCCGGCGACCGCCAGTCGTCGCAATGTGGACATGATTTCTCGGGATTCCCTTCCTGAGTGCGACTCCGGTTTCGTTCGGGGTCCGGACGTCGGGGCAGAAGCTCTGTCCGGTAGGGACGCTACCGCCCTCGGCAGGGCCTTGACCTGCGCAAAGACCCGATCGGTGCGCGAGAACCGCCGTGTGGAGGACAGATCAGGAACGGGGTCGGACAAGCTTAGGCCGCCGCCATCGCGACGGCCATTGTGAATGGCGGGAAATCACTCGCTCAGGTAGTTCTCCGTTTAGCGCGAAGAATCGGGGGGCGCGGGTCACGGGGCCGCCGGGCCGCCGCACGGGCGGCCCGGGCGCCCGCCAAGCGGCGGACGGCGGGCTCCGGCGGACGGCGGCACCGGCTCGGCCGCCCGAGCCGCCCGCCGGCGGGGAATTCCGGCCGGCAACCGGCGCCCGGCCACGATAACAGAACCGTCCATGGATTGTTCCCACGGTATTCAGAGTCGTGGAGTAATCACCACTTTTTCGGTGACCTGGTACGCCGGAAAAATCTTGTGAATTGACACGATCGGCCCAAGGCATTCCGCGGAGAAGTTGCGTAGGTTTCACGGCATGTCGCACATGAGGCCGATTCTTGCCGCGGTTCTGCTGGCCGCGTTCGTCGTCGCACCCGGTCCGGCGGCGGCCGACGCCGCGGTCACCCCCGGGCCGGTGTGCGACCACCAGCCGGTGGCCAACACGACCGCGCCCGCGGGTGCGGTCACCATCGACGCCGCGGTGCCCGGCGACCTCTACCACAAGTCGCAGGACTCGCCGCCGGGCACGACGTTCTGGCTGCCCCCGGGCACGCACCTGCTGGCCGCCGACCCGTTCGGGCAGGTCATCCCCAAGGACGGCGACGTCTACCTCGGCGCCCCGGGCGCGGTGCTCGACGGGCAGGGCATCAACCGCGCGGCCTTCACCCAGCAGGCGAAGGACGTCGTCATCCGCGGGCTCACCATCCAGAACTTCGTCGCCCCGCAGGACCAGGGCGTGGTGAACCACGATTCCGGCGACCACTGGATCATCGAAAACACCACCGTGCAGAACAACAAAGGCGCGGGAATCATGGCCGGCGCCCGGCAGGAGGTGCGGCACAGCTGCCTGCGCAACAACGGGCAGTACGGCATGAACGCCTACCGGTCGGACAGTTCGATCACCGCGCTGGTCGTCGAAGGAAACGAAATCGCCGGCAACAACACCGACGACTGGGAAACGCGCAACCCCGGGTGCGGGTGCAGCGGCGGGATCAAGTTCTGGGTGGTCGACAAGGCCGACGTCCGCGGCAACTGGATCCACCACAACCACGGCGCCGGGCTCTGGGCCGACACCGACAACAACGACTTCCTGATCGAGAACAACCTGATCGAGGACAACGACGCCGAGGCGCTGTTCTACGAGATCAGCTACAACCTCGTGTTCCGCGACAACGTCCTGCGCCGCAACAGCCTGGTCGCGGGCAAGCGCCGCGCCGACCGCGGCGACAACTTCCCGGTGGCGAGCGTCTACCTGTCCGAGTCGGGCGGCGAGCCCCGGGTGCCGGCCCGCACGCACCTGATCGACATCTACGACAACGTCTTCGAGGACAACTGGTCCGGCATCACCGCGTGGGAGAACGCCGACCGGTTCTGCAACAGCCCGGCCAACACCTCGATCAACACCTGCACCAAGCTCGTCGCCGACCGCACGCAGTGCGCCGCACCGGGCATCGACTCCTCGCCGCTCTACGACGACTGCCGCTGGAAGACCCAGCTGGTCGAGGTGCACGACAACACGTTCCGCTTCGACCCGGCGGTCGCCGGCTGCACGAACGGGGTCTGCGGCAAGATGGCCCTGCTGTCCAACTACGGAACGTACCCGAGCTGGTCCCCGTACAAGGGCACGCTGGTCCAGGACGCGATCACCCACGACCAGGGCAACTACTGGTTCAGCAACGCCTACTACGGCCCCTGGAAGTTCGTGGCCGGGGACACGTCCCGGATCCTGACCGCGGACCAGTGGCAGGCGACACCCTGGTACCAGGACAATTGCGCCACTTTCGACGACGTCATGCCGCGCTGCTGAACCCGCCGTTTCCCGGACAAAAGAGTGACACCGCGGGGGCGCCGCCGGGTCATTTCGAAAACTGTTACTCTGCACTCCTCGGCCGGAGGAGGAGCACGCTGAGTGGAGCCCACGGAATCCGGCGACCCGGCCGACCACGTGACGGTCGCGAACACCGCCGAAAACCCGCACGGAATCGTGATCCAGGCCGGCCACCTCCACCAGGTGAACGTGCTGGGCGGGCCGAAGCTGCACCAGCTGCTCGACACGATCGACGAGCGCCGGGAAACGACCGGCGGTGCCCGCCGCCGGTCGCTGCCGTGGGCGCAGCGAGCCGCGTGCCTGGGACGTGAGCGCGAACTGGCGGAACTGCGCGCGCAGCTCGCCGCCGGGCGGCACGTGCTCGTCAGCGGCCCCGCGGGCGTCGGGAAAACCGTGTTGCTGCAGCACGCGACCGCTGCCGGGGTGCTGTCCGCCGGCGCGGTCCCCGAGTGCGAGGGGGTGCTGCGGCAGGTGCTCGCCCCCGGCGCGACTCCCGACGCCGTGCTGCACGAGCTCGCGCTGGCGTGCTACGACGTCGAAGGGCCGGTTTCCCCGCGGCGCCTGCTCGGCGGGATCCGGGCGCTGGTCGTGCTGGACGGCGTCGAATGGCCGCCCGGGGAAATCCGGTGGCTGCTCGAAGCGATGCCGGGCAGCGTGTTCGTCCTCGCTTCCCGGCGCACCGATTCGGCCCCGGTGATCAAAACGCTTCCGCTGGCCGGGCTGAACTTCGCCGACGGTCTCGAATTGTGGGAAAACGAGCTCGGCGCCCCGCTTTCGGCCGCGGAAAAACGCCGCGCCCGGCGCATCCACGACAGTTTCGGCGGCCACCCCGGCATGCTGACGCAATTCGCCGCCGCCCTGCGCGCCGCCGGAGTCCAGGGAATCGCGCCCGAGGTGGCCGATCCGGACGCCTACGCCATGATCGTCGCCCGGGCCCTCACCCGGCTCGGCGAGCCCGCGGTGACGACGGTGAAGGAGCTGCTGGTCTTCCCCGACGCGTCCTGGGGAGGCCGGCTGCCGGTCACCGCCGGCCTGCGCAAGCTCGAAGCGGCGGGCTTGGTCGAGCACGAATCGGGCCGCTACCGGGTGCGCCCGCACGTCGCCGAGGCGGTGACGCCGGCCGAGCCGCGGCCCCTGCTCGCCCGCATCACCGCCTGGGCCTGCGAAGCAGCCGGGCCCGAGGAGATCGCGGCGGAACTGGACGTCCTCGAACGCACCCTGCGCCGGCTGCTGGCGGAGGACCGGCCGTGGGACGCCCTGGTGCTCGCGCGGACCGTGTCGGTGAAGCTCCTGCCGACCCCGTGGTGGCACCGCGGCGACGAGGTGCTCGGGCTCGGGCTCCGCGCGGCCCGGCGCGTTCGCTCCCGCACCGACATCGCGTACTTCACCTACGCACTGGCCGCCCGCCGGGCCGACAGCGAGCGGGCGGCGGAGGCCGCCGAGCTCCTCACGGCGGTGATCGGCTCGGCGAGGGAACACGGCGACCGGCGGCTCGCCGACCGGGCGGCGGCCGTGCGCGACGGGCTGGTCACCCGCGCGCCCGGCGTGCTCGGCCGGAGTGCGGAAACCGTCTCCCAGCTGATGCTCCGGGTTCCGTTCCTCGACAGTTCGGCGATGAGGCTCGCGCAGGAGCACCCGGGCGTGCTGCGCAAGGCCGTCGCCGGAATTCTGCTCCTGGGCGGTGTGCTGTTGGGGCTGCCCGCTTCCGGCGGCCCGCCCGCCTCGGCCAGTGGTGCGCCGAGCTCGTTGTCCGGGCTTGCCGCGCCGATGACTCCGCCGGAAACGAGCGTTCGGCCGTCGGCCGGGGCGCCACCGAGCGCGCCACCGGCTCCACCGCCGCCCGCGCCGCCTCCGGTCCTTCCGTCGGCCGGGCCGGCAACGCGGCCGTCACCGCCGTCCGGCTCCGGCCCCGGCGGGAAGTTCGGTGCTTCCGGCGACGGCACCACGGCCCCGGACCCCCGCCCCGCCGCCACTCGCGACCTGACCGGGCAATGGCGGATCATCTTTTCCCAGAAACGGGTCAACGGCAGGTATTGGAACGATCCGGAGACGGCGACGATCACCTTGCACCGGCTCGGCGAAAGCCGGTGCGGCGGCCCGGCGCCCTGCTACGGCGGCCAGTGGACGGCCGACGGCGCGGTGGGCAGCAGCAACTTCGTCGCCCGGGCCGCTCCCGGTGCCACCGGCTTCTCCGCCACCGACTCCGACGCCGACGGCCACCAGACCTTCCGAGGAGAGCTCGCCTCGGCCGAGCCCCAGCTGCAGTACGCAGGCGACTGGAGCGATGACCGCGGCCGCGAGGCCACCTTCACCTTCACCCGGCTGAGCTGACCGCGACTGCCCATACGGGCAGCCGGGCGTACCCGAAGGTTTGCCGCTGCGCGGCTGGCCGGTGCGGCACGGCCCGATCATCGTGGGAGGACCGCCAGTGCGAGGAGGTCCGCCGGTGATCCACGAGGTCGACGAGGCGCTGCGGCGGCTGGTGAAGGACGAGGCCCTGCGCGGCAGCGAGGTCGACGTCGCCTTCGACGCGCCCACCAAGGACTGGGCGGCCCGGCGCAACGCCCCCACCGTGAACGTCTACCTCTACGACGTGCGCGAAGACATGCGCCGCCGGTCGCGGGGGCTGCTCAACGAGTACGACCAGCGCGGCGAGGTCGCCGCGCGGCACCTGCCGCCCAAGCACGTCAAGCTGTCCTACCTGGTCACCGCGTGGACCCAGCGGCCGGAAGACGAACACCGCGTGCTGTCGGACCTGCTGCTCGGCCTGCTGCGCTACGAGGCCGTGCCGGCGGAGGTGCTCACCGGGTCGCTGGCCGAAACCGGGCTGCCGGTGCCGATGACGGTCGCGCTGCCGCCGCCGGAGGACCGCGCGTTCGCCGACGTCTGGACCGCGCTCGGCGGCGAGCTCAAACCCTCCCTGGACGTCGTCGTCTCCGCGCCGATCCACACCGGGCGCGTGTACCCGGCGGGGCCGCCCGCGAAGGAGGGCCTCAAGCTCGACACCGGCGACGGCGAGCTCGTCGGGCACCGGGTGTCCGACACCGGGGTGGTCGGCGGGCAGCGCCGGGTCGCGATGGCGCGGACCCACCGGAACCCCCGGTGAGCCTGGAGTACCTGTTCGGCCGGCTGGCGCGGCTCGAACAGCGCATCCGCGACGCGGTCGACGTCCGGCGCGCGGCCGACCCGAACCCCGACGATCCCTTCCGCGGCCTGTACCTGTCGAACGAGACGATCGACGCGCTGCTGGAAGGCCACCGCGAGCCGTTCGCGCCGTTCACCGACTCCGTCCCGGACGGGCGGCTGCGCCCGCTCGCCGACCGCGCGGACCTCACCGGGGTCGACGTCGAACTGCTGCTGGTCGCGCTCGCCCCCGACCTCGACAGCCGGTTCGAGCAGTTCTACGGCTACCTCAACGACGACGTGACCCGCCGCCGCGCGACCGCCGGGCTGGCCCTGCGCCTGTGCGGGATCCCCGAAGCCTCGGCCGCCGGCCGCGCCCGGCTCGACGCCGGCTCCCCGCTGATGAGCTGCGGCCTGCTCACCGTGCAGGACGACGAACGGCCGTTCCTCTCGCGCACGCTGCGCGTCCCCGACCGCGTGGTGAACCACCTCCTCGGCGACGACCGCCTCGCCCCCGAGCTCGCCGGCTGCGCGCACCTGGGCACCGAGCTCGTCGAAGTCCCGGGCCGCGACCGGCTGGCCCGCGCGATCGAGGGCGGCGTCGGCCTGGTCTACCTCAAGGAACACCCCGGTGGGGGCGCCGAAGACCTCGGCGTCGGCGCGCTGGCCGCGGCCGGCCGGCCGGCGCTGGTGGTGGACGCGGCCCGCTGGCAGGCCGACGCCGAGCTGACCGCGTCCCTGCGGCGCGAGGCGTTGCTGCGCGGCGCCGGGATCGTGCTGGGTCCGGTCGAGGACCCGCGGCTGGACGAGCTCGCGCACCCGGCGATCCCGCTCCTGGTGCACGGCACCGGCACCTGGGACCCGCGCTGGAGCGGCACGCCGCCGTTGCAGCTCGACGCGCTGCCGCTGTCCGGCGCGGACCGCGCGCACCTGTGGCGCAGCCGCCTCGACGGCCGGCTCGCCCCGGACGTCGACCCGGGGGAGGCGACCGCGCACTTCGTGCTCGGGCCCGGGCAGATCGCCCGCGCCGCGAAGGCGGCGTCGGTGACCGCGCTGGCCGACGACGGCCTGGTCCGCACCTCCCACGTCCGGGCGGGCGCGCGGAGCCAGAACGCCGCCGGCCTGCAACGGCTGGCGCGGCGGATCGAGCCGGCGGTCGGCTGGCCCGACCTGGTGCTCCCGGCCGGCGTACTGTCCCTTTTGGACGAACTGGCGGCCAGGGCCCGCTACCGCGACCAGGTGCTCGACGAGTGGCGGATGCGGCCCGGCGGCGGCCGCGGGCGGGGCGTGACCGGGCTGTTCGCCGGGGACTCGGGAACCGGCAAGACGATGTCCGCCGAGGTCATCGCCGCGTCGCTGGGGCTGGACCTCTACACGGTGAACCTGGCGACGGTGGTCGACAAGTACGTCGGCGAAACGGAGAAGAACCTCGAACGGATCTTCACCGAAGCCTCCGGCGTCAACGGCGTCCTGCTGTTCGACGAGGCGGACGCGATCTTCGGCAAGCGGTCCGAGGTCCGCGACGCGCACGACCGGTACGCCAACATCGAAAGCGCGTACCTGCTGCAGCGGATGGAGACCTTCGACGGCATCGCGGTGCTGGCGACCAACCTGCGGGCCAACCTCGACGAGGCGTTCACCCGCCGGCTGGACGTGATCGTGGACTTCCCGCTGCCGGACGTCGAACTCCGCCACCGCCTGTGGGACCGCTGCCTGGGCGCCCGGCTGCCGCGCGGCTCGGACCTGGACCTCGCGTTCCTCGCCGAGGCCTTCGAACTGGCCGGCGGCCACATCCGGTCGGCCGCGGTCACCGGCGCGTACCTGGCCGCCGAGGCGGGCCGCCCGGTGGCGATGAGCGACCTGGTCGGCGCGGTGGCGCGGGAGTACCGCAAGCTGGGCCGGCTCTGCCTGGACCGCGAGTTCGGGCCGTACCTGGCGATGGTGACCGACGGCTGAGCTGCCCCTTCGGGCAGCGTTCGCCGCCCTTCCGGACGCGCACGCCAGTCTGGTGCGCGGCGCCCGGACGCGGCAAGCTGGAACCGTGGCGGAGGGAGCGGACATGCGCGGGCACAGTCACGACCACGACCTCGAACCGACCCTGCGACCCCGCGGCGACCGGCTCGAGCGCGACGACACGGACCTGCTGGGCCGGGCGGCCGCGGCGGGCCGCACGGACGTCCTCGGCCCGGCGGGCGTGCTGGGCCTGCAGCGCGCGGTCGGCAACGCGGGCACCGGATCCCTGATCGAGGAGGAGCGCTCGCCGGTCCACGACGTCGTCGGCTCGGGCGGCGGAGCGCCGCTGGACGCGGCGACCCGCGAAGACATGGAAGGCCGCTTCGGCGCGGACTTCTCCGACGTCCGGGTGCACACCGACGGGGCGGCGCACGATTCGGCGAAGTCGGTGAACGCGCAGGCGTACACGGTGGGCTCGAACATCGTGTTCCAGCGCGACAAGTACGACCCGGGGTCCGAGGGCGGCAAGCACATGCTGGCGCACGAGCTGACGCACGTGGTGCAGCAGCGCAGCGGCCCGGTGGACGGCACCGACGCCGGCGGCGGGGTGAAGGTGTCGGATCCTTCGGACCGCTTCGAGCGCGAAGCCGTGGCGAACGCGGACCGCCTGATGACGGCCCCGGCCCCGGCGGCCGGCGTTCAGCGCTGCGAGGACGGCGGGCACGCGCACGCTTCGGCTTCGGAAGAGGCGGCTGTCCAGCGGGAGGAAGCTCCGGCGGCCGAAGAGGGCGAAGAGGAGAAGATGGCGCAGACGTTCGTGCAGCGCGAGGAAGAGGGCGAAGAAGAAGCCTAGGTTCCGTCCGGGCCCTTGAACCCCGGCTCGACGTTCCAGATCCCGGTGCCGCTCTCGGCCGCGCCGTTGGACTTGTTGCAGGTGCCGCACATGCCGTGCAGGTTGTCGAGCTGGTTGAAGAACGCGGTCCGGGCGGCCTGGTCGGCCTTCCGGCCGGTGCTGTTCCAGTGCTGGATGACGCTCGGGCTGCGGTGGTCCAGGTTGATCGCCGTGGTGCCGATGCCGGGGACCAGGTGCGGTGAGGTGTAGTCCTTGCCCGGGCAGATGTAGGACGAACTCATCGCGTAGACCGGGTCGTTCCGCCACTTCGCGGCTTCCTTGAACTTCAAGGTCATCAGACGGCTGAGTTCGCGGCCGCGTTTCGCCTCCGCCGCGCCGTTGAAACCGCCGTAGAACGTCGGGCGGAACTTGCCGTCCCGGCGGTACTCCGACCGGATTTCGCCGCCCAGCACGTAGGTCGATTCCTTGAGCAGGTCGAGGTCGATCTCCTTCCCGATCGCCTGCAGGGTGGCCGCGATCAGCTGGCGCTGCTGCCAGATCTCGGCCTCCGCGTTCTGGATCTCCTCCTTCGCGCTGGTGGCGAGGGCGTTGCCCAGCTTGGTTTCGTGGGCGACGACCGTGCCCCGCATGGCGGCGAGCTGACCGGCGACGGCGGGTTTGCTCTTCACGGCGTCGTGCGCGAGGGCCCGGTCGATCTTGTCGATCAGCGGGTCGGCGTGGCTGGCCATCATCAGGGTCGGGCGGCCACCGCGGTTTTCGAGGTAGATCGCGTGGCTGTTGCCCATCATGGTGACGGGCGTCTTCGCCTTCAGTTTCCGCAGCAGCGCGTCCTTGAGCCCCTTGACGCCTTCGACGACCGCGGAACCGCCGCGCCTGAGCTTCGACCAGACCTTCTTCCCGGCCTTGACGACCGTCCCGACGACGGAGTCGATCACCTTGCCCACCGGGGCCTGGACCTTCTCCAGGATCGACTTGATCTTCTCCGAGATCCCGCCCAGGCCCAGCAGGCTCGCCAGGAACCCCAGCACCATCGGCAACGCCTTCGCCAGCGTCCGCTCGATCAGCCCCGCGACCGCGCCGGCTCCACCGCGGGCGATGGACTCCACCGAGTCCAGCACCGAGTCCACGAACTCCTTGATCTGGGCCGCCTTGTCCACGAAGAACAGGACGATGTCGTAGATCGCCTTGCAGGCTTTGATGAACGCCGCCGCCGGGTTCAGCATCGAGATGATCCAGGTGATGCCCGCCTTGACGATCTTCTCGATCACGAAGTCCTTGATCTGGCCCAGCACCAGCTCCTTCAGGTCGCCGAGCTTCGCGACCACCCACCGCCACAGGCCCGGGACGCCCTCGGTGATCAGGATCTTGACCACGTCCAGGGTCTGCTCCAGCTTGGCCAGCACCGGCTCCGGGATGAACCGCAGGATCCGCGCGCGCACGCTCGCCCAGGTCAGGCCCAGGATCGACAGCACCATCTTCAGGATGCCCCTGGCGTCCAGCGCGTCCGGGATCTCGATGCCCGCGCTCGCCAGGTTGCCCAGCAGCCAGCCCTTCAGGCCGTCCTTGAGGTGCTGGACGATGTTGGCGCCGAAGTTCATGACGCCCGTCTTGACCGCGTTGACCAGGTTGCCGAGGAACTCGATCGGCTTGGCGATGATCAGCCCGACCGCGTTCGCCGCCCGCGCGAGCACGCCCAGCAGCATGTCCTTCAGCTTGAGGATCGTCTCGATCGCGCCGCCGACCGCCTCCTTCGCCTTGCTCCACAGGCCCTTGTTCTCCGCCTGCAGCGCCTTGATCTCCTCGTCGATGGCGCCGCGGGCCTCGGTGTACTTCTGCGCCAGGTCCTCGACCAGCGACTCCTGCTTCTCGTCGACCGACTTCTCGAGGTCGTCGAACTGGCCGCCGAACTCCTTGGCCGCCTCGCCGGCGATCTTGCGCAGGGCCGGCGACTGCGACGCGACCTTCTGCTGCACCCGCGCGCGGCCGTCCGCGATCAGCTGTTTCGCCTCGCCCAGCTTCTGGCCGACGAAGTCCGCGATGTCGCCGATGACCGCCTGCATCTTCGTCTCGTAGACCTTCTTCGCCTCGAGGAAGAGGTTGTTCGCCTCGGCCGGCAGGTCGGCGAAGAGGTCGTACGCCCAGCGGGCCGCGCCGGTGATCCCGTCGTAGCGCTCGTCCTTGTAGCGCTTCATCCGGGCCTGGTGGTCGGCGGTGAACGCCACCTTGGCCTGCGCCTCGCCGGTCTCGAACCGCTTGGCCACCTCGGCGTCGAGGGTGCCCAGGACGCCCTCGACCTTCGCCTTGGTCTCGTCGAAGACCGCCTTGATCTCGCCGGTGATCCGCGCCCGGTCCTGTTCGTCCTTCGCCTTCGTGGCCGACTTCGCGCCCTGGCCCTTCTGGGCCGAGGACGCCCGCGCGCCCGTCATGCCCGCCATCGCGGCCTGACCCGACGCCTGGGCCGCGCCGGTGACGGCGGCCAGCTGCCCGGCCTCGGACTCGCGGACCGCGGCCGGCGCCGAAGCCGTGTGCTGCTCGCCCTCCTGCTTCGCCGCCAGCGCGCCGGTGAACTCCGGTTCGTTGGACTGGGCCAGCTGCTGGTCCGTGACGCCCGCGGTGGCCATCGCCGCGTGCGTCTCGCACTGGTCGGCGCGCAGGTCGGTCTGCTCGGGCGGGGCCTTGTCCGGCGTCGCCTTGCGCGGGTCCGGCGGGGCCAGCGCCGGCGCCGGGGGTGCCGGCGGCAACGGCGTCACCGGCTTTTCCACCGCGCGGCCGGGATCCGGTGCCTCCTTCGTGCGGTCGGTGACGTCCTTGGCCGAGGCGTCCTTGCCGCCGGTGACCTTGCCCAGCACCTCGGCCTTGACCTGGTCGGCCTTGCCGGAGCCGGCGAACTTGTCGGCCTCGTCGAGGTTCTTCGGCGCCTGCTTGGCGATCGCGGCGTTCACCGCGGCGACGAAGGCCGCCTTGTCGAACCCGGCCGGCTTCGCCGCCGCCATCTTGTCCGCCTGGGCCGCCTTGGCCTGCGCGTCCTTGTCGTCGGCGGGCGCCACGGCCGCGTCCTGGGCCTGCTTGACCTCCGCACCGGCCGGGGGATGGGCCTTCGCCGACCGGGCCTGAGCGCCGACGTCCTGCTTCAGCGACCGGAACTTCGGATCGGCCGCCGGGGTGAGGCCGGGTGGCGCGACCGGGGGAGCGGGGCACCCCTGCCGCTGCAGCGCGACCAGGTCCGCCACCGCCGCGTTGCCCGCGGCCGCCTGCAGGCGCAGCAGGACCGGCGGGGTGGCCCGGCGCACCGGCCGGGCGACCCGCGCCGGCGGCGTGGCCGGTTCCCGCGGCGCCCTGTCCCGCCCGGTCGGCATGGGTTCACTTTCGGCCCTTCCTGGCCGGTTGCCAACGACCGGACGGGCGGGCGGCGCTGCCCGAACGGGCAGTTGCCTTTTAGGGCAGAGATCGGTTCCCGCGGGCCTAGCCGCACGGCCGTTCCGCGGAGAACGCGCGGGCAGCAGCATCGCCGATGACAAGACTTGTGCGTCGACAAGGGAGGCACGCATGCCCACCTATCTCACGCCGGGGGTGTACGTCGAGGAGATCGAGGCGGGCGCACGGCCGATCGAGGGCGTGGGCACGGCCGTCGCCGCCTTCGTCGGCTTCGCGGCGGACGGTCCCTTCAACACCCCGACGCTGGTGTCCAACTGGGGCCAGTTCACCCAGACCTTCGGCGACTTCCTCGAGGACTGCTACCTGGCCCAGTCGGTCTACGGCTACTTCCTCAACGGCGGCGCCAACTGCTACGTCGTCCGCATCGGCGGCGCGCGCGCCCACGACAACGGCTCCGCGCCGAAGCAGATCTCGGCCCGCCAGGCCGTGCTCGGCGGCTACCGGTTCGTCGCGAAGGAACTGCCGGAGGGCAAACCGGCCGGCGAGATCACCGTCGAGGTCGCCGAGCCGTCCGGGGACAACCCCGCCGACGACCGGTTCACCGTGCTCGTCAAGCAGGACGGCAAGGTCGTCGAAACGCACAACGTGACGACCAAGCGCACCAAGGAGAACGTCGTCACGGCGGTGCGGGAGAAGTCCAGCTTCGTCACCGTCGAGGAGGTCGCCACCGGCGGCACGGTCACCAAGCCCGACAAGGGCACCGCGGTGCTCACCGAACCGCCGCAGGCGCCGCCGGTGCCGCGCCGGGTCGCGGCCGACGACTACGTCGGCGACGTCGCCGACCGCACCGGTTTCGGCGGCCTGGAGGCGATCGACGAGATCACCATGGTCGCGGCGCCGGACCTGATGGCCGCCTACCAGCGCGAGCTGCTCGACCTCGACGGCGTCAAGGCCGTGCAGCTGGCGATGATCGCCCACTGCGAGCTGATGGGCAACCGGATGGCGATCATCGACCCGCCACCGTCGCTCAACCCCCAGGAGGTCCGCAACTGGCGCCAGGACGTGGCCGGCTATGACTCGAAGTACGCGGCGCTCTACTACCCCTGGGTCCAGGTGCTCGACCCGGCCACCGGGACCAACACGTTCATCCCGCCGAGCGGCCACATGGCCGGGGTGTGGGCCCGCACCGACGCCACCCGCGGCGTCCACAAGGCACCGGCCAACGAGGTCGTCCGCGGCGCGCTCGCCCTCGAAACCCACCTGACCAAGGCGGAACAGGAACTGCTCAACCCGATCGGCATCAACTGCGTGCGCTCGTTCTCGGGCAAGGGCATCCGGGTCTGGGGCGCGCGGACCCTGTCGAGCGACGCGGCGTGGCGCTACCTCAACGTCCGGCGGCTGTTCAACTACCTCGAGGAGTCGATCCTCGTCGGCACGCAGTGGGTCGTGTTCGAGCCCAACGACGACGCGCTGTGGGCGCGGATCCGGCGCACGATCAGCGCGTTCCTGGTCATGGAGTGGCGCAAGGGCGCGTTGTTCGGGCTCACCCCGGACGAGGCCTTCTTCGTCAAGTGCGACCGGGAGACCAACCCGGCCGAGGGCATCGACCTCGGCCAGGTGATCTGCGAAGTGGGCATCGCCCCGGTGAAACCGGCGGAGTTCGTGATCTTCCGGCTGGCCCAGATGTCCGGCGGCACCAGCCTCGTCAACGAGTAGTGAAGGGACTCCACCATGGCACTTCCCGATCTCGACAAGGCGGTCGGCCACTCCTTCGGGCTCGAGATCGACGGCGTCCAGATCAAGCAGATCTCCGAGGTCTCCGGCCTGAAGATGGAGCAGGACGTCATCGAGCTCAAGCAGAACACCGTGGACGGCAAGTACGTCATCAAGAAGCTGCCGGGCCGGCCCAAGGCGGGTGAGGTCACGCTGACCCGCGGCCTCACCGAGGACAACAGCTTCGAGAAGTGGGTCAAGGACGCCCACTTCGGCAAGATGGCCTCCGCGCGCAAGGGCGGCGCCATCATCGTCTACGACTACGAGGGCACGGCGCTCAAGCGCTACAAGCTGACCAACGCGTGGCCGAAGAGCCTGGAGATCGGCTCGCTCAAGGCCGGCGACACCAGCGTGCTCACCGAGAAGCTCGTGATCACCTACGAGCAGATGGAAGTCGAGTGAGCCCATGCGCAGGGTGATGGCATCGGCCCCGGTCGAGGAGGCCCCCGCCGCGGCGGCGGAGGAACCCCGGCCGAAGCTGAGGACGGAGTTCGCGTTCGAGCTCCCGCGCGGGTACGTCGACGACGACGGCCGGGTGCACCACTCCGGGGTGATGCGCCTGGCCACCGCGCGCGACGAGCTGGTCCCGCTGCGGGACGACCGCGTCCGCGAGAACTCGGCGTTCCTGACGGTGGTGCTGCTGGCCCGGGTCGTCACCCGGATCGGCGACATCACCGACGTGCACGCCGGGATCGTCGAGAACCTGTTCGCCTCCGACCTGGCGTTCCTGCAGGACATGTACCGCCGGATCAACAGCGAAGGGCACACCAGGGCGGGCGTGGCGTGCCCGGAGTGCGGCCACAGCTTCGTCGTCGACGTCGCCGGCGGCCGCCTGGGGGAATCGTGACGTACGCGGCCGACCGGCTGCACGAGGAAGTCGCGTACGTCGCCTACCACCTGCACTGGTCCCTCGACGACATCCTCGACCTCGAACACCCCGACCGGTTGACCTACGTCGCCGAGATCGCCCGGATCAACACCCGGATGAGCCAGGGACGGTGACGCGGCCATGTGGTTTCGCAGGAAGGATCCGGCACCCGCCCCGGTGCCTCCGCCGCTGCCGGTCGCGCGCGCGGAGTGGCGGACCGTGCCGCCGATCCGGCCGGTCCTGGCCGAGCACCCGCTGGTCAACCCGGTGCAGCGGTTCAGCGGTTCGCTGACGTCCTGGCAGAGCCCGGCGTACCTCGAGCCGCTCGGCCACCGGATCGGCCCGGACGAGCCGGCGGGCGTGATCGCCGACCTGGCCCGGCCCCGGGCGGCGGAGACGCCGGCCCCGGCGATGCCGGTGGTGCAGCGGGAGGTCCGGAAGCGAACCGGACTGGGGCGGCTGTGGGGTGCCTCGGTGCAGCGGGCGGCTTTGCCGGGGGGCGAATCGCCTTCGGTGACCGGGGATTCCTTGGTGGGTGCGGATTCGGCGGAGAGTGACGTTTGGCCGGAGGGCGCGGGTTCTTCGGCGGCTTTTATGTCGGGGAGCGGGGTTTCGGCGGTTCCGTCGAGGGGGATTCGGCCGGAGACGGCAGGAAGCGGAGACTTGCCGGTTGCTGCGGTTCCGTCGGGGCCTGGGGTTGCTGCGGATCCGGTGGGCAGTGGGGTTTCGTCGGCGGTGGTTCTGTCGAGGAGCGAAGTCTCGTCGGCGGCTGCGGATTCGGCCGGAACCGGGAGTTCGCCGGAGGGACCGGGTACCGCGGAGGCTTCGGTGCCGCTGGGGGATGGGGTTTCGCCGCTGGGGTCGATGGCTGTGGTTCCTTCGGTGGCCGCCGGGCCCGCTGCGGTTGCGTCGGCGGGTGAGGTTCCGTCGATGCCGGTGGTCTCGTCGGCGGGCGCTGGTGCGGCGGAGGTTGCGCCCGGGCCTTCGCTGGTGCTGCCGGTTGTCGTGTCGCGGGAGGCCGTGCGTCCGCTGACGTCGGCCGCTGCCACGGTCGTCCCGCCCGTGCGGACGGTCCAGGCGATCGCGGAGAGCACGCCTGCCCCGGTGCTGCCGGCCGTCGAAGCGGCTCGGCCGGAGTTGCCGGTGGGCCGGCGGACAGAGCCGTCGGTCGTCGAGGTCGCTCGGCCGGTGTTGCCGGTGGTTCAGCCGCCTGCGCCGCGGCGGCTCGGGCTGGGTGCGCCGATCCTGCCGGAACCGGCACCGGCACCGCTCCCGGTGTCGCGACTCGCGGACGACGCCGGGCCGGTGGTGCAACGGGCCGTCGACGCGGGACTGCCGCCGGGCCGATCGTCGCCGGTCAACACGTTCAGCCCGCTCGAACCGGCGGAGCCGCCCGGCACACCGGGCGGCTCGACGAGCGTTTCCCCGCCACCGGTCCTGCCGGTGGCCCGCGCCGTCGAAGACCCACCGGCTCCGGCGACGCGCGCTGAGGACCCGCCCGCTTCGGCGACCGAGACTCCGCTCCTCCCGGTGAGCCGGGCCGAGGAGCTGTCCGCCCCGGCGATCGCGGCTGCGGCGCTCCCGGTGAGCCGGGTGACCGAGACCTCGACGCTCGCGGATCCCTCGCTTCCGGTCAGCCGGGCCGTCGACGGCCCGGACCTTGCGGTGGCTCAGTCCGCGCTGCCAGTTGGCCGGGTCGCCGAGTTTTCCGGCGTTCCGGTGGCTAGGCCCGCGCTGCCGGTGAGTCGGGCCACCGAGCCTTCCGGCGTTCCGGTGGCTCGGCCCGCGCTGCCGGTCAGCCGGGCCGTCGACGGCCCGGACCTTCCGGTGGCTCAGCCCTCCCAGCCGGTGAGTCGGGTCGCTGAGCCTTCGAGCCTCCTGGTGGCTCAGCCCGCGCTGCCGGTGGGTCGGGCCACCGAGCCTTCCGCGCTTCCGGTGGCTCAGTCCGCGCTGCCAGTGAGCCGGGTCGCCGAGCCTTCCGGCCGTCCTGTGGCTCAATCGCCGCACGGGTCGCCGCTTTCGGTGAGTCGGGCCGTCGATGCGGCCGTGCTGCCGGTGGGATCACCTCTTCCGGTGAACCGGGTCGATGCGCCCGCGCTCTTGGTGGCTCAGGTATCGCCCCTTCCGGTGAGCCGAACCCTCGATGCGGCCTCCCTTCCGACCGCTCAATCGCCGCAAGGCCAACCACTACCGGTGAACCAGGCAACCAAGCCCTCACCCCTTCCGGTGGCTCAATCGGCACAAAGCCGGCCACTTTCGGTGAACCGAGCCATCGAAGGCCTCGCGCCTTCGGTGCCTCAGCCGATGGAGGGGACCCCGCTTACCGTGAACCGGGCCGTCGAGAAGGCGCAGGAGCACACCCTCCCGCTCACCCAGCCGGTGACGCAAACACTGCAGGCCACCAGCACCTCACCACTGACCCGATCACCACAAGACCCACCCCCACCGGTGAACGGGGTGGCCGAGCCCCCCACCCTCCCGGTGGCTCGAACTCCCCAAGAACCACCCCTGCCGGTGAGCCGAACCACCGAGAGCTCGCCGTTCGCACCCCTGATCGCCCGAGCAGCCGACGACTCCCTGCCGCTGAGCCGGACCATCGAGACCGCCCTGCCCCCACTGGCGCCGCCTCCGCTCGCACGAGGGCCAGAGGACCTCCCACGCCTCCAGGGCCACAGCCCGACCGCAACTCCGGCCCTGCCCCTGAACCGGGCTGTCGAGACCGCCGCACCCCAGCCGATCACGTGGGCGCCCGAGCAACTCACGCTGCCGGTGGCTCGCGTGGCCGAGGAGCTCCCGCCCGAACCCCACGTCCCGCCGCCGATCCAGCGCACCAGCGACGAACCGGCCCCGATCGTGGCTCCACCACCGCCGCCTGAAGCCGCCGCCGTCCAGACGCAACCCGCCGCCGCGCCGCCGGAAACCGATGAGCTCGTCAGGCAGCTCTTCGATCCGCTGCTGCGGCGGCTCAAGACCGAACTCCGTCTCGACCGTGAACGCCGGGGCGCGCTCACCGATCGCCCGCACTGAAGGAGATGCCGATGCCGGACACCGAAGAGGCCGTCGCCGTCTGTTATGTCGTCAAGCTGGACGACAAGAACCTCGGGAACCTCGGTGCGTTCTCCAGCTGCGACGGGCTCGGCTGCGAGTTCGTCATGGAACAGCGGGAAGAGGGCGGCAACAACGGCATGGTCTGGCAGCTGCCGACCCGGATCAAGTACTCGAACATCAAGCTCTCGCGCCCGGTCACCGAAGCCAGCTCGCAGATCACCAAGTGGTTCGCCAGCCTGGCCGGCGGCATCGAACGCAAGACCGCCACCATCGAGGCGCGCACCCTCGAAGGCAAGGTCATCGCCAGCTGGGCCCTGGAAGGCGTCGTCCCGGTGCGGTGGAGCGGCCCGCAGCTCTCGCCCGACTCGCCCAAGGTCGCCACCGAGACCCTCGAACTGGCCCACCACGGCTTCCTCAGCCCGGCGAAGAAGGCCTAGCCATGTCCTCCTCACCCGTCACCTTCACGTCGGCCGGCTCGGCGCCCCCGGCCGCCTACGGCTCCGGCGAACCGGCGCCGAACAACCTGCAGCGCGCGTTGCTGGAGGTCCGGAAACCGCCGCAGTCCGGGGGGACCGGGCAGCCGCCCGGCGACAAGCTGTTCGACATCAAGTTCCAGTTCAACCCCAAGGAACTCTCGCTGAGCAAGAACGCCAAGTGGGGCCGCGACGCGCAGCCGAACGCCAAGAAAAGTGCGCCCCCGCAGTTCAAGGGCTCGGACCCGGCCAAGCTCGCGCTGGAGATGTTCCTCGACGCCACCGACAAGATGGACGACGCCGTCGTCAAGAAGGTCGAGCAGCTGTTCACCTGCTGCGTGGCCACCGAGGACAGCCGCACCAGCCGGAAGCCGTCGCCGCCGTGGGTCATCTTCAAGTGGGGCGGCATGACCGGGTTCCCCGCCTTCGTCTCGTCCGTCACCGCCAAGTACACGCTGTTCACGCCGTCGGGGACGCCGGTGCGCGCGGTCTGCACGGTGAACCTGGAGGAGATCTCGGGCGAGCTCGGCGGCCAGAACCCGACGTCCGGCGCGCTCGCGGCCCGGGACACCCACGTGCTCGTCGCCGGGGACTCGCTGGCGTCGGTGGCGTTCCGCGCCTACGGCGACGCCGGGAAGTGGCGCGAAATCGCCGACGCCAACGACATCGACGACCCGATGCGGCTGCGGCCCGGCACCCGGCTGCTGGTGCCCGCGCTGGAGGAGCTCGATGGCTAACGAGACCTTCACGAACACCCTCATGGTCGAGGTCGAGGGCACCGCGCTGCCCGACGACGTCAAGGTGATGCTCGCCTACGCCTACGTGGACGACAGCCGGAACCTGCCGGACACCTTCGTGCTGCGCTTCCGCGACCCCGGCTACGTCGTGCTGGAGAAGGGCAAGTTCAAGGTCGGGGCGAAGATCAAGCTGAAGGTGCAGACGTCCGACCCCGGCGGCCCGCAGGAATTGCTCTCGGGCGAGGTCACCGCCGTCGCGGTCGACCTGGACCGGCACGGCACGTTCACCGAGGTCCGCGGGTACGACCAGGCGCACCGGCTCTTCCGCGGCCGCCGGGTCGCGGCGTACCCGAACATGACCGTCGCCGACGTCGTGCGGAAGGTCGCCCGGCGCGCGGACCTGCCCACCGGCAAGATCGACAACGTCCGCGGCTTCGGCGGCCGGCCGAACACCCAGCTCAGCCAGGACAACGTCAGCGACTGGGAGTTCCTGACCCGGCTGGCCGACGCGGTCGGCGCGCAGATCGCCGTGCGCGAGGGGAAGCTGAACTTCGAACTCCCCGAGAAACCGTCCGGGGCGCCCTCGACCAGCACCAAGGCGACCGCCGACCCGCTCGTCCTGGAGGCGCACGGGACGCTGGTCAGCCTGCGCGCCAGCGTCACCGCCGCCGAGCAGGTCCCCGAGGTGCGGGCCACCGGCTGGGACTACGAGAACAAGCAGGCGATCACCGCCACCGCGATCCCGAAACCCGCCGGCACGGACGTGCCGGGGCTGGACCCGGTGGCGCTCGCCGGAAAGTTCGCCAGCCCGCCGTTCCTCGACGCCGCCTCGCCGCGCCGCGCCCAGGGCGAGGCCGACGCGACCGCGAAGGCGCTGGCCGACAAGCTCGGCGGCGCCTGCACCGAACTCGACGGCGTCGCGAAGGGCAACCCGAAGCTGCGCGCGGGCACCGCGGTCACCCTCGCCGGCGTCGGTCAGCCGTTCGCCGGCAAGTACACGCTGACCAGCACCCGGCACCTGTTCAACGCCGAAGTCGGCTACACCACCGAGTTCACCGTGTCCGGCCGCCAGGAACGCTCGCTCTACGGCCTGGTCGCGGGCGGCGCGCACGGTTCGGCGTGGCCGGGGCTCGTTCCCGCGCAGGTGTCCGACCTGCGGGACCCGGCGAAGCTCGGCCGCGTCAAGCTCACGTTCCCGTGGCTGGACAAGGAGTTCACCAGCACCTGGGCCCGCACGGTCCAGCCCGGCGCGGGCAAGGACCGCGGCACGATGGTGCTGCCCGAAGTCGGCGACGAGGTCCTCGTCGGCTTCGAGCACGGCGACTTCGAGGCGCCCTACGTGCTCGGCGGGCTTTACAACGGCAAGGACACCGCGCCGAAGTTCACCAAGGAACCCGTCGACGGCACAAGCGGGCAGGCGTCCCTGCGCGGGTTCGTCTCGCGGAAGGGGCACAAGCTGGAGTTCGCCGAGGACGACGGCATCATCCTGTCCTCCGGCGACGCGAAGTTCGTGGTCAAGATCGACCAGAAGAACCAGGTCATCGAGGTGACCAGCGGCAAGAGCGTCACGGTCAAGGCGCAGAACGGCGTCAGCATCGACGCCGGCACCGGGCCGCTGGAGCTCAAGGGCCAGAAGGTCACCGTGAAGGCCCAGGCCGAAGCCAGCGTCGAGGCGGGCGCGCAGCTGAAGCTGAACGGCACCGCCGGGGTGAAGGTCGAAGGCGCCACCGTTTCGGTCGCCGGCCAGGGCCAGACGGAGCTGACCGCGAGCGGTGTCGTCACCGTGCGCGGCAGCGTGGTCAAGATCAACTGACGGGGGAGTGCGCATGCCACCAGCCGCGAGGGTCGGCGATCCGACCGGGCACCCGGGCGTCATCGCGGGCCCCGGCGTGCCGACCGTGCTCATCGGCGGGCTGCCCGCCGCGAACGTCGGCACGCTGCACACCTGCTCGTTCCCGCCGCCCGCGGTGCACCCGCCGACGCCGATCGCGCCGCCGGGGTGCCCGACCGTGCTGATCGGCGGCATGCCGGCGGCCCGCATGGGCGACCTGGCCGCCTGCGGCGCGCCGATCGTCATGGGCTGCCCGACCGTCCTGATCGGAGGCTGACGTGGCCGTGACGTCGAACGACTTCCTCGGCCGGGGACTGGCGTTCCCGGTGCACACCGACGCGACCGGTTCGATCGCGCTGGTCGGCGGCGAGCGCGAGATCGTCGAAAGCATCCGGCTGATCCTCGCGACCGCGCCGGGCGAACGGCCGATGCGCCCGGAGTTCGGCTGCGCGGTGCACGACCTCGTGTTCGCGCCCGCCGACGCCGCCACCGCGGGCCAGATCGCCTACGAGGTGCGGACGTCGCTGGAACGCTGGGAACCGCGCATCACGCTCACCGACGTCGTGGTCAGCTTCGCCGAGGCCGACCGGGGGACCCTGCTGATCGACATCCGCTACACCCTGCGCGGCACGAACGACCCGCGCAACCTGGTCTTCCCGTTCTACGTCATCCCGCCCCACGGGTCCACAGAGGACGGTGCGTGATGGCGCTGCCCAAGCCGAACCTGGACGACCGCACCTTCCAGGACCTGGTCGACGAGGCCAAGTTCCTGGTCCAGCGCAACTGTCCGGAGTGGACTGACCACAACGTCTCGGACCCCGGTGTCACGCTGATCGAGACCTTCGCGCAGATGGTCGACCAGCTGCTCTACCGGCTCAACCGGGTGCCCGACCTGCACTACCTGCGGTTCCTCGACCTGATCGGGGTCCGGCTGTTCCCGCCCGCCGCCGCGCACGCCGACGTGACGTTCTGGCTCTCGGCCGCCCGAGACGTCCCGGTGGTCGTCTCCGCCGGCAAGCAGGTCGCCAGCGCCCGCAACGAGGTCGAGGACCCGGTGGTGTTCACCGTCGAGCGCACGCTGACCATCGTGCCGTGCTCGCTCGAGCACCTGGTGACCAGCACGGCCGACACCGCCCTGCCGCCGGTCGACCGCACCGACGAGCTGCTGGTCGGCGGCGGGCCGGCGGTCTTCGGCGAAACCCCCGCGCCGGGTGACGCGGTCTGCTTCGGGCTGTCGGACGCCGTGCCCGGCTGCGCGGTGCTGCTGCGGATGAACTGCGAGGTCGAAGGCCAGGGCGTCGACCCGCGCGACCCGCCGTGGCTGTGGGAGGCGTGGGACGGCACCGGCTGGGCGGCCTGCGAGGTCGACCGGGACAGCACCGGCGCGTTCAACCGGGCCGGGGACATCGTGGTGCACGTCCCGCCCGGGCACACCATGTCGGTGCTCGCCCGCCGCCGGGCCGGCTGGCTGCGGTGCCGGCTGGCCGAGGCCAAGCCGAACCAGCCGTTCTACCAGCGGCCGCCGCGCCTGCACACCGTCGAGGCTTCGACCATCGGCGGGACGGCGGCCGCGGTGCACGCCGAGGTGATCCGCAACGAAGTCGTCGGCACCTCGGACGGCACGCCGGGCCAGCGGTTCCCGCTCGGCCGGCCCCCGGTGGTCGCCGGCGACGGCGAGCTGGTCGTCGAGGTCTCGGGGCCGGACGGCTGGCAGCAGTGGACCGAGGTGCGCTCGTTCGCCGACTCCGGCCCGGCCGACCGGCACGTCATGCTCGACCGGGTCGGCGGGGAGATCGCGTTCGGCCCGGCCGTGCGCCAGCCCGAGGGCGGCCTCCGGTACTACGGCGCCTTCCCGGCCAAGTCGGCCGCGATCCGCGTACCCGAATACCGGTCCGGCGGCGGGCGGCGCGGCAACGTCGCCCGCGAGGTCCTCGAAGTGCAGCGGGACCCGATCCCGTTCGTCAGCAGCGTGGTGAACCGGCGGCCGGCGATCGGCGGCGTGGACGGCGAATCGGTGCGCGACGCGCAGGTGCGCGGGCCGCTGCTGCTGCGCACCCGCGACCGCGCCGTGACGGCCGAGGACTACGAACAGCTGGCCCGCGAAGCGGCACCGGAAGCGGCCCGCGTCCGCTGCATCCCGGCGCACGGCCCCGACGGCCGGGAGACCGGCGCGATCCGGGTCCTGGTGGTGCCCGCGGTGCCCGACACCGGCGAACTGGCGTTCGCGACCCTGATGCTGGACCCGGGCATGCGCGCCCGGATCGAGCGCTCCCTCGACGAGCGGCGCTGCGTCGGCGCGCTGGTGTCCGTGGAACCGCCGTTCTACCAAGGGGTCACGGTGGTCGCGCGGCTGCGCGCCCGGCGCCGGACGACCGCGGGCACCCTCGGGGCGCGCGCGACCCAGGCGTTGTATGACTACTTCAACCCGCTCAGCGGCGGCCCGGACGGCGAAGGCTGGCCGTTCGGCCGCCCGGTGCAGTCGGGAGAGGTGTTCGCGGTGCTGCAACGCCTTCCCGGCGTCGAGCTGGTGGAGGACGTGCGGCTGTTCGCGGCCAACCCGATCACCCGCGAGCGCGGTGACCAGGTGGACCGGCTCGACCTGCCGCCGAACGCGCTCGCGTTCTCGTTCGGGCACCAGGTCCGGGTGCGGGAGGCGGGCGCATGAGGGCGGGCATCCCCGGGTTGCCGAGCCCGCACCCGATCGGCGAGCAGCTCCCCGCGGCCGCCCGTGATGCCGGCCTGATCACACGTGATGCCGCCGCAATCACGCGTGATGCCCCTTCGGTCACGCGAGATGCCCTTTCCGCGCGGGTGATCCGCGAGCGGAACTGCCGATCTCGCGTGATCGAGGGCGTATCTCGCGTGGCCGGGCGGGAGGCGGGCGCATGAGGGCGGGTGTCCGCGGGCTGCCGAGCCCGCACCCGATCGGCGAGCAGCTGCCCGCGGTCTACGCCGACGACCGGTTCGTCCAAGGCTTCACCGGTGCCCTCGACGAAGTCATCGCCCCCGTTCTGTCCACACTGGACAACTTCGCCGGCTACCTGGACCCGGGCCTGGCGCCCGAGGACTTCGTCGGCTGGCTGGCGAACTGGGTCGCGCTGCGCGTCGACGAAAGCTGGAGCCCCGCCCAACTGCGGCAGCTGGTGACGAGCTCGGTCGAGCTGCACCGCTGGCGCGGGACGCGGCGCGGGCTCGCCGAACACGTGCGGCTGCTCACCGGGGGCGCCGTCGAGGTGACCGACAGCGGCGGGGTCGTCGAATCGCCCCGGCCCGGTGCGCCGCTGCCGGACCCGGGGCCGCCCTGGGTGCAGGTGCGGGTGCGGGTGCCCGAGCCGGCGCGGGTCGACGTGCGGCGGCTGACGGCGACGGTCGTGGACGCGGTACCCGCCCACGTGCGGGTCGCGGTGGAAGTCCTGGAGGGCTAGCGGATGGTCATCTACACCGAGTGCGGGCACCAGGGGCCCGCCGACGTCGAGTTCTGCGGCGAATGCGGCCGCTACCTGAAGTGGGACGACGAGCAACCGGTCGCCGTGCGGCCGCACCCCGTGGTGCAGCAGCAGGTCGTGCAGCCTGCCGAACCGGTCGCCCCGGTGCGGCAGCCGGTGCAGCAGACCGTCGAAGAAGAGGTGCTCAACCCCGGCGACCTGATCTGCGGCCGCTGCGGCAAGGGCAACGCGCCCACGCGGAACTTCTGCAGCCGCTGCGGTGCCTCGCTGGCCGAATCCGTGGCCGTCGAGACGTCGTGGTGGCGCCGGGTGTTCGGCCGGAAACCGAAGCAGCACCGGGCGGGGGAGCGGCCGGGCAAGGACGGCGTCCGCCGCCGGACCGGCCGGGCCGGGTCCGCGCGCCGGACCGTCGGCAAGGTGGTCCGCCGGGCCGTCGCCGTGGCGCTGGTGCTCTCGGCGCTGGTCTACGCGCTGTACCAGCCGTTCCGCGGCGCGATCAACACCGTGGCCACCGGGCTGTGGAGCCAGGTCACCGGCGTCTTCGAGGCCAAGCTGAACCCGGTCCACCCGATCAAGGTGACCGCGACCGCCCAGACCACCGGGCACGCGGCCCCCTTGGTCTCCGACAACGCCAAGAACACCTTCTGGGCGGCCCCGGCCGACCGGGAACAGGCGCTGGTGTTCACCTTCGACCACCCGGCGGACCTGCGGAAGGCGATCGTCTACTCCGGCGACGCCGCGAACTTCCAGGCCGAGCACCGGCCGCAGAAGCTGCACCTGGTGTTCTCCACCGGCAAGACCTACGACATGGCGCTGGCCGACACGCCGGACGCCCAGGAAGTCCCGATCGAGAACAGCGAAGGCGCGACCAGCGTCGAGCTGCACGTCGTCGGGCTGCACCGCTCGCTGAACGGCACGGATGTCGCGATCTCCGAGATCGAGCTGTTCGAGGCCGGCTGAGGCACGAAGTCTTCGGGGAGGAACCGACCATGCGCGCGAACCGAGCGGTGGCGGGTGTCGCGGTCGTCGCGCTGCTCGGCGGCTGGGCGCTCACCGGGGCGCAGGCACCGACCGCGGCGCAGGCACCCGCACCGGGGCCGGCGCCCTACCGCGTCGGGTACGTCAGCGCCGCCACGACCGGCCTGTACCAGGCGGACGCGGAAGGCGTCGCGCCCGCGCTGCCGGCCGCGGTCGGCAGCGTCGACTCCGACGCGTCCGCGGGCACCGGCGGCCTCGTCTGGGTGAGCCACCGTGCCGCGGCCCCCGGCGGGGCCGAACGCGACGGCGAACTCTGGTACCTGGCCGACGGCGCCCGGGCCGCGGTGCGGCTGACGAACGACGACGCCGTCGACGTCCACCCGGCGCTGTCGCCGGACGGCCGGACGGTCGCCTTCGCCTCCGACCGCACCGGCAGCCGGGACCTGTTCGTCATCGGCGTGGACGGCCGCGGTCTGCACCAGGTGACGTCCGGGCCGGCCGCCGACGACTCGCCGAGCTGGTCACCCGACGGCACCCGCCTCGCGTTCAGCAGCACCCGCGACGACCCGGCCGGGGACATCTACACCGTCCCGGTCGCCGGCGGCGCGCCGGTGCGGCTGACCGCCGACCCCGCCGCCGACACCCAGCCGGCCTGGGGCCCGGGCCGGATCGCCTTCACCACCACGCGGTTCCACCCGGCCGGCGACGTCGTCCTGATGGCCGAGACCGGCGGCGCGGTCACCCGCGCGGTGCCCGATCCCGGCGACTCGGCCGAGCCGGCCTGGTCCGCGGACGGCGCGCGGCTGGCGTTCACCACCCGCGCGCAGGATCCGCTCGGCGACGTGAAGGAAATCGCCGGCGGCAAGGTCTCGGTCATCTCGGCGCAGCCCGGCACCGGCGAATCGGAGCCGACGTTCCGTACCAGTGGCCGGCCCGTGTTCACCGAGCTGCGCTCGGGTGACACCACCGACATCTGGTCGGCCGACGCGGCCGGCGGCGACCGCCGCGACCTCACGAACCGCCCGGACGCCGACGAGTCCGACCCCGCGTTCTCCGCCGACGGCTCGCAGCTGGCTTACACCGAGACCGGCGTCGGCGAGTCTCCGGACAACGAGATCGTCGTGGCGAACGCCGACGGCAGCGCGCCCCGCCCGCTGACCGGCCCGGCGGACGGGCCCAAGGGCGAGCAGCACCCCGCGTGGTCGCCGGACGCGAGCATGATCGCCTTCACCCGGTCGGCGATCCGCAACGAAAGCCGCGTCGACACCGTGCGGATCGCGCGCGTCGCGGACGGCCGCGTCCTCGGCGAAATCCCGATTCCGCCGTACCTGCGGGCCCGTGACTCGCAGCCGGTGTGGTCCGCGGACGGCACGAAGATCACGCTGACCCGGGCGGCCGCCCGGACGGCACCGCCCGGACCGTCCAGAGTGGACCCCGCGGTGGTGGACATGCCGGTCGGGCAGGGCTCCTCCGGCTCGGTCCCCAAGACGGTGGAGACCGACCGGGTGCCGCCGGACCCGGACATCGTGCTGCTGGTGGACCAGACGGGCTCGATGGGCGGCGTCATCGGCGACGTCAAGACGAACCTCGGCCACGTCATCGACGAGGTGCTGAAGGTGCAGCCGTCGGCGCACTTCGGCGTCGCCGCGTACGGTGACCTCGTCGACGACCACCCGAGCGAGGGTCCGGCGCCGAACCCGCCGCGGTCGTTCTTCGTGCAGCAGCCGCTCACCCCGGTCGAGAACGCCGGCCAGCGCCAGCTGCTCACCGACGCCTTCGGCCGGATCACCGCGACCGGCGGCGACGACACCGCCGAAGACTGGTACCTCGCCCTGCGGAAGCTGGCCACCGGCGCGGTCACCTTCCGCGACACGGGCAACCGGATCGTCGTGCTGGTCGGCGACGCCGCCAGCCACGAGTCGCCGGCGGACGACGAGCGCGGCACGTTCCCGACCACCGCGGCCGTCGTCGACGCGCTGAAGGCCGCGAAGATCCGCGTGGTCGCGGTGCCCGCCATCACGAGCAGCGGCTCGGGCGAGAGTTTCGACGCGGAGACGGACGGGTCGCTCGACGGGCGCGGCCAGGCCACCGCGGTCACGAAGGCCACCGACGGCGTGCTGACCGCGAGCAGCGACGCCGGCCAGGTCAGCGAGGCGATCATCCGCGGCATTACCGACCTCAAGGTGAAGGTGCAGCCGGTGCCGTACTGCGACACCGGCCTGACGATGACCTTCAGCCCCGAGGGGACGCAGCAGGTCCCCGGCGGCACCAAGGCGAACTTCGTCGAAACCGCCACCGTTTCGCCCACCGCGCCGATCGGTTCGCTCCTGCACTGCGAGGTGGACTTCCGCCTGGACGGCGAACCCACCGCGCGGCCCGGCTACACCGAGAACATCACCGTGCGGGTGAAGGACCCGCGGCTGCCGCTGATCACCGTGCACGACAAGACGGTGACCGGCACCGCGCCGACGGTGATCGAGTACTCCGCGACCGCGGTCGACGCCGACCGCGAAACCCCGATCACGCCGTTCTGCACGCCGTCGTCCGGCAGCCTGTTCCCGGTCGGCGCCACCACCGTGACGTGCACGGCGACCGGGCGGAACGGCACCGCCACCGAAACGGCCGTGATGGCGGTCGACCCCGGCGGGGAGTTCCGCCAGGAACTGTGGCAGGCCTCGCTGACCTTCGGCACGGACAGCGTCACCGCGGGGACCCAGCGGAACCTCTCGCCGTCGTTCGGGCCGCCGTGCGGCACCGGACGGCAGGGCTCGGCCGACGTCTCCCCGGACGGCACCGCGCTGGCGTTCCAGAACGACCGGCGGCAGATCTGCGTCGCGCCCGCGGACGGCGGGCCGGCGCGGGTGCTGGTGGGAGACGCCGGGTCCGTCGACGACCCGGCCTGGTCGCCGGACGGCGCACTGGTCGCCTTCGACAGCACCCCCGGGGAGTCCCAGCCGGGCATCCTGGTCGTGCCGGCCGCCGGCGGTCCGCCCGCGCCGCTGATCCGCGGGCCCGGCGGCGCCGCGGAACCGGCGTTCCAGCGGATCGCGGACGTCGCGGTGACCGCCACCGCCGTGCCGGCCGCGATCCCGTTCGGCGGGCTGACGACGTTCGAGTTCGTCGTCACCAACCACGGGATCGCCGCCTCGCCCGGGGTCGGGCTGTTCGTCCGGCTGACGGCGGGTCTGCAGCCGCAGGCCCCGATCACCACCAAGGGCACCTGCACCGCGGACCTCGCCTGCGTGCTCGGCACCCTGGCGCCGGGCGAAACCGCGCGGGTGCGGTTCAGCGCCGCCGGCGTGGTCGCCGGGACGCAGGCCGCGACGGGCACGGTCACCACGGCCGGCCAGGACGCCGACGCGCGCGACAACACCGCCACGGCGGTCGTCAAGGTCGCCGAGAAGCCGGTGCCGCCGGTCACGCCGGGGTCCTTGTCGGTCGGGCTGGCGGTGTCGGCCGTGCCGCTGTTCACCGGGGGCGACGACGTCGGCCTGACCTTCCTGGTGCACAACGGATCCGGGGCGCCGATGCCGGATGTCCGCCTGGTCACGGCGCTGCCGGCGCAGCTGCCGGTGACGTCGGTGCCGACGGGGTGCACGCCGGGCGGCGGCAGCTGCGCGCTCGGGACGCTCACGCCCGGCCAGACCGTCGAGGTCCGGATTTCGCTGGCGGCCAAGGCGGCCGTCGACGCGCCCGTGTCCGGCACGGTCGGCACGAGCGGCCCGGACACCGACGCGCGCGACAACACCGCGAGCGCGCGGGTGGTGGTGCGCCAGCCGGTGGTCACGGTGGATCCGGCGATCGGCGCGCTCGGCTTCGTGCCGGGCGTGGCGGGCACCGGCTTCCCGCCGGGGGCGACGGTCCGGCTGACCTGGTCGGAGGGCATTTCGGCGACGCCGGGTCTGGTGACGGTGGGCGTGGACGGGACGTTCCGGGCGCAGTTCCTGGTGTTCCACCACGACCTGATCGGGCCGCGCACGCTGTCGGTGACGTCGGTGAGCGGGCCGAAGTTCGGGACGGCGCAGTCGAACCCGATCCTGGTGGTGCTGCGCACGGAACAACCCCCGTTCATCACCCGCGGCTGAAACCGCTGCCCGTACGGGCAACCACAGGCGCACGGCCGCACACCCGTCCGCTGGTGCCGCAACCCGGGCCGGGCGCGGAGACTTCCGGGCATGGGAGCAACGGCGACGCTGTCCGAGGCCGGCCTGGTCGCGGAACCGGGCCAGGAGACGAGCTGCTCGGTGACCGTCCGGAACGCCGGGCAGGTCGTCGACCAGTTCACCGTCGACGTGGTGGGGGACGCGAGCGGCTGGGCCACCGCGGAACCCGCGACGATCAACCTGATGCCGGGGGAGACCGGGACGGTCACCGTCCGGTTCGCGCCGCCGCGCTCGTCCGACGTGCCCGCCGGGACGATTCCGTTCGGGGTGCGGGTGTTCTCGAGCGAGGACCCCGCCGGCTCGGTCGTCGAGGAGGGCACCGTCGAGCTCGGCGCCTTCACCGAGGTGACCGCCGAGATCGTGCCGGCCAAGGTGGAAGGCGCGTCCAAGGCCGACTTCGAAGTCGCCGTGGACAACCGGGGCAACCGGCCGGTGGCGGTCGAGCTCAGCCCGCTCGACCCCGAGGACGAGCTGGACTTCCGGCTCGAACGCGACCGGGCCGAGCTCAAGCCGGGGACGGCCGCGTTCATCCGGATGCGGACCCGGCCAAGGAAGCGCTTCCTGCGCGGGCAGCCCGTCCGGCACCGCTTCCAGGTCTTCGTCACCGCCGAAGGGGCCGAGCCCCTCAAGACCGAAGGCACCATGGTGCAGCGGCAACTGCTGCCCAAGTGGCTGCTGCCCGCCCTCGCCGCGCTGCTCGTCCTCCTGCTGGCCCTGGTGACGCTGTGGTTCACCGTGCTGCGGCCGGCGGTGAAGTCGGCCGCCCGGGAGGCGGCCGCGGAACAGAACCAGGAGATCGTGAAGGCCGCGCAGGACGCCGGGGCCGGGGCGGACCAGGCGAAGAAGAACGCCGACCAGGCCAAGCAGAACTCCGAACAGGCGATGAAGGCCGTCGGCCTGACGCCGCCGGGCGACAACCCCGCGCCCGGCTCCGGTCCCGGGGCCCCGCCGTCCCGCACGGCGAACACCACCGCCGACGGGACACCGACGGACTTCCGGGTGGCCGCCGACGCGAACATCGACTCGAACGTCAACCGGTTCGCCGAATTCCCCTACACCCTGCCCGATCCGGCCAAGACTCTGGTGATCACCGACCTCGTGCTGCAGAACCCCCGTGGTGACACCGGAACCCTGCGCCTGCTGCGGGATGCCAACGGCACCAAGAACGTCCTGCTGGAGGTCGGCCTGGCGAACTTCCGCGACCTCGACCACCACTGGCTGCAGGCCTGGCGGTTCCAGCCGGGGGAGAAGATCGTGCTCGCGGTCAGCTGCCAGAACCCGGGGGACCGGGGGCACTGCACGCCGTCGGTGTCCTTCTCCGGCCGGATCGAGTGAACCGTGCTAGATCAGCCCTTCGCGCATGGCGAACGCCACCGCGTGGGCGCGGTTGCGGAGCTGGAAGCGGTTGGTGATGTCGTGCAGGATCGACTTCACCGTCCGCTCGGAATAGCTCAGCTGGTCGGCGATCTCCTTGGTCTCGAACCCGTCGGCGACCAGCTTCAGCACCCGGGTTTCCCGCTGGGACATCCCGGCGAGGTCCCAGCCGTTCGGGTGCAGCACGTCCCGCTGCAGCCGGGACACCCGGGACAGCAGGCGGCCGAGCAGGTCGGGCGGCAGCGCCCCTTCGCCGACGGCGGCGGCCTTGACGAGCCGCACCAGCGTGTCCGGGGTGGCGTCGGCGCGGCGGATGATCGCCGACACGCCGGTCCCCACGACGTCGAGCAGCTCCGAGTCCTCCACCTCCCCGGCGACCAGGACGATGCCCGCGTGGTTGGCGCACTGGAGGCTGCGCAGCAGCTGCCGGGCCTCGTCGTTGAGCCGCTCCACGATGACCAGCACGACGGCCGGCTCACCGGGATCGCCCTCGGCCAGGCGGATTTCGGGACGTGACCGCAGCGCGGCGGTGACTCCCGCGTGGGTGATGGTGTCGGTGGCGTGCAGCAGCACCGGGACCTGGTCGGTGATCATCGGCGAAGCCCTCCCTCGAACGACGTCGGTTCCCCCACCCCAAGGATCGGGCCGCGGGCGCCCGCCGAACAGGGACAGGGAGTCCCGACCTGTCCCGCTTTCCTTAGTCCGATCGGGCAATGCCCGCTTCCCGGGCCTTCGCGATGGCCTGGGTGCGGTCGGTGACCCGGAGCTTGCGGAAGATGTGGGACACGTGGTTGCGCACGGTCTTCTGGCTCAGCACCAGCTCTTCGGCGATCGACGCGTTGCCCATGCCCTTGGCGACGAGCCGCAGGATCTCCTTCTCCCGCAACGTGAGCCGCGGGAACGACTCGTCGCGCGGGATCGCCGTGCCCAGCAGGGACAGCACCCGGGTGGCGATCGCCGGGCTGAAGATGGCCTCGCCGTCGCCGATCACCCGGACCGCGCGGATGATCTGCTCGTTGCGCGCCCCCTTGAGCAGGTAGCCGCGGGCGCCGGCGCGCATCGCGGCGAACACCGCGGCCTCGTTCTCGAACATCGTCAGCATGAGCACGCCGGTGTGCGGGCTCGCGCTCACGATCCGCCGCGTCGCCTCGACGCCGTCGAGATCGGGGAGGTTCAGGTCCATCAGCACGACGTCGGGTTCCAGGCGGCCCGCGTCGGCGACCGCGGTCAGGCCGTCGGCGGCCTCGCCGGCCACCGCCATCCCGTCGGTGGCGTCGAGCATCGCGCAGAGCGCGGCCCGGAACACCGGGTGGTCGTCCACCACCAGCACGCGCAGGGTGCCGAACATCGCTCACTCCCCGGCGGCGATCGGGAGCCACGCGGCGATCCGCGTGCCACCGGAGGAAACCGGCTCGACCCGGCAGCCGCCGCCGAGGTCGCCGGCGCGTTCCCGCATCGACCGCAGCCCGGTCCCGCCGACCGCGGGCAGCGCTTCCCCGTCCGTGCCCACGCCGTCGTCGACGATCTCCACGTGCAGGTCGCCGTCCAGCGGCCAGAGGTGCACCGTGCACTGCCGCGCCCCGGAATGGCGGGCCACGTTCACCAGCGCCTCGCGGATGATCCGGTACGCGGTGACCTCGACTTCCGCCGACAGCGTCGGCAGTTCGCCGCGCACCTCGACCTCGACCCGTAGCGGGCCGTGTTCGGCGGGCACCCGGTCGGTGAGCGTGGTGGCGTACCGGCGCACGGCCAGGACGAGGCCGGCGTCGTCGAGCGCGGGCGGGCGGGCGTCGGCCACGATGCGCCGCAGGTCGGTGATCGCGCCGTGGAGCTCGTCTTCGAGCCGGGCCAGCAGGCGCTCGGCGCCCGCGCGGTCGCGGGCGATCAGGTCGCGGGCGGCGCGCATGCCGAGCACCGCGGCGGTGAGCGTCGGCCCCAGGCCGTCGTGCAGGTCGGTGAGCACCCGTTTGAGCCGGTCGTCGTACCCGGCAGGACGAACGATGTCGGCGACGACGAATGTCCGGCGCATCTTCTCCCCGTCCCCACAATGTGGTCTGACCCCCGGGCCGCATCCCGGCGAACCAGCTCTCGTGCGGGTAGCCCAGCCGGCTGCTCCGTTTCGCGTAGCGGGATGGTCACCCGCTGTACTAGTCGGTATGCCCGGCTCCGACGTTTCATCCCGGACCCCCGGTTTCGGTAACGGTCCGGTTTCGATGCGGATCCCGGCGTAACGGTGTGCGTCCGGGTCAAGACCTCGTACGCCTCGTGGCGGCGTTCGGCCAAAAACGATTCATCAACTGCGCGTCGATCCGGTCGAACTTCGACAAAGCCCGGACGCTGCACGTTCGCGAAGTCGCAGGGCGGACGGAGCAGATCTGGGGCGACGGGCGGCCGAACGGGGACACCGCCGTGTGGGTGCCGAGTCGTGTGAAGGCGGTTTGCGCGACACCTGCGGGGCAGAAGTCACCATTTGACAAAGATTGCCAACTATTGCCATCCTGGCGGGGCAGGGTTCCGGCACTGAGGGGGGCGCCGGGTGATCACCGCCGACCCCCGGCTGTGCCCGGCCGGCGGACCGATCGCGTCCGCTCCGGCCCGCAGGAGACGGCGAGGCTGCGGCGAGTTCCGTGTCCGGCAAGCGAAACCGAGGGGGGAACGGGTGCCTCGCCGGGCGCCGCGGCCCGGTCCCGCCGCCAGGGGAGGTAGCCATCAGCGCCATCAGCGCCACCAGCACTGTCACCGCCACCACGTGGCCCGGGCCGGGCCGGGGAGCCGGCACCGCCGAAGGACTGGCCGCGGCGCTGCGCGAGTTCGGGCCCGGGATCGACGAGCCCGCCGCCTACGACCCGCAGACCGGCTCTTCGCCGGTACCCCAGCCGGGCGTGCTCGCCTTCCGCGACCTCGTCCTCGCGGCGGTTCCGGGCACCGGCAGCCTCGGCATCGTCCGGGCCCCGCACCTCGCCGGCCGCAGCGAGCACAAGGAAGGCCGGGCCTGGGACTGGCGGGTCTGCCGCGACACCCAGGGCGAACTCGCCGACGCGCTGCTGTCGTGGCTGCTGGCGGCCGACCGGCACGGCAACCCGTTCGCGGCGGCCCGCCGGTTCGGCGTCATGTACCTGATCTGGGATTCCCGGATCTGGGGTGCGTACGCGGCGGACCGGGGCTGGCGCCCGTACACCGGGCCGCACCCGCACACCGACCACGTCCACATCTCGTTCAGCCGGCCCGGCGCCCGCGGGGAAACCTCGTGGTGGCGCCGGTTCGGCCTGACCACCACGGCGAGCCCCGCCCCGAGGGAGGCACTGTGAGCACCACCGGTTCCGGCACGCCCCCGCGCACCCCGCCGGCCGCCCCGGTGCAGCCGACCGAACGGACGCTGCACGGCGAGACCGTCGTCGACGCCTTCGGCTGGATGCGCGACCACGCGGACCCCCGCCTGCGCGCGTACCTGGAGGCCGAACGCGAGTACTTCGACAGCTACGCGGCGGGACTCGACCCGCTCGTCGGGGACCTGGTGGCCGAAGCGGGACAGCGCACGGCGGCCGGCCGGTCCTTCTCGTGGCGGATCGGGGACCACGAGTACACCACCCGGCCACCCGACGAGGGCGGGCGCTACACCCGGTACCTGCGCCGGGACGTGCGCGGGACCGGCGAGCCGGAAGTGGTGCTGGACCTCGGAGACCTGGCCCGCGGCCACGACTTCACCCGGATCGGGGTCTTCGAGCCCAGCCCGGACGGCCGCCTGCTGGCGTACTCGGTCGACCACGTCGGCTACGAGTCCTACGAACTCCGCTTCCGCGACCTGACCACCGGCGCGGATCTGCCGCGCACGCGGCCGGAGACGTACTACACCGGTGTGTGGGACGCGGCTTCGGCGAAGTTCTGCTACGTCGTCCACGACGCCGCGATGCGCCCGTACCGGGTGCTCGCGCACGACGTCACCGCCGATCCCGGCGCCCCGGACGCGGTGCTGTGGGACGAGCGGGACGAGCACTTCACGACGACCGTCCGCGCCACCCGCACCCGCGACTGGCTGGTCGTCACCAACCAGAGCCGCACCACCACCGAAGAACTCCTGCTGCCCACCGGAGATCTGACCGCCGCGCCGCGCCCGGTCATGCCGCGCCGCCACGGGCAGGTGTACTTCGCCGACCACCAGCGCACCGCGGGCCAGGACCGGCTGGTCGCGCTGGTCGCCGAGGGACGGGAGGAACGGCGGCTCGTCGCGCTGCCGCTCGCCGGGCTGGATTCCCAGCGGTGGCAGGAAATCCTGCCGCGGCAGCCGGACACGGCCTGGCAGCGGCTCGACGTCTTCGCCGCCGGGCTGCTGCTCAGCGGGTACCGGCGCGGGACGACCGTGTTCACCCTGCTGGGCCCGGACGGCGGCACCCTCGACGTCACCCCGGACAGCCCCGGCGGCTGCTTGCTGTTCGAGGGCCGGCGTGACGCCCTGCGGGTGCAGATGGACCAGCGGACCGCCTACGACGCCGACGAGATCGAACTCGCCGAGCACACGCTTTCCGCGCCACCGCGGCACCGCCGCCTGTCCCTGCGCACCGGCGCGCACGAGCTGCTGCCGCCGGTGGCGGTGCCCGGGCTCGATCCCGCGCGGTTCCGCACCACGAAGGTCTTCGCCGGGGCCTCCGGCGGCGCGGTCGTGCCGGTGACCCTCGCGCACCGGGCCGACGTGCGGCCCGACGGCGCCAACCCCGCCGTCGTTTCCTGTTACGGGGCCTACGAACGGCCGTGGGAGCCGTCGTTCTCCCAGGATGTGCTCAGCCTGCTGGACCGCGGGTTCGTGTACGCCATCGCGCACGTGCGCGGCGGCGGCGAGCTGGGCCGGTGCGGCTGGTTCGACGGGAGCATGGCCGCCACGCCGGCGTCGTTCCACGACCTGGTCGCCGTCCGCGACCACCTGGTGGCGACCGGCTGGGCGCACCCGGCCGGGGTGGTCGCCAGCGGCAGTTGCGCCGGCGGGGTCGCGGTCGGGCAGGCCTACACCGACGAGCCGGGCAGGTGGGCGGGGATCATCGCCGAGGCCCCGGCCGTCGACCTGCTCAACGCGATGCTGGACGAGAAGCTGCCGCTGACGATCAACGAGTGGGAGGAGTGGGGCGACCCGCGGGATCCGGCGATCCACCGGAGCATGCGGGAGTACGTCGCCTACGAGAACGTCTCCGACCGCCCGCGGCCGCCGCTGCTGGTGACCGCCTACGCCAACGACCCGCGGGTGCTGGTGCACGAACCCGCCCGCTGGACCGCGGCGCTGCGGCAGGCCGACACGCACGGCAACGTGATCCTGCTCCGCACCGAACTCGGGGACGGCGGCCACCACGGGCCGTCCGGGGCCGCGCACGTCGCCCGGGCGGCCGCGCAGCTCACCGCCTTCGCGATCGACGCCGCGACCCGGAGCATCCAGGCGGCCGAAGGCGTGCGGGGGACGCCCGCGTGACCGACGAGCCGGCGCCGCGCGCCCGGTTGGCCGCGCTCCGGCGCGAACTCGCCGGCTCCGGCGGCGGGTACCTGCTCGGCGCGACCCTCGCCCAGTCGGCCGGCCAGGGCGCCGCGATGGCGTGCAACGCCGTGTTCTTCGTCCGGGTCGTCGGGCTGGCCCCGAGCGCCGTCGGGACCGTGCAGAGCGCGGCCGCCCTGACGTCGATGGCGCTGGCCGTGGTGGTCGGCCCGCTGGCGGACCGGTACGGCGCCCGCCCGGTCGCGGTCCGGCTCGGGCTGGCCCTGGCCGGCGCCGTGGCCGCCTACGCGCTGGTGGCCGACCTCGCCGGCTTCGCCGTCGTGCACCTGCTCGTGGCGTCCCTGCGCACCGGGCGGCAGATCGGCGAAAGCGCGCTGATCGCCGACCTCGTCGACGCGCGCGCGAAGTTCCGCGCCTACCAGCGGTCCGTGCAGAACATCGGGATCTCGCTGGGCACGGTGGCCGCGGCCGTCCCGCTGTACCTCGACACCCGGCCGGCGTACCTGGTGGTGATGCTCGGCAACGCCGTCGTGATCGCGGTCGCCGCCCTGCTCGTGCGGGCGGTGCCCGGCCCGCGGGTGCCCGTCCGGAGCCGGGCGCGGACCGGGCGGCTCGCCCTGCGGGACCGCCGGTACGTGGCGGTCGGCCTGCTGTGCGGGCTGATGGAGGTCCGCGACAGCGTGCTCACCGTGGGCCTCCCGCTGTGGGTCACCGCGCACACCGACGCGCCGAGACCGCTGGTCTCGGCGCTGCTGTTCGTCAACACCGCCATGGTGATCGCGCTGCAGGTGCGGGCGTCGGCCGGGGCGGCCACGGTCCGCGGCGCCACCCGCGTGATGCGGGCCGGCGGGTTCGCCCTGGCCGCGAGCTGCGCGGTGTTCGGGCTGGCCGGGGGCACCGGGGGCGGGTGGACGGTGGCGCTCCTGGTCGCCGGCGCGGTCGCGCTGACCCTCGGCGAGATGTGGACGTCGGCGAGCAGCTGGACGCTGAGCTACGACCTGGCCGACCCGCGGGCCCACGGCCAGTACCAGGGCGTGTTCGAAATGACGTCGGGCATCGGGGTGCTCGCGGGGCCGATCCTGTGCACCACCGTCGCCCTCTCCCACGGGTTCTGGGGCTGGGCCGGGATCGGCGCCGGCTTCGCGGTCGTGGGTCTCGCCGTGCGCCGGGTCGCCGGCCGCGGCGGTCCGGGCGTGCACCAGCCGGTGCGCGCGGAAGCTGTGTGAGGAGCCGAAAATGGACGACCTGAGCCGCATCGCCGTGCTCGCCGACGACGAAATCCTGCCCGAGCCGTCGAAGACCCTGACGGCGTTGCTGCGGTACCGGCCCGGGCGCATCGTGGCGGTGATCGACCGGGCCACCGCGGGCCGGGACGCGGCCACCGTCGCCGGTTTCCCCGGGGAGCTGGGCATCCCGGTCGTGCCGGACGTGCCCGCCGCGCTGGCCGCCCACCGGCCCGACGCCGTGCTGCTCGCCGACGAGCCGGTGGGCGCGGCGCTGGCGCCGTACTGGCGGGAGCAGGTCCGGCTCGCGCTCGAAGCCGGGGTGCACGTCGTCAACGGGATGCACTTCCTGATCTCCGCGGACCCGGACCTGGCGGCCGTGGCGCGGCGCACCGGCGCGGTGGTCCACGACCTGCGCAAGGCCCCGGAGGACAAGTACTTCACGCCGTTCGACGCCGACGGACGGCCGGTCGTGCACCTGCGGGCGCACCGGCCCGGCAGCCGCACGGTGCTGGCCGTGGGCACCGACTGCTCCAGCGGGAAGATGACGACGATGCTCGAGCTGGAGCGGGCGCTGCGCGACGGCGGGACCGACGCCGCCTTCCTCGCTACCGGCCAGGTCGGGATGATGATCTCCGGCGGCGGGGTGGCCGTCGACGGCCTGCTGGCCGACTTCCTCAACAGCACCGTCGAGGACGCCGTCTTCCGCGCCACCGAGGCGCACGACGTCGTGCTGGTGGAAGGCCAGGGCGCGCTGAACCACCCCCGCTACTCGGCCGTGACGCTCGGGCTGCTGCACGGCACCCGGCCCGACGCCATGGTGCTGTGCCACGACCTGCGGCGCACCGCGCTCGGGCTGCTGCCCCAGGTCGCGCTGCCGTCGCTGCGGCGGGCGATCGAAATCAACGAAGAAGCGGCCCGGTGGGCCGATCCGGAAGGCGCGCCGAAGGTGGTCGGGCTGTCGGTGGTGACCGCCGGGCTCGGCGACGACGAGGCCCGGGCCGCGTTGCGGCGCCTGACCGGCGAAACCGGCCTGCCCGCCACGGACGTGCTGCGCTACGGCGTCGGGGAGCTGCTGCCGGCCGTGCGCGCCGGCCTGGTCGGCTCCGCGACCTGACGAAACGGGAGGGGACATGTGCGGTTTCAGCGGGGTGGCCGGTCCGGCACCGCTGGCGGCGGCCGAGGAGACGTGGGTGCGGGAGGCGACCCGGCTGCTCGCCCACCGCGGCCCGGACGACGAAGGCCGTTACACCGGCGAGGGCGTGGTGCTCGGCTTCCGCCGGCTGGCGATCGTCGACCCCTCGCCGGCCGGGCACCAGCCGATGACCTCGGCGTCCGGCCGCTACCGGATCGTCTTCAACGGCGAGATCTACAACGCGCCCGCGCTCGCCCGGGAACTGGCGGACGCCGGGGTGACGCTCAAGTCCGCCTGTGACACCGAAGTGCTGCTGGAGCTGTTCGCCGCGCACGGGCCGGCGTGCCTGGACCGGCTGCGCGGGATGTTCGCCTTCGCCGTCTGGGACACCCGCGACCGCACGCTGTTCGCCGCCCGGGATCCGTTCGGCATCAAGCCGTTCCTGTACCAGCCGGACGGCGGGCTGCTGCGGTTCGCGTCGGAGAAGAAGGCGTTCACCCGGCCGGGCGCGCACGGCCCGGTCGACACCGCCGCCGTCCGCCGGTACCTGACGCTGCAGTTCGTGCCCGGCCCCGGCACGCTGTCGCCGTCGATCCGCGTGCTGCCGCCGGGCCACCACCTGGCCTTCGGCGCGGACGGCGGCCTCCGGGTGCGGCGGTACGCCGAACCCGTGCTGCGCCCGGAAACCCGCGCCGAGCCGGACCGGGTGCGGCGCATCCGCGACGCACTGGCGGACTCGGTGGCCGCGCACCTGCGCAGCGACGTCCCGCTGGGTTCGTTCCTGTCCGGTGGCGTCGACTCGGCGGCCGTGTGCGCGCTCGCCGCGGCCCACCGCGGCGACCTGCAGACGTTCACGGTGGGGTTCGGCCGCGACGGCTACAGCGAGATCGAGCACGCGCTCGCCACCGCGGACGCGCTCGGGCTGAAGGCGAACCCGTACGTCATCGGCGCGGACGAGTTCGCCGCGCACCTGCCGGGCATCCTGGCCCGGTTCGACGAGCCGTTCGCCGACGCCGCCGCGGTCGCGTTGTGGTTCCTGGCCCGGGAAGCCCGCAAGCAGGTGAAGGTCGTGCTCTCCGGCGAAGGCGCGGACGAGCTGTTCGGCGGCTACCACGTCTACCGCGGAACCGGACCGGGTTACCTGGGCGCGGACCAGGTTTACGCGCCCGCGGACCTGGCGTCGATCACGCCGCTGACCGGGGGATCGGCCGAGGACGTGGCCGGGCCGCTGCGCCGGCGGGCGGTCGCGGCGGGCCTGGACCCGGTGGCGGTCCGCCAGTCGGTGGACCTCGGGCTCTGGCTGCCGGGGGACATCCTCACCAAGGCCGACCGGATGACGATGGCCCACGGCCTCGAACTGCGGGTGCCCTTCCTCGACCGGCGCGTCCTGGCCGCGGCGGCCCCGTTGACCCCGGCCGAAAAGATCGGTCCGGACACGACGAAGCTCGCGTTGCGGGAAGCTGTCGCGGAGCTCGTCCCGCCCGCCGTCGCCGGCCGGGCCAAGCTCGGGTTCCCGGTGCCGATCCGGTTCTGGCTCCGCGACGAGCTGTACGACTTCGCGGAAACCGTGCTCGGCGAAGCGCAGATCGGCGCCTACGTCCGCCGGGACGCGGCCCTGACCATGCTGCGCGACTACCGGCGTGGCGCGGACTTCGACTGGCGCCGGCTGTGGGTGCTGATCTGCTTCGCGCTGTGGCACCGGCACCACGTCGAGGGCGTCACCGGCCCGGTCCGCTGACCGGCGTGGCCTCCAGCAGCAACCGCGTGAAGCGCCGGCGCTGCCGGGTGATGTGCGCGGCCAGCGCTTCGCTCACTTCGGCGGCGAGGGCACCGGTGGGCAGGGTGGCCGTCCACTCGGCCCACCAGGTGCCGCCCGCCGGGGCGTCCTCGCGGAAGATGGCGGAGAACTTCGCGATCCGGTCCGCCCCGGCGCGGGTGATCCGGATCCGGAACTCGGCTTCCGGGACGTCGACGAGCACGGTCCGGTCCGTGCACGTCACCCGCAGGTAGTCGGGCAGCCGCCGGCCGAGGGCGGCCAGGTCGGCGATGGCGGTGCAGTACACGGCGAACCTCCGGTTCGGTCGTCGGGACGGACCCGGGTCAGCCCGGGAACGCGGCCGTCAGCTCCTGTTCCAGCGCGCGGGCGGCGCCGGCGTCCTCGGCGACGAGGCACGCCTCGCCGCCGGTCCCGCCGGGATCGGTGCCGTACACCGGGATCACCACGCCGGTCCGGGTGGCCGGGTCGTAGGCGAGCCCCCGCCGGGTGAGTTCGGCCAGTGCTTCGTCGAAGGCGGGAACGGCGCAGGTGCGGCGTTCGACCAGGCAGCGGTCCTCGAGGTAGCGGCCGCCCACCACCCGCTGCCCGATCCGGAACAGGTGCGTGGAGCCGCCGAAGCGGGCGTTGAACTCGTTGAAGAGCAGGCGGCCGTCCGGGGTCAGCATCGCGTCGATGTTGACCAGGCCGCGGTACCCCATCGCGCCCATGACGCCGGCGAGCGTCCCGAGGGCAGTCAGGAAGGGGTCGTCCGGGCCGCGGTGCGTCGCCGGGATGACCACGCCGTCGATCACCGGCTTCATCCGGACCTCGCCGTGGCCGTAGACCTCGGCGCCGTCGTCGGTGATCTCGGCTTCGCCCCACAGTGACGCCGATTCCGGGACGTACTCCTCGACCACGACCCGGCGGCGGTCCCCGTCGGTGTACCAGGGCCAGCGCTCCCGCACGTGCGCCACGAGCGCGTCGTGACCGGTGAGCACCGTGCGGTGCCGGGTGCCGACGGCTTCGACGCCGTCGACCGGGGTGAGGACCTCGTTGCCCATCCCGGCGACGTGGACGTCCTTCTTCACGATCGCCGGCCGTCCCGCGGCGAAGAGGTCCGCGAGGCACGCCACGGCGTCCGCGGGGCGGTCGGTCACCACACCGGCCGGGACCGGCAGCCCGATCCCGGCCGCCACCGCGCGGAAGGCCACCTTGCTGTTGAGCAGCTCGTGCCCGCCCTGCTCCAGGAACCCGAACCCGGGCGTGCCCTTCTCCAGCCCGAGCTGCCGGACCAGCCGGTTGACGTAGCCGTCGAAGTAGAACGCCTCGACGCGGTCGACACCGCGGTCGCGGACGATTTCGGTCAGCCCGGCCAGGAATTCGGCGCCGGTCAAGCGGTCCCGCGTCAGTACGGGGCCGAGGTGCCCCGGGGGCGGGACCACCACGTGCAGCGCGTCGGCCGGGAAGCCGAGCAGGCCGGTGACGTAGGACAGGAACCGGGCGTCGGGCGCGCCGGGCAGCAGGACGACGTCGCCGGGCCGGGCGCTCCACAGCATCCGCTGCCCCTGGCTCCCGATGTGCGTGCGTTCGGGGTCGGGCAGGTGGGCCAGCTCGGCTTCGTGGGACCAGTTGCCGACGAGGAGTTTCGACACGGCTTTCCTCCGGTGCGGCTCGAGGGTGCGGGATCCAGATTGCCTCGTTGGCAACCCGATGGCAAGTTTCGTTCAGTGCGCGGTGGCCCGCCAATTGCCAATGCTGGCAACCTGTGGCAGGGTCGAGCAGCGCGACGGGTTCGGCGGCACGGCAAACAGGGGGTCGGCCATGGCCAGGCTGGTGATCGGCAACTGGGGCAACGAAGCGGAACTGGCGAACATCCCGGCGGACGCGCTGCGGCACGCCGGCAGCCAGGGACAGCGCATGATCTGGGGCGCGGAACCCGGGGACGTCCTCGTGCTCGCGGTCGAGCCCGACCCGGACTTCCTCGCCTACGCCACGGCGCTCGCCGAGCTCGGCCCCGGATCGCTGGAGATCGTCGTGCCCCCGCCGGGCCGCGGCGGCGACGTGCTGACCCGCGACCGGTTCGAGGACGAAGCCTTCGTCGAACGGCTGCGCGGGATCGTCCGCGACCGGGGCATCGACCGGGCCGAGCCGTTCTACCTCGACGGGTACGTCAACCGGCTGATCCGGCAGCTCGGCATCGACAAGGGCACGCCCGGGTTCGGGTTCATGGACCAGGGCGGCAACGAACTGCTCAACAGCAAGGTCACCTTCCGCGCGATCGCGGCCGGCACGAGCCTGCCGATCCCGGACGGCATCGTCACCGAGACGCCCGCCGAAGCGGTGGAGTTCGTGGGGGACCTGCTGCGCACCGGCCGGGCCGCGATCGCCAAGCAGGACGTGAGCAGCGGCGGCCTGGGCAACGAGGTGCTGAGCGCGGCGGGCGTCGAGGCGATCGGCGCGGCCCACCACGAAGTCGTCGCCGATCGCGCCGCCCTCGCCGAGCACCTGACGCGGCGCTGGCCGTGGTACACCGGCGGGCAGCGCCGGCGCGCGGTGTTCGAGGAGTACGCGGCCGGCTCGGTGCCGATCTGGGGCGAGGCGGCCATCACCGAGGAGTCCGTGCGGATCTTCGGGTACGGCCGGATCCGGATGAACCCCGTCTGCGACGGCGTGATCATCCCGGTGCCGCCGCCCGACTCCGGCACCGAGGCGTTCGGCGCGTTCCTGGTGCACCTGGAGGCACTGGCCGCGACGATGCGGGCGATGGGGTACCGCGGCCTGGTCAACGTCGACGCCATCCTGACCCCGGACGGCCGGGTGCTGTTCAACGAGTTCAACGGCCGGTACGGCGGCTCGACGCACCTGTTCGCGATCGGGGAGCGGGTCGTCGGCCGCGACTACCTGACCGACCGCTGCCTGGTCGAGCAACGCGAATGCGCGTTCCCCGCCTTCGACGTCGCCCGGCGCGAACTCGCCGCGGCCGGGCTCGCCTACGACCCCGCGACGCGCACCGGGGTGATCGTCCCGGTCTACGGCACCCACGCCGACGGCACCGGGGGAGAAGCGTGCCTGGTCGGGCGGGACCTCGCCGAAGCCGAGCGGATGGAGCAGGCCGTTGCCGAGCTCTTCCCGCACTGAGCGCCGCGGGGTGAGCACGACCGGGTACCGGAGCATCGCGACCGGGCCGGTGCTCGGCTGGGCTGCCACCGCGGTGGCGGCCCGGCTGCCGATCGCGATGGCCCCGCTGGCGCTGGTGTTCCTGGCCCGCGGCCTGCCCGGCGGTTACGCCTTCGGGGCCACGCTGGCCGCGGTCTGGGTGCTGGCCGAGGTGATCGGCGCGCCCGTGCTCGGGTTGTGGCTGCGAGCCGAGCGGACGAAGGTGCACCTGCTGCTCGCCTTCGGCGTCGCCGCGGGCTGTTACTGGGGGCTGGCTTTCGGCCCGTCCCTGCCGACGCCGGTCGTCGTGGTTCTCACCTTCGTCGCGGGTTTCGCGCCCGCCGCGTCGCCCGGCGGGCTGCGGGCCCTGCTGACCCGGCTGGTGCCGGAGGACGACGTCGCGAAGGTGCTCAGCGCCGAGGTGATGCTCAACGGCCTGATCTGGGCGGGCGCGCCGGCGGTGGTGGCATTCCTGGCCGTCGGCGCCGGGCCGGGTGCGCCGATGGCGGTCGCCGGGACGCTGAACCTGCTCGCGCTCGTGCTGGTCGTCGTCCGGCTGCCGGAGGGCGCCCCGGACGACGGCGGCGGCCCGGCGGCGCGCGTGACGGCGAAGACGCTCGCCGCGCCGTGGCCGGTCTACCTCACCGCCGCCGCGTCGATGGCCATGGTGTCCACGATCGAGCTCGTCCTGCCCGCGCTGATCGAGTCCCGCGGCCTGAGCGTCGCCACGGTCGGGCCGTTGCTGGTGGTGTTCTGGGTGAGCAGCGTGGCCGGCGGGGTGGTCTACGGCCGGCGGCGGTGGCCCGGCAGCGCGTCCCGCCAGAGCCTGGTCTGCCTGGTGGTCACGACGGCCGCGCTCAGCGCGGTGGCGGTCCTGCCCGGTGTCGCGGGCATCGGCGCGACGCTCGCGCTCGGCGGGCTGTTCCAGGCCGCGGTGCTGGTGACGCGGAACCTGTCGCTGCGGGAACGGCTGCCCGCGGCCGCGCACGCCGCCGGCTACTCGATCATGTACGCGGCCACCGGCATCGGCTACAGCGTGGTCGCCGCCGCGTCGGCGCTCGCGTTGCGCACGCTTTCGCCCGCCGTGGCGATCGGCTGCGGCGGCGCGATCACCGTGGTCATCGTCGCGATCAGCGCCGTCGCCGAGCGTCGCCCGGTTCGCTTGCCAACCAGTCCGCCATCGTGACAAACTGAGGTCACAATCTTGGCAAGTAATTGCCAGACGTGCGCTACCTGGTCAAGGGGGCAGTCGATGCGCATCGGAATCGTGGCGTGGGATCAGGAGGATCCCGATTCTCCCGAGCTCGCCCGCACCGGGCGGGACCTCGGGCACGACACGAGCGTGTTCTTCCTCGACGACGTGTCCTGCCGCCTGGCCGCCAGCGCGGTCGAGACGACGATCGACGGCGAACCGGCGACGGCGTTCGACCTGATCATCTCGCGGGCGCAGATCCGGTACGGGCAGGCGCAGTCCGACCACGAGCGCTACGGGCTGCTGTGCCAGGTCCCGGGTGTCACCGTCCTCGACCCCGCCGACGTCTACCTCAACGCCGAGAGCAAGCTTCTCGCGCTGCAGCGGCTCGGCGCCGCCGGGCTGCCCATCGCCCCGACCCGCTGCTGCCGCACCTTCGCCGAAGTCGCCGCCGCGCTGGCCGACTGGGGCGAGGTCGTGGTCAAGCCGTCGTTCGGCCTCGGCGGCGCGGACGTCGAGCGCGTGCGGGACCTCGGCGAGGACCGCGCCCTGGTCGAGGGCCTGCTGGCGAAGTACGAACGGCTGGTCTGCCAGCCGTACTACCCCCACCCCGACGGCGATCTGCGGGTGACGGTCGTCGGCGACGAGGCCCCGCTGAACATGCGGCGGGTGCCCCGCGCGACGGGCTGGAAGAGCAACGCCAAGCAGGGCGCCACCGTGCACATGGTCACGCCGCCGCCGGAGCTGGTCGAGGTCAGCACGCGCGCGGCCCGCGTCATGGGGGTCACCATGGCGGGGCTGGACTTCCTGCCGACCCCCGACGGCCACCGGATCATCGAGTTCAACAACTGCCCCGGCTGGTACCCGGCCCCGGAAGACCACCGGCGGCACCTCACCGAGCGGGTCATCGGGATCATGACCGGGATCCACGAAGCCGGCCACCGCGTCAACGGCCGCGTCGCCGGAACCCGGCCGGTCGGGTGACGGCCGTGGCGGGACGCACCCCCGGGGTGGCCGGCCTGCGCGCGGACTGCGCCGGCCCGGTCCTGACGCCCGAAGATCCTTCCTACGACGCCGTGCGCCGCATCTGGAACGCGATGCACCTGCGCGAACCCGCGGTGATCGTCCGGTGCACCCGCACGGCGGACGTGGGCGCGGCGCTGCGTTTCGCGGCGGCGGCCGGCCTGCCGGTGACCGTCCGCGGCGGCGGCCACAACGTCGCCGGCACCGCGGTCGCGGACGGCGCCGTGCTGATCGACCTCTCGCTCATGCGGCAGGTCGTCGTCGAACCCGGGGACCGCGTGGCGCACGCGCAGGGGGGAGCGCTGCTGCGTGACGTCGACGCCGCCACCACGCCCCACGGACTGGCGTGCCCCGCCGGGGTCGTCTCGCACACCGGGCTCGCCGGGCTGGCCCTCGGCGGCGGCTACGGCTGGCTCGCCCGCAAGTGGGGCCTCACCTGCGACCACATCCTTGCGGCCGAGGTGGTCCTGGCCGACGGCCGCGTGGTCGAGACCGCGCAGCACCCGGACCTGCTGTGGGCGTTGCGCGGCGGGGGCGGCAACTTCGGCGTCGTCACGCGCTTCACGCTGCGGCTGCGGCCGGTGGGACCGGTTCACCACCGGGTCGGCCTCTACCCGCTGGACGACGTCGTGACGGCGCTCGGCCAGTACGCGCGGTTCGCCGAAGCGCAGGGGCCGGAGCAGCACGCCGTCGGGTGCCTGAAGATCGCCGGCGACGACGACCGGCTCCCGGCCGGCCTGCGGCGCACCCCCGTCCTCGCGCTCACGTCGGTGTGGCTCGGGGACCCGGCCGACGGCCCGGCCGCGAACGCAGGCCTGTTCGAACCCCTGCGCCCGGCCGCGTCCCGCGAGCGCGTGCTCTCCTACGCGCAGTTGCAGGCCCTCGGCGACCACAGCGAACCGCACGGCCACCGGTACTACACGAAGTCCTGCTACCTGGACGACCTGCCGGCCGCCGGCCTGGCCGCCGCGTGCGCGGACATCCGGTCGCCGCTGTCCGCCATCGACTTCGAACACCTGCGCGGGGCCGTCCTCGACGTCCCCGACGCCGAGTCCGCCTTCCCCGGCCGGGACGCGCCGTACATCTGCACGGTGTCGGCGCACTGGCTCGATCCCGCCCACGACGCCGAAAACATCGGCTGGGCAAGGGAATCGCTCGCCCGCGTCGCCGAACCCGGCCGCGGCGGCGCCTACGTCAACTACGTCCAGGACGAGCCCGACGGCAAAGTGCGCGAAGTCTACGGCGACGTCCGCTACGCGAAGCTGGCCGAGGTCAAGGCCCGCTACGACCCGGGCAACGTCTTCCGCGCGAACCAGAACATCCGCCCGCGCAGCCAGCAGCCGGTATGAGGAACCACACGACAGGAGTGCCTGCCTTGTCTCTGTCGATCACGGACACCGCCCTGACGCCTCCGGGCACCTACGGCAACACCTACGGCGCGTTCCTCGAAGCCGTGCGCTCACCGTGGTACCGGCTCGTCACCGACCTGCACGACACGATCCTCACCGCCACCGTCGAGTACGCGGGTTCCCGCGGGCTCAAGGCGCTGTACCTGCCGCTGACCACCCGGACGATCACCTGCCCGTCCGGGCTCGGCAGCGACACGAACCCCGTCCCGGTGACGGTCAACGGCGTCGACACCTACCTGCCGGACTCCATGCAGTTCCTGCTCGAGTACGGCTGCCAGCTGACCGCGCGCGGCGGGTACACGATCATGCCGTCGTTCCGCCGGGAGGTCCCCGATCCGACGCACCTGGGCCAGTTCACCCACAGCGAAGCGGAAATCCCCGGTGGCCTGGAGGACCTCGTCGACTACGTCGAGGGGTACGTCAAGGCGCTGGCGGCGGCGATCCTCGACCGGCACGGGGGCCGGCTGGCGGCCGGCCGCGGCGACGTCTCGCACCTCGAACGCATGGTGGGCCACGACCGGTTCGCGCGCGTCACGTTCGACGAAGCGGTCCGCGTGCTGGGCAACGACCCGGAGTACGTCGTCACCGGCGACGCCGGGCGGAACCTCACCCGGTCCGGTGAGCGGGAACTGATGCGGCGGGTCGGCGAATTCACCTGGGTGACGCATTTCGACCACCTCGTGGTGCCGTTCTACCAGGCCTTCGAAGACGACCGGCACCGCAGCGCGCGCAACGCCGATCTGCTGTTCGGCATCGGCGAGGTCGTCGGTTCCGGGGAACGGCACGCGAGCGGCGAACAGGTGCGGAAAGCGCTGGCCATGCACGACGTGCCGGAAAACGAGTATTCCTGGTACGTGCAGATGAAGTACGAAAAGCCGTTGCGCACCGCCGGGTTCGGCATGGGTGTCGAGCGTTTCCTGTTGTGGGTGCTCAAGCACGGCGACATCCGGGACATCCCGCTCGTTTCCCGGGTCGACGAGCCGGCGAAGTGGCCGGCCAGCATCGACCGTCCCTGATCCGCGGCGAACCGGGTGTTTCCCGGCTAAGGTGTCTGTTCATGCATGAAACGGCCGACCGGGCGGGGGAACCGGGGGACGGCGGCACGGAACGCCGGAGCCTGTTCGCGCACCGGGATTTCCGGTTCTTCTGGGCGGGGGAGACCACCAGCGTCTTCGCGAGCAACGCGACCGGGCTGGCGCTGCCGCTGGTGGCCGTGACGGTGCTGGATTCGAGCCCGCTGATGCTCGGTTTCCTGGCCGCCGCGGTGTGGCTGCCGTGGCTGCTCATCGGGCTGCCCGCGGGTGCCTGGGTCGACCGGCTGCCGAAGCGGCCGGTGCTCATCACCTGCGGGTTGCTGTCGGCGGCGGTGCTGCTCAGCGTGCCGCTGGCGTGGTACGCGGGGGCCCTGACGATCGGCCAGCTGCTCGTCGTGGCGCTGGTGACCGGCGGGGCCACGGTCTTCTTCGTCACCGCCTACCACGCCTACTTCCCGCTGCTGGTCGGCGAACGCGACCTGATGGAGGGCAACGCGAAGCTGCAGGGCAGCGAGTCGGCGATGCTGATGGTCGGGCCGAGCGCCGGCGGGCTCATCGCCCAGGCGTTCGGCGCGGCGACCGGGGTGCTGGTCAACGCGGGCGCCTACCTGCTGTCGGCGTTCTGCATGACGCGGATCCGCAAGCCGGTGCCCGAAGACACCCGCGGCCGGCGGCGCGCCGGGCTCCGCACGGAAATGCGGGAGGGCCTGCACTTCGTCCTCAAGGACGCCTACTTCAGGCCGATCGTGCTGTACGGCGCCATGGCGAACCTCGCGCTGGACGGCTACCAGTCGATCTACGTCGCGTTCCTCATCCGGACGGTCGGGGTGAGCCCCGGTGTCGTGGGCCTGCTGGTGGCCGCGGGCGGGGTCGGCGGGATCCTCGGCGCGTTCGTCGTCCGGCCGCTGGTGCGCCGGTTCGGGAGCGCGCGCGGATTCCTGATCGGGAGGTTCGCCGCCACCCCGTTCGGATTGCTGATGCCGTTGGCCGGTCCCGATCTGCGGGTTCTTTTCTTCTTCGTCGGACTGCTCGCGGTGGACGGCAGCCTGGTGGCCGGAAACATCTCCCTGGACAGTTTCCGGCAGGCGTACTGTCCGCCGCGGCTGCTCGGCCGGGTGGTGGCGACGACGACTTTCATCAAATACAGCACGATCCCGGTCGGCGCGATTCTGGGTGGTTTCCTCGGTGACCGGATCGGGCTGCGCCCGACGATGTGGATCATGACCGGCGCGCTGGTATGCTGCTCGCTGATCCTGTTGTGGGGACCGATCCGCACGGTCCGGGATTTCCCCGACCGGCCGGCCGACCGGAATGAGGAGCTGCACGCGTGAACCAGCCAGCGGTGCGATTGCTGCGGGTCGGAGATCTGCCGAAAGCCGAACGCACTTCCGATGCCGTCTTCCTCGAAGCGGACGCGCGTGACCGCCGGGTCAGCGAACCCGAACCGGAACCGCGGTCGGAGGCGGGCACGAAGAAGTGGATCGACCGGATGCGCTACTTCCTCGAAGTGGATCCGGAAGGCTGCTGGGTCGCCACCGACGGCGACGAAATCGTCGGGTTCGCGATTTCCCAGAACCGCGGCCGCGTGTGGTACCTCGCCACCTACGGCGTGCTGCCGAGCCACCAGGGGCAGGGCATCGGCAAGCGGCTGATCGACGCGACGCTGGCGCACGCGGGCGACCGCGCCGGCCTGTTCTCCTCGACCGTGCACCCGGGGGCGACCCGCCGCTACCGGCTGGCCGGGTTCTCGCTGTACCCGCAGATGCGCATGGTCGGCACGGTGGACCGGGCGACGCTCCCGGCGATCACCGGACTGCACGAGGGCAGCGAAAGCGACTTCGGCTGGATGGACGAGCTGGACGAACAGCGCCGCGGCGCCGGGCACGGCCCGGACCACCGGTACCTGCTGGACAACAACCGCCTGGTGGTTTGCGGGACGCGCGGGTACGTGTACGTCGACGGCAGCGGCCGCCCGGCGCTCCTGGCGGCCGCCGACCAGGAGACGGCGGAGAAGCTGCTGTGGGAGAGCCTGGCGTCGTCGTCGGGCGAGACCCTGGTCAACTGCATCACGACGGCCAACGAGTGGGCGGTCGACGTCGGGCTGGCCGCGCGGCTGGACATCGGCCAGGAGGGGTACCTCGCGTTGCGGGGCATGCCGGAACCGGCGCCTTACCTGGCCGGCGGCCAGTTCCTCTGACCTACTTCCCGGTGAGCCGGATCGGCAGGGTCTCCGGGCCGCCCACGTTGATCGACGCCACCGGCCGCACCGGGCCGGTCAGCTCGAACTCCGCCACCGTGCCGAGGAACTCGCCGAACAGGATCCGCATCTGCGCACGCGCCAGCACCGCGCCGAGGCAGAAGTGCTCGCCGCCGCCGAAAGCCAGGTGGCGGTTGGGTTTGCGGGCCACGTCGAACCGGTCGGGGTGCGCGAAGACCGTCTCGTCGCGGTTGGCCGACGGCACCCACAGCACCACCCGGTCACCGGCCTCGATGCGGTGCCCGCCCAGCTCGACCGGGGCCGTCGCGGTGCGCATGCTGTGCGTCGCGCTCGACGTCCACCGCAGGATCTCTTCGACCGCGGTGGGCAGCAATCCCGGGTCGGCCACCAGCTTGGCCCATTGGCCGGGGTACCGGAGCAGGGCGAGGACGCCGCCCGCCAGGGCGAGGCGGCCGTTTTCCGTGGCGCCGACCAGGTTTTCGCAGTTGAGCAGGATCTCCTCTTCGGTGAGCAGCCGGTCGTCGATCGTCCCGCCGATGAGCATGCTCACCAGGTCGTCGCCCGGGTCCGTCATCCGCCGGTCCATCAGCGCGATGAAGTACCGCATCAGCTCCTGGTGCGCGGCCAGGGAAATGTGCGCCGCGAACGCCTCGTTCGTCCACCGGAAAAGTGCTTCGTGGTCCTCCTCGGGCACGCCCATCAGATGGCCGATGACGGAGATGGACAGCCGGCCCGCGATGTCGTGCACCACATCGCATTCGCCGCGTTCGAGCGCCCGGGCGAGGACGTCCTTGACGGCCCGCCGCATCGCCTCTTCCAGGCCGCGGACCGAACGCGCGGTGAACCAGTCGGCGACGACGGCCCGCAGCTGTTTGTGCCGCGGGGGATCGGTGAGGGCCAGCGTCATCCCGCCACCGGGGTCCTGGCCCAGCTCGGCCGGCCGCAGCAGCACCCCGTGGCGCGAACTGAACGTCCGCGGGTCGCGGTAGGCGGCGCGGACGTCGTCGTAGCGGGTCAGCGACCAGAACCCGGGCAGGTGACCGGGTTCGTGCCAGTGCACCGGGGCGTGCTCGCGCATCCACCGCCAGATCGCGGGGGCGTCGCCCGCGGCGTGGGTCCGCGGGTCAGCGAGGGCGTCGGGGTGTGCCGTGAGCGTCGTCATCGCGCCTGTCCTGAGCGGAGGGTGTGCGTGCGGTCGGCGAAGCGCTTGGCGATTTCCTGCGCGGTGACTTCCGGGACCGCTTCGGGCCGGAAGTGGACCGTCACCAGCAGGCCGCCGCCGGGCGCGGGCCACAGTTCGGTGTGCAGTTCCAGCGGAAGGTCGAGGTAAGGCTGACGCAGGAACGTCGTCCTCAGCCCGCTCAGCCGGAGCTCCGGAGCCGGGTTGTCCTGCAGCGCGAACACCGTCTGGAACAGCGGGTGCCGCTCGCCCGGCTGGACGCCGGCGACCCGCAGCAGCTCCGGGAACGGGACGTCCTGGGCGGCGAAGGCCCGTTCCGCGAGCCGCCCGACCGCGCGGACCGCGTCCGGCGTGATGCCGCGCAGGCGCAGGGCGAGCATCGTGATGTGACACCCGATGGCGCGTTCCAGGACCGGCGCGTCGCGCTGGACCACCGGCACGCCCACGACGAAGTCGTCCTGCCCGGTGACCTCGGCCAGGCTGGTGGCGTAGCAGGTCAGCAGGACGGCGAACCGGCTGACACCGGCCGTGGCGGCCACTGCGTCCACCCCGGCGACGACCGCGGCCGACAGCGGGATCTCCACCATGCAGCCGGCGGCGGGTTCGGTGGCGCCGGCCGGCCACCGCAGGTCGGGCGCGCCGGAGAATTCCTCGCGGAGGGAGGCGTGGTGCGCCGCGGAGCCTTCGAGGCGTGCGGCGTAGGCGCGGTACGCGTCCGCCAAGGTCACCGGGTCCGGGGTGGCGGTTGCCGAGCCGCGCGCGGCCTCGTAGCCGGCCGCCAGGTCGCGGGCGAGCACCGACTCCGACCGGCCGTCGAAGGCGATGTGGTGGACCAGGCAGCCGAACACGGCGACCGAACCGCCGTCCACTTCGGCCAGCGCGGTCCGCCAGACGTCACCGGCGGTCGGGTCGAGGGGCTCGGAAAGCAGTTCACGCAGGGCTTCGACGGCCGCCTCGACCCCGGGCTGGCGAGGCAGGTACTCCACTGGCGGCGGCTCGATGTCGACGACGTGCGCGGCCGGGTGCGGGTCGGGCAGGTACGCGGCGCGCAGCGGCTCGTGGCGCCGGTGGACCTCGGCGATGGCCGCTTCGAGCGCCGCGTGGTCGAGTTCGCCTTCGACGACCCAGGTGAGCAGGCAGTGCGAGGTCCGGTCGCCGGGGTCCCGCAGCTGCCGGGTCAGGAACACCAGCTGCATCGGCGTCAGCGGTGTCCCGGCGTCCGCCTCGGCCGGTCGGGGCGGCGTGGGCGGCCGGGACGAGCGGAGCCGGCCGGCGAGCGCGAGGGCCGTCGGGTGCTGGTAGAGCCGGGACACCGGGACCGCGCGGCCGAGCCGTCCGGTCAGCCGCGCGCACACCCGGCCGGCGTCGAGCGAGCCGCCGCCCAGGTCGGTGAACGGGACGTCGGCGGGCACGCCCGGCCGGCCGAGAACCGCGCCGAACGTCTCCGCCACCAGGCGGACGAGTGGATCTTCGTGCTCGTCCGCGGGTGCCACCTCGGCCGGTTCTCCGGCCATGGCCAGCAAGGCCCGTTCGTCGAGTTTGCCTTGGGACGTCACGGGAAAGACGTCGACGGCGATCAGCGCCGCGGGCCGGTGGTGGGGCAGCAGGGCGGCCCGCAGCGTCGCCATCGCCCCGTCCGGGACGGCGGGGGTGCAGAACGCCAGCAGCTCCCGGACGCTGCCGCCGTCGTCGCGGCGGGCCAGGACGCGGCAGGCGCGCACGGCCGGCAGCAGCCGCTCGAGCTGGCGTTCCACCTCGGCCGGTTCGACGCGGTGGCCGCGGATCTTGACCTGCCGGTCGGCGCGGCCGTGGAAATGCAGCAGGCCGGCGGTGTCCCACGCGCCCAGGTCGCCGGTCCGGTACAGCCGCCGCGTCCGGTCCCCGATCCGGACGGTGATGAACTTCGCGTCGGTGAGTTCGGGACGGCCGAGGTACCGCAGGGCCAGCCCGTCGCCCGCGAGGCAGATTTCGCCGGGCTCGCCGGCCGCGCAGGGGCGCACGCCGTCGAGCACGTGGACCTCGGTGCCCGGGACCGGCCGGCCGAGCGGGATCCCGCCGGGCCGGTCGCAGTCGGCCGGGGTGATGCGGTGGGTGGTGGCGAAGACCGTGCTTTCGACCGGCCCGTAGCCGTTGAGCAGCGTGATCGCGGGATGCCGGCGCAGGAACCGGGCCACGTGCCCGGGGGAGAGCCGTTCCCCGCCGATCATGAGCTGGCTCAGGCCGCGGAACGCCTCGGGTGATTCGTCGACGATCATGGAGAACAGGCTGCTGGTGAGCCAGACCGTGTCGACGCCGTGGCGGCTGATCCCGTCCTGCAGCGAGGCCGCCGACAGGAACGGCTCGTCGACGATCACGCTCGTCCCGCCGTTGAACAGCGCCGACCACAGTTCGAGGGAGAACGCGTCCCAGGGCGCCGGCGCGGCCAGCGGCATCACGGTGGCGGGGGAAAACCGCGCGAACGTGCCCGGCCGGAAAAGCCGGGCCGTCGCCCGGTGCGGGACCAGCACCCCCTTCGGCGTTCCCGTGGTGCCGGAGGTGAAGAAGACGCAGCACGGCGCCGAGCCGTCGACGGCGGCGGGCCGGAACGCAGGCGCCTCGGCGACCGGGCCGGACGGCGGTGTCCACGACGGCAGCCCGGGCAGCTCGACCCCGCCGGGCCGGGTCACCAGCAGCGGCGGGTCCAGCTGCCCGACGGCCTCGCGCAGGCGGTCCGCCGGCCACGCCGGGTCCAGCAGGGCGTAGGCCGCGCCGGTCTTCAGCACCGCCAGCAACGCGGTCACCAGCTCCACACCGCGCGGCAGGGTGATCGGGACCAGGTCGCCCGCTCCGGTGCCGAGGCTCGCCGCCCAGGCGTCGGCCGTGCGGTCCAGCTCGCCGTAGCCGACGGTGCGGCGCCCGGAAACCAGGGCGACGGCCTGTGGCCGGTCGCGTGCCGTGCGCGCCACGGCGTCGTGCAGGCCGGTCTCGGTCGTCCACTGTGGATCTGGCTGCACGTTCGCCCCTTCACCAGGTCGGATCCCCGCCAGCTGTTGCCAACAATTGTCAACAGCTTGCCAGTGATTGCCTAATGAGGCAACCTGGGGAAAGTTCCGACTCTGGGGGTGAGATGGCCCGCGATCGTTCCTTCGACATCGCCGTCACCGGCATGTCCGGCCGGTTTCCCGGCTCGGCGAGCATCACCGAGCTGTGGTCGGCGGTGACCTCGGGACAGGTGCTGACGACGACACTGGACCCGGCCGAGCTGGCCCGGGCCGGGGTCCCGGCCGCCGAGCTCGGCGACCCGGGTTACGTGCCCGTCCGCGGTCACCTGGCCGACGCCGACCGGTTCGACCACACGGTGTTCCGGTTCAGCGCCCGCGACGCCGAGCTGATGGACCCGCAGCACCGGCTGATGCTCGAGGCCGCGTGGGCGGCCCTCGAAGACGCCGGCCGGGCACCGCTGGGCGAGGGCCCGGTCACCGGCGTCTACGCCTCCGACAGCGGCAGCGGGTACCTGCGCGCCATGCTGTCGCGCGGCCCGCTCGAACCGCAGGTCCTCGACCAGGCGATCCACGGCACCGAGCCGGACTTCATCGCCAGCCTCATCGCCTACAAGCTCGACCTGACCGGCCCCGCCATCGGCGTGCGGACGGCCTGCTCGTCCTCGCTGGTCGGGCTGCACCTGGCGATCCAGGCCCTGCTCAACGGCGACTGCGACCAGGCCGTGGTGGCCGCCGCGGGCGTCGACTTCCCCCAGGCGGGGTACGTGCACGTCGACGGCGGCATCCAGTCCGCCTCCGGCGCCTGCCGCCCGTTCGACGCCGGGGCCGACGGCGTGCTCGCCGGCTCCGGCGTGGCGTGCGTGGTCCTGCGCCGCCTGGCCGACGCCCTCGACGACGGCATCCGGCCGCACGGGGTCATCCTCGGCAGCGCGGTCAACAACGACGGCGCGGCCAAGGCCGGGTACTACGCCCCTTCGCCGTCCGGGCAGCAGGCCGCGATCGAAGCCGCGTTGAGCGCGGCCGACGTCGACGCGGACTCCGTCGGCTACCTAGAAACCCACGGCACCGGCACGAAGGTCGGTGACCCCATCGAGTGGTCCGCCGCGTCGGCGGCCTACCGCGGCCGGGGAGCCGGCCCGCACCGGATCGCCGTCGGAGCGCTGAAGGGCAACACCGGCCACCTCGACGCCGCCGCCGGCCTCGCCGCGCTCATCAAGGCGCTGCTGGTGGTGGGCGAAGGGACCGTCCCGCCGGTCGGCGGGTTCACCCGGCTCAACCCGTTGCTGGAGACCGCCGATTCGCCCCTGTACGTGCCGGCCGGCCTCGAACCGTGGTCCGGCCCGGTGCCCCGGCGGGCCGGGGTCAGCTCGTTCGGCATCGGCGGCACCAACGTCCACGTGCTCGTCGAACAGGCCCCCGAGCCGCCGCCGGTCACGCGCCGGGAGGGCGACGCAAGCCGGCTGGTCCTGGTGTCGGCGGCCGACTCGGCCGCGCTGACCCGCGGAGTCGTGGCCCTGGGGGAGCACCTGGTCAAGGAGAACCCCGACCTCGCCGACGTCGCGCACACGCTCGCGGCGGGCCGGGCGATGCTGGCCGAACGCGCCGCCGTGACCGGCCGGACCAGCGCCGAGGTCGCCGGCCGCATCAGCGGCGGCGTGGGCGTCGTGCGCGGCCGCCGTCCCGCCGACGGGCCGCCGCCCACCGTCTTCGTGTTCCCCGGCCAGGGTGCCCAGCGACCGGGGATGGCCCGGCCGTTCGCCGAAGCGTTGCCGGGGTTCGGCGAACCGCTGGAGGACTGCCTGGCCGCCTTCCCGCCGGAACTGTCGGCGCGGGTGCGGGCCGCATTGTTCGACCCGGACTTCCCCGCGGCCGAGCTGGAAGCGACCGAGCTGGCCCAGCCCGCGCTGTTCGCCGTCGAACACGCGGCGGCCCGGGCGCTGACCGCGCTGGGGCTCACGCCCGCCGCGCTGCTCGGGCACAGCCTCGGCGAACTCACCGCCGCCTGCTGCGCGGGGGTCTTCGACCTGCCGGCCGCGGCGGCGTTCGTCGTGGCCCGTGGCCGGGCGATGCAGGCCTGCCCGCCCGGCGCCATGCTCGCCGTGGGCTGCGACGAAGCCACCGCGACGCAGCTGCTCGCGGAGTCCGGCTGCGCACTGGAACTGGCGGCGGTCAACTCGGCCGACTCCTGCGTGCTCGCCGGCACCGCCGCGGCGGCCGGGCAGTTCCGGGCGTGGCTGGGCGACCGCGTCTTCAGCAAGGAACTGCGGACGAGCCACGCGTTCCACTCCGCGCTCGTCGAGCCGGCCCTGCCGGGCCTGGCCGCGGCGCTGGACGGCGTCGTGCCGGGACGCCCGTCGGTGCCGTTCGCGGCGAACGCCACCGGCGAGCTCGTCCTGCCCGGCACCCGCGTCGACGCGGACCTGTTCGTGCGCCAGGCGCGGCAACCGGTCCGGTTCGCCCCGGCCGCCGAAGTGATCCGGACCCGGCTGCCCGGTGCGGTGTTCGTCGAAGTCGGCCCGGGCCAGGCGTTGTCGGCGATGCTCGACGCCGTCCCGCTGTCGCCGTCCCGCACCGCTCGCCCGGCCGAAGAGCTGCTGACCGCGCTCGGCACGCTGTGGACGCAGGGCCTGCCCCTCGACACCGCGCGGCTGTGCGCCGAGGGCGGCCTGGTCCACCTGCCGTCCTACGCCTTCGCCGGGCCGCGCTGGCTGGCCCCGGAGGTCGACGGCCCGCAGCCGGCCCCCGAGGACGTCCCCGCCCCGCCGGCGGCCCCCGAGCCGCCGGAGCCGGCCGCGCTGCTGGCCGGGCTGTGGGCGGAACTGCTCGGCGAACCCGACCTCACCGACGAGTCGGACTTCTTCCGGCTGGGCGGCGACTCCCTGCTGATCACGCAGCTGGCCCGCAAGGTCAAGCAGGAGCTCGGCGTCCAGGTCCCGTTGCGCGCCCTGCTCACCGGCCGGACCTTGGGCCGGCAGGCGGAGATCGTGCGCGCCCTGCTGAACCCGCCGGCGTGACCGGCCCGAGCTTCGGCCAACCAGTGGAGGAGATTCCTGTGGCATCCCCGCACCAGACCGACGACCGGGTCCGCCGGCCCGGCAGCAGCGGCACCCCGGTGCCCGAACTGGTCGCCCGCTTCGCCCGGACGCAGCCCGACCGGACGGCCGTGCGGAGCGGCGGCCACCGCGTCGGCTACCGGGCCCTGGACGCCTGGGCCGGCCGGATCGCGGCCCGGCTGGCCGCGGCGGGCGCCGGCCGGGGCAGCCGCGTCGCCGTCCTCGCCGAGCCGTCGGCGGCCATGGTGGCCGCGGCGCTCGGGGTCCTCCGGGCCGGCGCGGCCTACGTCCCCCTCGACCAGGCCCAGCCGGACGCGCGGATCGCCGCCGTGCTGGCCGACGCCCGGGTGGCCGCGGCCGTCGTGACCGGCGACCGGCTGGCCGGGAGCGGCCTTCCGCTGATCCGCGCGGACGAGGCGGCCGAGGGCGGGGAAGTCCCGTTGCCGCCGATCCCGGTCGGCGCGGCCGATCCCGCCTACCTGATCTACACCTCGGGCAGCACCGGCGAGCCGAAGGGCGTCCTGGTCGAGCACGGCCAGCTGACCGCGTCGACCGGGGCCCGGCACGCGGTGTACCCCGGTGCCCCGGTCTTCCTCCTGGTCTCGCCGCTGGCGTTCGACTCCTCGGTCGCCGGGCTGTGGGGCACGCTGACGGCCGGCGGCAGCGTGGTCGTCGCCCGCCCGGACGAGGTGCGCGACCCCGGACGGCTGCTCGCGCTCATCGAAGAGCACGCCGTCACGCGGATGCTGTGCGTGCCGTCCCTCTACCGCGTCCTGCTCGACGCGGCCGCCCGGCTCGGCGGACGCGGCCTGAGCACGCTCGACACCGTCATCGTCGCCGGCGAGCCGCTGCCGCAGTCCTTGGTGGACCGCCACTTCGCCGTCCACGCCGGTGCCGTCGCGCTCGTCAACGAGTACGGCCCCACCGAGGCGACGGTCTGGGCCAGCTACCGCCGGTTCGACGCGCCCGGCCCGGTGTCGATCGGCGGACCGGTGCCCGGAGCGCGCCTCTACGTGCTCGACGACCGGCGGCAGCCGGTGCCCGACGGGACGCAGGGCGAGCTGTACGTCGGCGGTGACGGCGTGGCCCGCGGCTACTTCGGCCGGCCGGACGCGACCGCCGCCGTGTTCGTCGAAGACCCCTTCGCCGGGGGTGACGGCGCCCGCATGTACCGCACCGGCGACATCGTGCGCCGCACCGCCGACGGCCTGCTCGAGTTCCTCGGCCGCCGGGACCACCAGGTGAAGATCCGCGGCCACCGCGTCGAACTCGGGGCCGTCGAAGCGGCTCTGCGGACGATAGCCGGGATCGACGACGCCGTCGTCGTGGCCGCGGGCGACCCGCCCGCGCTCACCGCGTTCGTCCTCGCCGCCGCCGCGGTCGACCCGGGTGCGGTGCGGACCGAGCTGACGGCCCGGCTGCCCGCGGCCGCCGTCCCGGGCCGGATCCGGCCGCTGGACCGCCTGCCGCAGACCGTCACCGGCAAGATCGACCGCAACGCGCTGCAGGCCGCGGCCGAGACCGCGCCGCCCGGTGCCGTTGCGGACGCCACCGCGGCCGGCGACACGGTCGGCAAGGTCGCGGCGGCCTGGGCCGAGGTCCTCGAACTGCCCGAGGTGCCGGTCGAGGTCAACTTCTTCGACCTCGGCGGCCATTCGCTCACCGTGTTCCAGCTGCAGGAGGCCCTGGAACGCCGGACCGGGATCCGGCCGTCGGTGGTCCAGCTCTTCCGCCACACCACGGTGTCCGAGCAGGCCGCGCTGATCCGGGACACCGGCACCCAGGACGGCCGGTCGCGGGCCGACGCCCGGCAGGCGGCCGCCCGGCGGGCCAACGCGGTCCGGGCCCGCCGGCAGCGCGTGAGCGGAGGTGCGGGGAAATGACCGAACGCCCCGACGTCTGGCTGCAGTGCACGGTCGTGCACGGCGAGCCGCGGCCGCGGCTCGTCTGCTTCCCGCACGCCGGCGGGTCGGCGTCGTTCTTCCGGGACTGGGGCCGGCACCTGGGCGACCTGGAGGTGCACGCCGTCCGCTACCCCGGCCGCGCCGAACGGCTCGACGAGCCGCCACCGGAGGACCTGGCCCGCCTCGGCCGCGAGATCGCCGAGGCGCTGCTGCCGCTGGCGGACCGGCCGATCGCGTTGTTCGGGCACAGCCTGGGGGCGGTGGTGGCGCTGGAGACGGCCCGCAGCCTCGAAGCGGCCGGGGTGCGCCCGGCCCACCTGTTCGCCTCCGGGGCCCGGCACGCGCCGTACCCGGGGCCACCGCCCGGGGAACTCGAGGACGACGACACCACCGCGAGCCGCTTGGCCGCGCTCGGCGGCACCGATCCCGAACTGGCGGCGGACCCGCTGTTCCAGGAGCTGGTGCTGCCCTACGTCCGCAGCGACGGCCGCATGTTCCACGCCTACGGCCACCGCCCCGAGCCGCTGCTGCGCTGCCCGGTGACGTCGATCGTCGGAGACGCCGACGTCGACGCCGACCGGCGGCCGTGGGCGGAGCTGACCGAGGGGACGTTCCGGGAGCGCAACGTCCGGGGGGACCACTTCTACCTCGTCGCCGAGCCGCCGTACCCCCTGGTGCGGGAGTGCCTCGGCCTCGCGACGCGCTAACCCCCACCAGCCCGAAACGAGGAAACACATGGCTGCCCCCACCGCGGTGATCGTCGACGGTTACTCGACCGGGAACTTCCTGCCGCCGGCCTTCCGCCGGCTCGGCACCGACGTCGTCCACGTCCGCAGCACGGCGGACCTGATGCCCTCGATGGCCCCGCCGGACCTGGACCGCTACCGGGCCGGCCTCGCGTGTCCCGGCGCGGCGGCGATCCCCGGCGTGGTGACGGCGCTGGCGGCCCACCGCCCGGTGGCGGTCGTGGCCGGCGCCGAGTCCGGCGTGCCGCTCGCCGACGCGCTCAGCGAGCGGCTCGGGCTGGCCACCAACGGTTCGCGCCTTTCGGCGGCCCGGCGGGACAAGTACGTGATGATCGAAACGCTGCGGGAAGCGGGCCTCCGCTGCGCCCGGCAGTGCGTGGCCACGTCGCCGGAGGAGATCGTCGCGTGGGCGGGGGAGACCGGCGGCTACCCGGTCGTGGTGAAGCCGCTCAGCTCGGCGTCCACCGAAGACGTCGCCATCTGCCGCACCGCCGGGGCGGCGGACCGGGCGGCGCGGGCGGTCCTGTCGGCCACGACCATGTTCGGCGAGCGCAACACCGCCGTGCTCGCGCAGTCGTTCCTGGCCGGCACCGAGTACATTGTGGACACCGTCAGCCGCGACGGGCGGCGGTACGTCTGCGGCGTCTGGGAATACGTCAAGACCACGACGGCGGCCGGGAAGCCGATCTACGACCGGGACGTGCTGCTCGACCCGGACCGCGCCCCGGTGCCCGAGCTGGTCGAGTACGTCGACGGCGTGCTGGGCGCGCTCGGCATCCGGCACGGTGCCGCCCACGCCGAAGTGATCATGACGCCGGAGGGGCCGGCGCTGGTCGAGATCGCCGCGCGGCTGAACGGGAACATGCACCCCGGCTTCCACGACCGCTGCCTCGGCGGCAACCAGGCCGACCTGACCGCGCTCGCCTTCGCGCGCCCGGAGGAGTTCACCGGCGGCGTCTACTCCCGCCGCTGCCACGCCGTCGTGCACAACACCAGCACGACGGCCGACGGTGTCGTCGAGTCCGTGGACCAGGCGGTCGTCGACGAGATCGCCGCGCTGCCCACCGTGCACGCGGTGAACGTCAAACTCGCCCCCGGCGCGCGGCTCCGCCCGACCGAGGACCTGCTGACGAGCCCGCTGCGGATCTTCCTGGCCGGCCCGGACCCGGCGTTGCTGGCCGCGGACCACAAGGCGATCAGCGACCTCAAGGACCGCGTCTACCGGCTGCGCGGGGTGGGAGCATGACGGGATTCCTGTTCCTCGGCGGTGCGGGCCCGGTCGCGTCGAGCCTGGACATCGCCACCGCGGCCCTGACCCAGGCGCGGGCCCGCGGCATCCGGTCCCACCTGACGAACTCCGAGGCCAACCTCGCGGCGACGGCCCGGGTCGCCGCCCTCGCCGACGCGGTTTCGGCCGTCGACCCGGAAGACGCGGCGGCGAGCGTGCGGTGGGTGCGGGAGCGGGACGAGCCGTTCGACGTCGTGCTCGGCCTGCGGGACACCGTGGTGCTGGCCGCGGCTTCGGCCGCGGCGGCGCTCGGCGCCCCGGGCAACCCGCCGGAGGTGGTGCGGCTCGTCCGGAACAAGGACGAGTGCCGGGCCGCGCTGGCGGCGGCCGGCTTCCGGCAACCCGCCGTCCGGTTGTGCACGTCCGTCGCCGACGCGGCCGCGTTCACGGCCGGGTCGGCGGGCCCGTGGGTGGTCAAGCCGCGGGACGCGATGGCCAGCATCGGGGTGCGGAAGGTGCACAGCGCCGCCGAACTGCCCGAGGCCGTGCGTCAGCTGCCCGATCCGGGGCTGTTCCTCGTCGAGGAGTTCGTGCCGGGGCCCGAATTCAGCGTGGAGGGCGTGTTCCTCGGCGGGAAACCCGAGGTCCTCGCGATCACCGCGAAGGAAACGCTGCCCCCGCCGTGGTTCGTGGAGGTGGGCCACGTGCTGCCCGCCGAGCTCCCGGGCGACACCCGGCGCGAGATCGAGCGACAGGTGACCGCGGCGCTCACCGCGCTGGGCCTGCGGTTCGGGATCTTCCACGTCGAGCTGTGGCTCACCGGCGGCGAGGTGGTGCTGGGCGAGGTCCACGGCCGCCCGGGCGGGGACTGGCTGCACCTGCTGCTGGCGCACGCCGTTCCGGGCCTCGAGCTGTTCGGCCTGATCTTCGACGACGTCCGCGGCCACCGCACCGGTCCGCTGCCGTCCCCGAGCCGCGCGGCGGCGGCGTACTTCCTCGCCCCGCCACCCGGGCGCCTGCTGGCGGTCCACGGCTGGGACGCCGTGACGACCCACCCCGGCGTGCTGCACGCGGAGCTGACGGTGGCCCCGGGCGCACTCATCGGCCCGATCCGGCAGTCGACCGACCGCGCGGGCGTCATCGTGGCGGGCGCGGACACGCCGGCCCGGGCGCGGGCGCTCGCGGTGGAGCTGACGTCGTCGGTCGAGTTCGTCGTCGACGGGGCCGCCGGTCAGTCCACTGTGGACCGGCGGCCGGTCAAGCAAGGCACCGCGGCCAGCCCGGCCACCACGGCGAGCGCGAGCCAGTACCACTGGCCGGCGCCGTGGTGGTAGCCGAGCAGGAACAGCGCGCCGCCGCACAGCGAACCGACTGCCTCGCCGCTCGTCCAGGCCACGGCCTGCAGGTTCGACGCGGCCAGCGCGGACGGCCCCGGGAGCCGGCTGAACGCCGTGCTCACCATCGGGGTGAACAGCATTTCCGCGACCGCGAACACCGCCATCGCCGCCGTGGCCGCCACCACGACCGGCAGCCCCAGGCCGAGCAGCAGCATCGCCACCCCGAACACCAGGGTGGCCAGCGCGAGGATCCGCGCCGGCCGCACGCCGGTGCGCAGGAACCGGTTGGCAACCACGGTGACCGGCGTCTGCAGCAGCGCGATGGCCACCGGCGGACCGGCGAGCAGCGCGCCGCGCAGCAGCGCCGAGTCCACCGCGAAGCCGACGAGCAGCGCGAACGCCGAGTAGAACTGCGCGTAGACGAACGCGCCGGCCACCGTGATCAGCGAGGTCCGGCGGGCCTCCCGGCCGCGCAGCGTCGCGAGCAGGTGCGAGGGGCCGCGGACCCGCTCGCGCAGGGCGTCCGACGGGCGGAGCCCGCGCGGGAGACCGGCCAGCAGCGTCACCCCGGCCAGGACGTAGGCGAGGGCGATCACCGCGAGCAGCGGCCGCGCGTCGCCCGCCACGTAGAGCACGCCGGCGGCGAACGGGCCCACCGCGGCCGCGGCGTTGGTGGCGATCTGCTGGATCGAGTAGATCGTGTTGCGCCCGGTCTCGCCGTCGACCACCTCGCGGACCAGGACCCGGACCAGGGTCGCGTGCACGCTGATGCCGAACGCGCCGACGAACAGCAGCGCCATCGTGAGCACGACGTGGTGGGTGTAGGGCAGCAACCCGAACCCCACGGCGGAACAGACCATGCTGGCGGGCAGGCTCACGACGTAGGGGAACTTCGGCAGCCACCGGGTGGCCGGCAGCGCGGCGAGCCCGGCGCAGAGCATGAAGCCGAACAGGCCGATGCCGGTGCCGGCCCAGGCCGCGCCGCCGCTGCCCGCGGCCAGCATGAGCGCCAGCACCGGCATCAGCGTGAACCGCCCGAAGCAGCACGCCAGGTAGTCCAGGGCCAGCGTTCTCCGCAACGCCGGTTCCCGTACCGCCGCGGCGGGTTTCCGTTCGATCGCCTGGTTCATCGGCCCTCCGCCACGATGACAACACACCGGCGCCGCCTTGGCAACGTCAGTCAATCACGGCGCCGCCGAATCTCGAATACGTGCAGCTAGAACACGTTGCCCGAGTTGGCAACCTGTGCCAGCATGAACGGTACCCCGAGACCAGACATCCGGAGCTCAGGAAAGGCGTGTCCCATGACCGAAACGCTCTCGACCGCCACCGACGTCGAGGTCAGCAGGCTGACCGGCCACATCGGTGCCGAGATCCGCGGTGTGGACGCCGGTGCGCCGCTCGGCGACGCCACCGTGGCCGCCATCCGGAAGGCGCTGCTGGAGCACAAGGTGGTCTTCCTGCGCGCCCAGCGGCTGGACTACGACAGCCAGGTCGCGTTCGCCGGGCGGTTCGGCGAGCTCACCCTGGGCCACCCGATCTACGGCGGCCCGGACGGCCGCCCGCACCTGCGGGCGATGGACTCGCGCGGCGAGGGCACCCGGGCCAACCACTGGCACACCGACCTGACCTACCTGGCGAAGCCGCCGTCGTTCGCCTTCCTGCACAACAAGGTCTGCCCGCCGGTGGGCGGCGACACGCTGTGGGCCAACACCGCGGCCGCGTACGCGAACCTGCCCGACGGTCTGCGCGCGCTGGCCGACGGGCTGCGGATCGTGCACTCCAACGACTGCGACTACACCGACGACACCTACAGCGACGGCGGCTACCGGACCAGCTACCTGACCGACATCTTCGAGGCGGAGCACCCCGCGGTCCGGGTGCACCCGGAAACCGGCGAGCGGTCGATCCTGATCGGCGGCTTCGCGCGCCGGGCGGTGGGCTTCACCCCGCAGGCCGGCCGCGACCTGATCCGCGTACTGCACGAGTACGCGACCAAGCCGGAGCACACGGTCCGGTGGCGGTGGCAGACCGGCGACCTCGCGATCTGGGACAACCAGACGACGATGCACTACGCGGTCCACGACTACGGCAGCGCGCACCGCCTCGGCGAGCGCGTGACCGTCACCGGGACCGTGCCCGCCGGGGTCGACGGCCGGCCGAGCGAGCACCTCCGCGGCGACGTGTCCTACTGACTCCGGCGGTGGTGGCAGGAGCGGATCGGCCCTGCCACCACCGCATCAGAAGTACGTGCGGACGAAGTCGACCACGGTTTCCCCGCGCACCACCGGGATGAGCGCCCACTTGTCGAACGCGGTGCAGGGGTAGGCCAGCCCGAGCCCCACCCAGTCGCCGGGCGCCACGCCGTGGCCCGGCGGCAGCGTGACGAAGGCGTGCTGGTCGTTCACCTGCTTGATCACGCAGTCCGGCAGCGGCCGGACGGTGCCGTCGGCGGTGCGCACGAGCTGCGGCTCCGGCGGCCAGGCGTCGAACGACAGGTCGCGTTTCCCCGCCGTCAGCAGGGCGAGGCCGGGCTCGGGCAGCGACGTCACGCGGGCCCACAGCCGCATCGCGGGCCGCAGCGAACCGGCTTCGCCGCGGGAGAACGGCGACATCCAGCGGTAGAACCCGTCGTCGTGCGTGACGTAGCAGCCGCTGCGCAGCACGGTGGTGACCGACAGCCCGGGCCACGGCCCGGCGAATACGTCGGCCACCCGGTCGAAGAAGCAGCTTCCCCCGGCGGTGACGAGGATTTCGCCGGTCTCGAACAGGCCTTCGCCGGCCAGCGTGATCGTCAGTTCGCGCATGCGCTGCAGGAACTCGTCGATCACCGCGAGGCTGTGCGGCGAGGGGTCGTTGACCAGGACGCCTTCGTAGCCGCCGACGCCGACCAGGCGCAGCAGGGGACTGGCGGCCACCGCCCGCGCCACCACGAGCGCGTCCTCGATCGACCGCGCCCCGGAGCGGCCCGCGGTCCGGCCCAGCTCGACCAGCACGTCGACCGGCCGGGCGCCGATCTCGCGCAGCGACTCCTCCATCCGCGCGACGACCGCCACGGAGTCGACGAAGCTCGCAAAGGAAAACCCGGGATCGGCGGCGCGTTCCCGGTCGACCCACCGCAGGGCCGCGGCGTCGACGAGCTGGTTCGCGAACAGGACGCGGGACACCCCGAACGCGCGGTACACCCGCAGCTGGGCCGCGTTGGCCGCGGTCAGCCCCCACGCGCCCGCGGCGAGTTGCCGGGCCCAGAGCTGGGGCGCCATCGTGGTCTTGGCGTGCGGCGCGAGCTCGACGCCGCGCCGGGCGCACCATTTGGCCATCGTGGTGATGTTGTGGTCGAGGGCGGTCTCGTCGAGGGTGAGCACCGGCCCGAGGAACCCGTCGCCGAACAGGTTCAGCCGCCGTCCGGCGGCGGCCCCGATCGTGTCGCCCTCCAGCGCCACGGGGAGCCCCTTGAACCTCCAGTCGATCCGTTCGTCCCGGATCGCCGCCACCTTCTCGGTGTCGATCATCAGCACGTCCTCGATCTCGTCGTCCATCGGCGGATTTTCCAGAATGTTGCCATTGTAGGCAATATCTGGCAACGTGGGTTGCGTCCCCCGGGAGCGGCCCGATCGGAAAGGTGCACGAACATGACCGAACTCATGGCGCCCGCGAGTTCCGTCGGCGTGGATGTCCGGCAAGTCACCGGCAACATCGGCGCCGAGATCCACGGCGTGGACGCGGCGGCGGAGCTGAGCGACGAGGTGGTCGCCGGGCTCCGGTCGGCGCTCCTGACGCACAAGGTGATCTTCCTGCGCAACCAGCAGCTCGACTACGACGGGCTGGTCGCCTTCGGCCGGAGGCTGGGCAACCTGACCCTCGGGCACCCGATCTACGGCGGCCCGGAAGGCCGGCCCCTGCTGCGCGAGATGGATTCCCGCGGCGAGGGAACGCGCGCGAACTACTGGCACGTCGACTTCTCCTACATGGAGAACCCGCCCGCGTTCGCCATCCTGCACAACGTGGTCTGCCCGCCGGTGGGCGGCGACACGCTCTTCGCGAACACGGCCGCGGCCTACCAGGGGCTGCCCGAAGGGCTGCGGGCGCTCGCCGACACCCTGCGGGTCATCCACTGCAACGACTCGGACTTCACCGACGCCACCTACTCCGGCACGGCGAAGTCCCACTTCGTCAACAACGTCTTCGCTTCCGAACACCCCGCCGTCCGGGTGCACCCCGAGACGGGGGAGCGCGCGCTGCTGCTGGGCGGGTTCGCCCGCCGCGTCGCCGGGTACGGCCCGCAGGCCGGGCGGGACCTGCTGCGGACGCTGATGGAGTACGCCACCAAGCCCGAGTACACCGTCCGGTGGCGGTGGCAGGTCGGCGACCTGCTCGTCTGGGACAACCAGGCGACCATGCACTACGCGGTCCGCGACTACGGCGACCAGCACCGCCGCGGCGAGCGGGTGACCGTCGCCGGCACCACGACCGCCGGCGTCGACGGCCGGCCCGGCGTCTCCGTCCAGGGAGACACCGAGGAGTTCACCAAGGGCGCCGGCGCGAGCATGTGACACCGGGCCGCGGGTGCCCGCCCGGCCCCCGCGGCCCGTCCACTCCCGGCGCGGCCGTCCGCGCCCCAGCACCGGAGCGACACTGTGACCACATCGGACACCCCGGTGCCGCCGTTCGAGCCCGAGCTCGACGCGCCGCTGCGCGCGATCCTCGACGGCCGCCCGTCCCTGACCCCCGAACTGATCCCGGACCGGCGGGCCGCGAGCAAGGCGGCGAGCCTGTCCGACGCCGAAATCCGCCGCGGCGGGGCTTTCACGACGGCCGAACGGCTGGTGCCCGGGCCGCACGGCGACGTCCCGCTGCTGCTGTGCCTGCCGGCCACCGGCCCGGGGCCGCACCCGGTCGTCTACCACACCCACGGCGGCGGCATGGTCGCCGGCCACCCGCGCAGCAGCGAGCTGGTGGGCGAACTCGACCGGGCGCAGGCGACCGGCTGCGCGGTCGTCGCGGTCGACTACCGGCTCGCGCCCGAGCACCCGGACCCGATCCCGGTCGAAGACTGCTACACCGGCCTGGTCTGGCTGGCCGCGAACGCCGCGGAGCTCGGCCTCGATCCGACGCGGATCATCGTCAGCGGCAACAGCGCGGGCGGGGCACTGGCCGCCGGCCTGGCGCTGCTGGCCCGCGACCGCGGCGGCCCGGCGCTGCTGGGGCAGTTCCTGCAGTTCCCCATGCTGGACGACCGCTGCGCTTCGCCGTCGGCGGTCCGGATGGAGACCGTCGGGATGTGGGACGGCCGCTCCAACCGGACCGGGTGGACCGCGCTGCTCGGCGAGCGCCGGGGCACCGGCGAGGTCTCGCCCTACGCCGCGCCCGCGCGGGCCACGGACCTCTCCGGCCTGCCACCGGCCTACCTCGAGGTGGGCTCGGTCGAGGCGTTGCGCGACGAAGGCGTCGAGTTCGCCACCCGGCTGTGGCGCGCGGGCGGGCGCGCCGAGCTGCACGTCTGGTCCGGTGCGTTCCACAGCTTCGACGAGTGGGTGCCCGACGCCCGGATCTCCCGGACCGCCCACCACACCCGCGTCGGCTGGCTGCGCCGGCTGCTGGCCACCCGCTGACTTCCGCCGAGGAGACGACCATGGCGCTCACCCGCATCGCCGAGCCCGACGGCGTGTTCCCCAGCGACGGCTACCACCACGTCGTGCTGGGCACCGGCCGGGTGATCGCCCTCGCCGGGCAGCTGCCGTTCGCGGCCGACGGCACGTTCGTCGGCGCCGGCGACCCCGCCGCCCAGGCCCGCCAGGTGTTCGGGAACATGCGTGGCTGCCTGGCGGCCGCGGGGGCGGGGTTCGCCGACGTCATCCGGCTCAACTACTACCTCACCGACATCGCGCACGCGCCGGCCGTGCTCGCCGTGCGCGACGAGTTCTTCGACCCGGCCCGCCTCCCGGCGAGCACGGTCGTGCAGGTCGTGGCCCTGTACCGGCCGGACCTCCTGATGGAGATCGACGCGCTGGCGATCGTTGCGCCGTGAGGTTCAGACCTGCGCCTCGCGCATGTTGGCCAGTATCTCGGCCACGCTCCGCCAGATGTCCGCCGCGAGGTCGACGTTGTGCTGCTCCTGGGCCTGCTGGGCGAGTTCCTTCAGCTTCAGGACCCCGCTTTCGGCCTGCCCGTCCAGGATGGCCAGCTTGCTCTGCAGGGCCTCCAGCCGGATCCGGTCGCGGAAGGACAGCCACATGCCCATGGCCTCCGCTTCGGCGCACAGCTCCCGCGCGGTGGCCAGGTCGCCCTCGTCGTAGGCCAGGTGGGCCCGCAGCGAGAGGGCCTGCTGCCGGTGCAGTTCGGTGCCGATCAGGTCGAGGACCGGGCCGATCTCGTCGAGCCGCTGCCGCGCCTGCCCGGTCTGCGGGGGAGTGACCTGCAGGTACAGCGACGCCGCGGCCAGCCGCAGGCGCATCCACAGGTGCAGGTCCTCGCGGCTGTCCAGGCTTTCCAGCGCCCGCTCGAGCGCGTCCCGGGCCTCGGCGTGCGCGCCGCGGCGGATGCAGACCGTCGCCGAGGCCCACAGGGCCTTCGTGTACGCGCTGCCGCCGCCGGCCTCGGTGAGCTTGCACAGGTCGTCGGCGTGCGCGCTGGCCTCGGCCAGCCGGCCGCCTTCGGCTTCCGCGGACACCAGCTCGTGCAGCGCGGCGACCCGGTCGGACACCGACAGCGTGGTGGTCAGCTCGACGGCCTTGGCGGCGTAGTCGCGCGCCTGGTCGATGTCACCGAGGATGCGCACGCACCGGGCGAGCCGGGTGGCCACCCTGGCCTGCAGTTCCGGCGCGGCCAGCCGGTCGCTGAGGTCCGTCAGCTCGAGCAGCAGCGCGTGCTCGTCCTCGTGCCGCCCCTGCGTGTCGCGCATCCTGGCCAGCAGCCACAGCGCCTGCCAGCGCAGGGCGGGGGCCTGCTCGCCGTCGGACTGCAGCGCCTCGACCAGCAGTTCGGTGAGGTCCGCTTCGGAGGCGGAGGTCACCGACGCGAGCACCTGGGCCAGCGAGGACGCCTGCTCGCTCTCGAACGCCGACAGGGGCAGGCCCAGCCGCTCGCTCAGGTGGGCGATCACGCGGGCCGTCGGCGGCCGGGCACCGGACTCCAGGCGCGACAGGTAGCCGGTCGAAATCGTGCCACCGGCGAGGTCGGCCTGGGAGAGGCCGCTGGCCAGCCGGAGGGCCCTCAGTCGCTGCCCGAAATCGGGCTGTTTCAGCATTTGAACCTCGAGGCTGTTCGCTAGGGCCGGGCGCGGGAGCGTCGGCGGGGGGTCGTTCCCTGTATTGTGCCTACCCGGGCAACCATTGGCAAACCCCGGCGACGCACGGCATGTCGGCCGGGCGTCGGAGCCACGTCCCCTCGGGGCGGCGTCCAGGCTACGCGGTCCTCGTCCGCTTCGCCGGATGAACGGATCGCCGCAGGTGCGGGGCCCCTGGTGGTCACGGAACGCGGTGGTCAGAAGTTCGCCGGTTCGGGCTGCAACCCGGTATTGCCAAACTTTGCCAGCCGTCGTAGTGTGGGTTCGTGGCTTTCGTGGCTATTTGCCAGGGGTGAATCTCACAAGATCACGTCGGGGGATGTTCTTCAATCATGGTCTGCTCTCGGATAGACATTCGTTCCGGTTTCGCGTGCCCATCGTCGTCGTTCGACGGCCTGTCGACGGCCCGGCTCCGCTCGCCTTCGGGCGGTGGTTCCGATTCGGACTCCGACATCGACTGGCCCTCCTGACCGGCCGGTTTCCGCATAACGGGGAAAATTCCGCTCCACCATTCCAAGCGCCATCGCCGTGGCCGCCGGTGTCCCGGCCCGGCATCGGCCGCCGAGGCCGGTGCCCGGCCGCGCGCCGGCGCCAGAGCCGCAGCGCGCCGGGGGTTCCCGGGGAACGCCGGTGTGCTGCCCTTGTCCAGAGGAAGGCCCGATGTCCTCCGCGTTCGCTGACCAGCCCGCCCATCTCGACTTCGATTTCAGCAGGCTTTCCCCGCAAATCCGGCGGCGGCTCCGCGAGCTGTGCAGGACCGACAATTACCACGCCGTGCTGGGCCTGCTGTTCGATTACGCCGTCATCGCCGCCGCGGTCTTCCTGTGCGTCGGGGTGTCCTGGTGGTGTTATCCCGTCTCGCTCGTCCTCATCGGCTCGACGCAGCGCGCACTGGTCAACATCCTGCACGAAGCGTCGCACAAGGTGCTCGCGCGCAACCCGGCGCTGAACCTGCTGCTGGGCACGGTGTTCTCCGCGCACCTGGTCTTCCACCTGTACAACCCGTACCGCAGTTCGCACATCGGGCTGCACCACCGCAACCTGGGGGACGAGGAACGCGACCCGGACTACAGCTTCCACCGCGAGGTCGGCATCTACGACCCCCGCACGTCGAACCGCACGTTCTTCCTCCGCAACATCCTGTTCGCGGTGGCCGGCCTGCGGACCCTCGAATACGTGCGGTACGTCGTCGAAGACCGGGTGCTGTTCAAGCAGGAACAGGTGACGGTGTCGATGCCGGTCAGCCTGCGCGCCGAACGCTGGATCCTGGCCGGTTTGTGGGCCGTGCTCCTCACGTTCCTGGCCGTCGGCGGCTTCCTTCTGGAATTCGTGCTGCTGTGGATCGTCCCGCTGTTCACGACCGCCATCGCCATCGGCTGGCTGTCGGAACTGGCCGAGCACTACCCCCTTCCGGAGAGCGAAGACCGGCAGATCCTGATGACCCGCAACCGGCACGGCTGGGCGGTGGAGCGCTTCCTGCTCGGCCGGCACAACGACAACTTCCACCTGGTGCACCACCTCAACACCGGGGTGCCGTTCTGGAACATGAAGAAGGCGCACGAAGTGCTGCTGGGCGACCGCGCCTACGCCCGCTGGGACGCGTTGTGGGCCGGAATCGTCACCCGCACCCGGAAGGAACGGGGCAAGGAGACGCTGATCAGTTACGCGGCCAAGTACCGCGATTGGCGGCGCGCCGGCGGGGATCCGCGGACCGCGGACCGCAGTTTCGCCGAAATGGCCGCGCTGGCGGCGATGCGGGGCGCCCGGTCCGGCGGCGCCGGGGACCCGGCGTCCGGGCGTTCGTGAGCGGGCGGCGCATCCACTTCAACACCGCGGGCGCGGGTGTCCCGGCCCCCGCGGTGCCCCGCGTGATGGCCGCCTACCTGGCGCTCGAAGCCGAACTGGGCCCGTACGAAGCCGAGGCGGTGCACGACGCCGACCTGACGAGCACCGTGTACGCGCGGCTCGCGCAGCTGGTGGGCGCGCGCCCCGGGGAGATCGCCTTGTTCGGCAGCGCGACCGACGCCTGGTGCCGGGTGGTGGACCGGGTGCGCGTGCCGGCCGGCAGCCGGATCTGGCTGACGCCCTACGAATACGCCGGCAACCTGATCGCGCTGCAGCAGCTGGCCCGCCGCCGCCGGTGCACGCTGGAGGTCGTCCCGCTCGGCCCGGACGGCGAACTCGACCTCGAATGGATGCGCACCCACCTCGACGACCGGGTCGCGCTCGTCTCGGTCGTGCACATGCCCTCGGGCGCCGGGGTGGTGCTGCCGGTCGAGCGGATCGGCGCGGTGCTGGCGGGTTCGGCGGCGGTCTACGTGGTGGACGCGTGCCAGACCGTCGGCCAGCGCCGGGTCGACGTCGGGGCGATCGGCTGCCACGCGCTGACCGCGGCCGGCCGCAAGTTCCTGCGCGGGCCGCGGGGCAGCGGATTCGCCTACGTGCGCCCGGATCTGCAGGACCGGCTGGCGCCCGGGTTCGCCGACCTGCACGTCGCCGACGTCGAGTCCCTGCACAGCTTCCGCCTCACGGACCCGACGGCGGCGCGCCTGGAAACGGCCGAACGCAGCAACGCGGTCACCCTGGGCCTGCTGGCCGCGGCCGAGCACGCGCTGGCCCACCCGGGCGGCCCGGCCCCCGAGGTGATCGACGCCCTGCACGACGTGGTGGCCGGGACGCCGGGCGCCCGGGTGCTGGGCCCGCCGGGCAGCCGCACGCCGATCGTCTCGTTCCGGCACGAAAGCGTGCCGGCGGACCGGATCCGCGCGGTGCTCGCCGAGGACGGCGTGACCGGCTGGGTGGCACTGGGCTCGCACACGCCGCTGTACCTGGCGGCCGCCGGGGTGGACCGGTTCGTGCGGATGTCGGCCCACCACCACAACACTGTCGGTGACGTCGAGGTGTTCGGCCGCGCGTTGCGCCGGGCGGTGGGCTGACCGCTCCGCCGGCGCCGCGTGCCGCTCGGGCGGGAAAGCCTGCCCGGCCGGGCATTGACGGCCCCGCGGCCGCCTTGGTAGCCGAGCGCACCGCGCCATAGCCCGGTCGTGCGCCGGCGCTGGGCCGGCCGGAGCAATCCGCGGCGGTAAGTTTCACGGTTCTTTCCCGGCGTGCAGGCGGAAAAGAATCATGAATGTTCCGGGTGTCCATTTCCCTTGACGGCACTTCGGGAGCACGGAACACTGTGTGACGGCCCCGAACTGCCGCCAGTTTTGCGGGGTTGCCGGGTCGCCGATCATGGGGGATCGGAATCCGATCACATTTACCGTGCACCCGTTTTCGCGATACCGGCTTTGGTGTGCATTCATCCGGAGGAGGACATATGGGAATCCGCGCTTTGCGGCTGAAAACACTGCTGGCTTCGGCCGGCCTGGTGGCCGGCGCCGTGCTGGTCGCCGCGCCGGCCGCGTCCGCCGCGGCGGCGGACGGCGTCGTGCAGTCCCCGCAGGCCGACCGGTTCGCCCAGGAGCAGGCGGGCAAGTTCTGGACGCCGGAGCGGCTGCGCAGCGCCAGACCCGTCGCCCAGGACGCCCCGAAGGTGGCGGCGCAGCCCCGGTCGGCTTCGCCGGTGCTGACCCCGGGCGGTGACCAGTTTGGCAACGCGCAGCTGGCCCGGCCGTACACGTCGGACTTCAAGACCCGGGTGACCGGGAAGATCTTCTTCGTCAACCCCCGGGACAACCTCACCTACGTCTGCTCCGGCTCGGTGATCAACTCCACCGGCAAGAGCGTGGTCGCCACCGCGGCCCACTGCGTGTTCCAGGGCGCCGCCAACCAGCAGCTCTGGAGCCAGAACCTCATCTTCATCCCCTCCTACGACAACAACAGCCGTCCGCTGGGCACCTGGAACGCGGCGACGTTCTGGATCCCGACGACCTACTTCAACCACGGCAACGACGGCGTCACCCACGAGGACGACGTCGCGACCGTGGCGATCGCCGCGCAGGGCGCCAACAAGATCACCAACGTGGTGGGCGGCCTCGGCTGGCTGTCGAACAACTCCGGCGTGATCAACGGCTGGGACACCCACGGCTACCCGCAGGAGATGTACGGCGGCCAGAACCAGCTGCACTGCATCGGCAACGGCCGGGACGTCGGTGGCTTCAACGGCGACACCTACCTGTTCACGAACAACTGCGTCGCCTTCGGCGGCTGGAGCGGCGGCCCGGTGATCAACGGCAGCAACCAGCTGCTCGCGGTCACCTCCGGCAGCGACCGGTCCACGAACTCGTTCTACGCGCGTGCCGCGTCGAACACGTGGGTCCCGGTGCTCAACGCCGCCCAGGCGGCCGGTTTCTGACCGGGGTTCGACCCAGCGCGCCCGCCGGAGCCGTTCTCCGGCGGGCGCGCCTTTTCCCCACCTTCTTCGAGATCAATTTCCCATTGCGACACCCGGGTGATTCGCGATTCCGGACGCCGGAAACAAGCGTCGGCGGCGTGTAACGTACCGCGCGGTCGAAAGCGCCGGCGACAACTGGGGCATTGTGCGGTTCGGCAATGGGAAACGAGCTCGGCGGAGGGGTCTGACATGCGTCGCGAACCGAAGGCGATGGCGGCCGTCGTGGTGGCCGCCCTGGTGGTGGTTTCGCCGCCGGCCGTGGCAAAACCGGGGGCGACGCCCGTGGGACCCGGCTCGGCCGCGCAAACGGTCACGCTGATCACCGGCGACCGCGTGCGGGTCCTGCCGGAGTCCCCCGGCGGCGGCGCGGTCGTGGTCGAACCGGCCCCGGGCCGCGAGCGGATCGGATTCGTCCGCGAGACCCGTACCGGCACGAAGACCGGGGACATCTCCGTGGTGCCCTCGGACGCGCTGCCGCTGGTGGCCGCCGGCCGGCTGGACCCGCGGCTGTTCGACGTCTCCGAGCTGCTGAAGCAGCACCTCGCCGATTCCTCGCCGGCCCTCCCGCTGATCGTGACGCGCCCGGCGGCCGCGGCCGCACCGGAACCGGCGGCCGCCACGACGGTCCGCGACCTGCCGAGCGTGCACGGCACCGCCCTGCGCCAGGACCGGCGCCGCGGCACGGAGTTCTGGCGGTGGCTGACGGCCGGGACCGGCTCGTCGCTGCGGGCCGGGATCGACCGGGTGTGGCTGGACGGCCTGGCCCACCCCGCCCTCGACGTCAGCGTCCCGCAGATCGGCGGCCCGGTCGCCTGGCAGGCGGGTTACACGGGCCGCGGCGTGACGGTCGGGCTGCTCGACACCGGCGTCCAGGCCGGGCACCCGGACCTGGCCGGCAAGGTCGTGGCGGCGAAGGACTTCACCGGCACCCGGCCCGACGCGAGCGACGACCTCGGGCACGGCACGCACGTCGCCGGGATCATCGCCGGCACCGGGGCCGCGTCCGGCGGCCGCTACCGCGGGGTCGCCCCGGACGCGCAGCTGATCAGCGGCAAGGTGTGCGTCGCCTACGGCTGCCCCGAATCCGCGGTGATCGCCGGCCTGGAGTGGATCGCGCCCCAGGTGCGCGTGGTCAACCTGAGCCTCGGCGGCGACGCGACCGACGGCACCGATCCGGTGTCCCAGGCGGTCAACGCGCTCACCGGCCGGTACGGGACGCTGTTCGTCGCGCCGGCGGGCAACGACCGGTCGAACGACCTGCCCGAACCGGGCCCGGTGGTCGCGCCCGCGGCCGCCGACGCGGCGCTGGCCGTCGGCAGCGTCTCCGCCCAGGACACCACCAGCGCGTTCTCCAACCGCGGGTTCCGGCTGGGCGACCACGCGATCAAGCCCGACATCGCCGCACCCGGCGAGGGGATCGTTTCGGCCCGGGCCGCGGGCACCCGCGACGGCGACACCGCGCCGGTCGGCGACAGCTACGCCCGGTTGACCGGGACGTCGATGGCGGCCCCGCACGTCGCCGGCTCGGCGGCGCTGCTGGTGCAGCAGCACCCGGACTGGCTCGCCGGCCGGCTCAAGGCGACCCTCACGAGCACCGCGAAACCCACCGCCCGCGTCGACGAGCAGGGCGCCGGCCGCGTCGACGTGGGCCGCGCGGTGACGCAGCAGGTCACCGCCACGACCGGTAGCCTCGGCTACGGCTTCCTCGCCTGGCCCCGCACCCAGGCCGTCACGAAGACCGTGACCTACCGCAACGACGGCGACACCGCCGTCACGCTGGCCCTCTCCACCACCGCCACCGGACCGGACGGCGCTCCGGCGCAGCTGTTCACGCCGTCGGCGGCGTCGGTGGCCGTGGCCGCCCACAGCAGTGCCGACGTCGGCGTCACCCTCCGCGCGGACGCGGCCGGGGCCGGGCAGTACGGCGGCCGGCTGACCGCGACGGCACCCGGGATCGCCGTGCAGACCGCACTGGGCGCGGTGCTCGAGGGCGAGAGCTACGACGTGTCCGTCCGGATGATCGGCCGGGACGGGAAGTTCACCGCGGGGGTGGCCACGCTGGTCGACACCGCAACCGGCGCCGCCTTCGGCGTCCGCCCGTTCGGCCCGGACGGCACGGCCGTGGTGCGCGTCCCCAAGGGCCGGTACGACCTCAACGCGTTCGACGTCTCCGGCGACCCGGCGGGCCAGACCCGGCCGGCGGCGGTCACAGCGTTCTCGCGGCCGTCCGAGCCGGTGACCGGCGAGGTCTCGTTCACCCTGGACGCGCGCGCGGGCAAGCCGGTGCGCGCGGTGGTCGACCGCCCGGACGCGCGGCTGCAGGGCGGCGAACTCGGCCTGGTCTCGGGGAACCCGGCCGCGACCCGCACCAGCACGCTGGCCTGGACCATCCAGCCGGGCACCGAGCTCTACGCGGTCGGCTCCGGACGGCAGATCACCGACCACACCTACGCGCTGTACTTCCGGGCCACGCTGGCCGCCCAGCCGCCCGGGGCCGACCCGAACGGCTACGTCTACCGGCTCGCGCTGCTGGAGCGCGGGCGCGTGCCGGCCGACCCGGTGTTCCGGGTGCGCGACCGCGACCTCGCGGTGGTCGACGCGCGCTACCACACGCAGGGTGCACCGGCCCAGAGCCTGCGCCTGGACGCCGTCACCTTCGGGTTCCCCGGCGCCTACAGCGGAACCTACGAGATCGCGCCGCAGGCGCTGCCGAGCCGGCGCACCGAGTACTACACGCCCGGGCTGCGCTGGCAGCACGTCGTGGCGGTGTACCCGGACCCGCTGACCGACGCGGAGAACAACTACTCGTACCGGACCTACCGCCCCGGCCCGGAGCACGCGGGGTGGAACCGGGCCCCGGTCGGTCCCGCCTTCGGGGCGCCGCAGGACGGCTGGGGCGTGACCCGCGCCGGGAACCAGCTCGTGTACGCGATCCCGCTCGTGTCGGGCAGCGACCCGCAGCAGTACACCTCGCCGCCGGGCGGCCTCACCGGCACCGCCACGCTGTCCCGGGACGGGGTTCCGCTCGGCACCACCGAAAACCCGGCCGTCGGGGCGTTCCCCATCCCGGACGGTGCCGGCACCTACACGCTGCACTCGGCCGGCACCCGCAGTGTGCCGTGGTCGGTGGTCGGCACGCAGGTGGACGTCGTGTGGACGTTCCGCGAGCCGGGCCTGACGGCCCCGGCGGTCCCGTTGCCGCTGCTGGTGGTGCGCGCCGAGGGTGCGGTCGACGACCAGAGCCGGGCCCCGGCGGGCCGGCCGTTCGTGCTGGCGCTGACCGCCCAGCGCCAGCCGGGCGCGCCCGAGTTCCGGCTGGCGGACCTGCGGGTCGAGACGTCCGCCGACGACGGCGTGACGTGGACACCGGCCCCGACCGCGCGCATCGGGAACGGCGGGCTGGCCGTGGTGCGCAACCCGACGGGGTTCGTGTCGCTGCGGATCACCGCCCGCGACACCGAAGGCAATGCGCTGACGCAGACGGTGATCAGGGCGTACCAGACCACGCCGTGACGGCGATCGCGGCGAGCGGGACGAGGAAGGCGGCCCCGGTCAGGACCTTCAGCGTCCGGCCGTGGGCCCGCCATTGCGCGTCCCAGCCGTTTTCGCTGTCGTAGCGCAGGTTCGCCGTCGTCATCAGCGCCCGGCCGAGGCCGAATCCGGCGCCCGCGCACAGGGCGGCGGGCACGGAGGCGGTGAGGGCGACGGCGGCCGCGGCGGCGTACGGCAGGCCGCTGGGCAGGTAGGTGCGCGCGCCGGTGCCCATCTCGAACCCGAACTGCAGCGGCCCGAGGTGCCGGCCGAGCCGGAACACCGTGTCCGGCACCAGGCGCCGGTTTTCCGGCAGCTTGAACGACCACACCCCGGTTTCCCGCAGCAGCACGGCACCCAGGACCACGGCCACCAAGACCCAGCGGACGACCGGGGGCAGGGGTGCGCGCAGCAGCGAACCGGCCACGATCAGGACGATCGCGGTCAGGGCGCCGCCGCCGAGGAGTCCCGCGGCGAACGCGAGTACCGGTGTGCCTCGCCAGACCGGCGAGCTCAGCACGAAGGCCGAGTTCCGGCTTCAACTGGAGCCGCTGGTGGCGAACCCGGCGGCCGCGCACATCACCAGCCACGCGCTGGGCAGCAGCCACGAGCCGAGCGCGCTCGTCACGCCGGCGGCGAGCACGAGCCCGGTGGCGACGGTCAGCGGGTGCCACCGGCGCCGCGCGGGTGCGTGCGTCAAAGAGCGGCCCGGCAGATCGTCAGGTACGTCTGGCCGGTGTACCCGCCGCCCCAGAAGGTGGAGAAGCCGTCGGAGCAGCGGTAGACCTTCTGGTCCGGCGTCGTCCAGCGCCAGGCGTTCTTCCCGACGAACTGGCCGCAGGTGTTGGCCACCGGCTGGTGGTCGACCTGGATGCCGTTCTCGTTGTAGGTGCCGTACTTGTGCCAGCCCGCGTCGCAGTAGGTGCTGCCCCGCCAGAACCCGCCGAAGCAGGCGGCGTAGGCGTTGACGTAGGCGCCGCTGGTGTCGGGCAGCTCCGGGTAGCCGGTGGGGTAGGCGTCCCGGCAGTCGTTGCGGTCGTAGCCCGGCATGCCGTACGGGCTGGACTCGGCGTCCGCCCGCCGGATGCGGGACAGGCCGGTCCAGTCCAGCGCCGTGGCCCCGATCGTGAGCGCGCCGAGCGCCACCGCGCGCAGGAACGCCCGCCGCGTGCCGCCGGTCTTGAGCTTCCGGCCCGCACGGGTGTCCGCGGCGCCGGGCTCGGGCCGGTCAAGGTCGGGAATGCGCGCCGACACCAGCGTCACCGGAATCGCCTCCTGCCGTCGGGCCGGTCCAGCCGGCCAGGGTGGTGTCCACTTCGCCGGCCCGCACGGGCAGCACCAGCCGGCGGACGCGCCCGGTGCCGTCGAGCAGCATCAGCACCGGCGGCGAGAGGTGGGAGATCGAACGCCACGCTTCGCCGTCGCTGACCACCGGCAGCCCGCCGGCCAGGTCCGTCCACGTTTCGAGCGGTTCGTGGGTCAGCAGTGTCGCGTCCGCCCCGAGCCGGGCCAGCCGCTCGACGACGGTCAGGCACAGCGGGCAGCCGGAGTCGACCGCGGCGACGATCCGGTCGCCGCCGGCGAACCGGTCGCCCAGCTCCAGATCCGGGGGTGCGGCGGTGAACCCGTCCGCGGTCCGGGTGACCGTCCCGCGCAGCAGCCGGACCTCGCGCAGGACGGCCGCCAGGCCGAAGAACAGCAGGATGATCGCCGCCCAGGTGATGACGCTGAACGCGAGCGACGGCGTCATCCGCGGTCCCAGGCGACGCCGATGTCGTCGAGCCAGTCGAGCCGGTCCTGCTCGGTCTTGACCGGTGTGTCGGCGAGGTGCACTTCGGCCACGCCCGCGGGGCAGCCGAGGACGAACGAGCGCGCGTGCCCGGCCTTCCAGACCTCGCCGTGTTTCGTGGGGGCACCCGCGTGCCGGGGGAGCAGGGCCGCCGCGTGCCGCGGGGCGGGAATCGAGAGGGAACCGTGGTCGCGCACCACGACGACCAGGTGTTCGTTGGCCGAGTCCAGCAGCGTCGCCGCACGGGGGACCACGGTCATGCCGTCGACGTGGTCTTCGATCCGCAGCGAGCCGAACAGCGACAGCACGCGTTCGCGGTGCGGGGCCGGTCCGGCGTACACGGTCATCAGCTCGTGGTAGGTCCCGATCAGCGTGGCCAGCGACGTCTGCCCGTCGCGGGCCTCGGCGACGACGACCTCCCGGCCGTGCACGACCAGCCGCTCCCGCGTCTGCGCCGGGGCGACGTGGGTGCAGGCGAAGTCGTGGTAGCCGCGCGGCCCGATCTGGAACCCGGTGCCGAACGAGCCGCCGACGAAGCGGACCCCGGCCACGACGTGCGAAACGGGAGCGGCGGCGGGGAGGTCGACGGTGACCCGGTCACCCCCGGGCGCCACCAGCCGCAACCGTTGTGTCGCCATGGGACCTCCGTTTCCGCCGAATCCGCCCGGTGAGACTAACCGACGGATTCGGCGGTCGCCACGATCGTTTCGGAACGGTTTCGAGATTGGTCCGATCGGGGACGGTACTTTTGTCGGTGAATACATTGGGTGTATGCGGGATTTCTGGCCGGCGGTAATGACCGCCCTGACGGCGGCGGGGGCGATTCTTCTGATCACCGCCGGCGTGGCCCACGCGGCCCGGCCGGCGGAGCACCGGGCCGTGGTGCGCGTCCATCGCCTGTTCCCGCCGAACCGGGTGCCGCTCGTGGCGGCGGCGACTACGGGCGCGGAGATCCTGGTGGGCCTGAGCATGCTGTTGTTCCTGGTCACGGCGTCGGCGGTGGTGCTGCCGGCGGTCACGCAAGCGGGCCTTTACGGCGTTTTCGCCGGCTATGCGGCCGTGTTGCGGACGCGCCGGGCGGGCGTGCCGTGCGGGTGTTTCGGCGCCGAAAAGGTGTCGTGGGCGGTGGTGTCCCGGGCGGCCGTGCTCGCGGTGGGCAGTGCCGGGTACGGGGTGTTCGGCCCGTATCCGGATCGCTGGTCGTGCGTGTCGGCCGGGGTCGTTCTGGCAATGGCGCACCACCTGATCCCGGCCTGGCGCGGAATCGCCGTGGGAAAACCGGGCCGCCGGGGTTGATTATTTTCTTTCGGCAATTCCTCGCGGTGAAGGCAACGGGAGCCTCGGGCACCGTGGTCACAGCGGCGTCATCACACCGTTCCCGGCTACGTGAGCGAGCTCAGCGCGGTCGACGACCGGTGCAGCCGGTGGGTCACCGCCGCGAACACCACCGCAAGACCCGCGGCCGCCAGCCAGAAGAGCGTGCCGTGGCCCTTGTCGGTCAGCCAGCGCTGGGCCGCGACGCCGGAACCGCTGCCCAGCGCCTCGCCCAGGGCCGTGCTGATCGCGAAGATGCTGTAGCCCACCGCGCGGTTCTGCTCGCCGATCACCCGCACGATCACCACGTCACCGCTGGGCATGAACAGCATCTCCGACACCGTGAACAGCACCACGAACGCGATCGCGCCGCCGAAACCGGGCACCGCGTACACCGCCGCGAACGCCACCGCGAACAGCAGGTACGCCGCCACGACCGTGGTCAGGTGCCGTCCCTTCAGCCAGCGGCCGGCGAGGCGGGTGACGACGAGCTGGAGCGCGACCACCATCAGCGCGTTCACCGTGTACAGCGAGCCGAGGGCCGCGGGCTCGTGCAGGTTCTCCGACACGTACAGCGCCAGCGCGTTGAACAACTGCCCGTACATGATCCAGAAGAAGAAGTTCACCACGAAGAACGCGCGCAGGCCCGGCCGGCGCAGGACCGTCAGGTACAGCCCGAGCGACCACGCCCGGGTCACGCGCTCGGCGTCCGGGAAGCGGGCGCGGTTGGCGAACGTCACCACCCCGGCCAGCACGTAGAGCGCCGCCACGGCCAGCAGCACGTCGCCGTGGTGCTTGCGCTCCACGAAGAACAATGCCACCGGCGCCGACGTGGCTGCCGCGATGTTGATGCTGACGCTGATCAGGGCGAACAGCCGGGACCGGTTCTCCAGCCGGTCCGAGACCGCCGCACCCAGGGTCTTCAGGCCCAGTGCGTTGATCGAGATCCCGACGCCGGCGAACCCGAGGCACAGCACCGTCATCGGCATCCCGGTGGCGAAGCGCAGGCCGGTGAACCCGGCGCCGGCCAGCACGCAGCCGATCAGCACCGACACCGTCGTCGGGAGCCGGCCCAGCCACGGCGCCAGCGGGATGTTGGCCACCTTGTTGGTCAGGGCGAACACCATGACGAGCGCGGCGATCTGCCCCGCGTCGAACGACGCCGCGCTCAGCGCGACCGCCAAAGTGGACAGCAGGCCGTAGTAGCCCAGGTAGCTCAGCAGGTAGTGGGTGATGATCAGCCCGGTCGCCCGGCGGGTGTACCGGCGGTCCGCGGACTCGGACGTCGTGCTCGCACCCCGCATCGGAACCCCCTAATCCGCCGTCGGCCCCAGTGGTTCCCCCTTGACCTCGACCAGGTCCCGCGCGGACTCGGCGCGGCCGGCCGCCTGCCCGGTGTCCTCGCCGGTGGCCAGCACGTACCCCTGGCGGTGGTACGACGACACCAGCAGGCCCAGCTCCCGGCCCGCCGCCAGGTCGCACTCCACCCGCACCACACCGGGCGCCCGTTCGGCCTCCGGCACCCCGGAGACGTCCAGCACGCGCAGGTTCTCGTACCCGAAGAAGCGGATCGCCGCCGCCGGGGCGACCGGGGTGCGCGACGGCGGCACCACCCCGGCCAGGGCGGCGATCGTCTCGGCCATCATGTCGACGCCGGTGACCAGTTCGCACATCTCCCAGATCTGGTCGCCGCCGACCCGGGTCTGGGACTCGATCAGCTTCGGCCCCGTGGGCGTCAGCCGGATCTCGGTGTGCGCCGGCCCGGTGCGCTGGCCGACCAGGTCGAGGAACGCGGTGACCAGGTCCGCGACCCGGCGCCGGTCGGCGGCGCCGAGCCGGGCCGGCATCTGGTGGCCGAGCTCGACGAACCGCGGCAGCGGGGTCGTCACCTTCTCGGTGATCATCACGATCTCGTGCGCGCCCTCGACCGACAGCGACTCCACGCTGAATTCGGGGCCGCTCAGGAACTCCTCGGCGAGGACCGGGCCGGGCCGCGCGGCCCGGCTGCGTTCCCACCGCTGCGCGAGCACCGCCTCGCTTTCGACGATGAACACGCCCTCGCTGAGGCCGCCGTCGTGCGGCTTCACCACGATCGGCTCGCCGCCCGCGGCCGCCAGGAACTCACGCGCGTCCTCGAGGGTCGTGCACACCCGGTGCCGCACCGGGCTCAGCCGGTGCTCGTCGAGCAGCGCCCGGGTCTTCCCCTTGTCCCGGGTGACCCGGACGGCGGCCAGGTTGTTCCCGGGGATGCCCAGGTCGATGGCGCAGTGGGAGGTGTTCTCCAGGCCGTACTCGGTGAAGGTCACCACCGCGTCGAACGGGTCCAGCCGGTGCCAGGCCCGGCACACCGCCAGCAGTTCGCCGAGGTTCTCGTAGTCCAGCACGGCGTACCGCTCGGCGCTGGTGTACTGGCGCTCGTCGACCCACCCGGGGAGCTGGACCATGGAGTACCGCAACCCCAGTTTCTCCACCTTGTCCACAGTGGAGTTGCGGCCCCCGATGGCCAGGACGTGCTTCCGCCGCATCGATGTCCTTCCCGGGCTAGGGGCGCAGCCGCGCCAGGTCGAGGCCCATCCGCCTGGCCCACGCGCGGTTGCGCGTGATGAGGATCGGGGTGAGCTCCGGGTGGGTCTTCTCGACCTCGTCGTAGTTGAGCAGCAGGGCCAGCAGCTCGTTCATCCGCTGGCGCACGTGCAGCCGCAGGTTCCGTTCGTCGAGGCACTTGCGGCCGAGGCCCACCGAATCGGTGCGCAGCTCGATCCGGTGGTACCAGTTGGCCGGCAGGTACAGGACGTCGCCGGGTTCGAGGTCGAACCGGTGCAGTTCGGTTTCCGGGGCCGCCACCAGCGCCGCGAAGTCCGGCGCGCCGTCCGGGCCGGTGCGCAGCTGCGCTTCCGGCCCCATGACGTACCAGCGTTTGGTGCCGACGAGCTGGACGTGCATCACGTCCACCAGGTACGAGTCCTGGTGCGTGCGGGTGATGCCGCCGCGCTGCCCGACCCACAGCTGGTGGTTCGTGGCCGCCTCGGCGCCGTAGAGGTTGCGCCGGAAGTCGTACTGCGCGATCTCCAGTTCGGGCAGCTCGGCCGCCAGCTGCGGCGCGTTGTCCTGGTAGTACCACTCCTGCAGGTGCAGCGGCTCGGCGTCCGGGTCGGCCTTCAGCAGATCGGCGTTCGCCTTGAGCCGCCGGACGAACTCCGCGATCGTGACGCGGCGGGGTGGCGTCCCGCGGACGCTGTCCATGGTGACTTCGGCGTCACCGCTGCGTTCGGCGAGGTAGTCCAGCGACCAGGTTCGCACCGCCGTCCAGTCCGCGGCGAACCCCTTCAGCAGCACGGGCCGCGACCGCTCGCGGTACTCCCGGTCGAACTCCGCCTTCGACAAGCCCGTCCGGGCCGGCAGGCTCGGCGCCTCGCGGACGGCGTCCGCCAGCGGCCCGGTCCGGAAGCCGTTCTCGACGACGTCGATGCTGTCCTGGTCGTGCCGCCGGAGCACGTTCTCCTCGATCACCACGATGATCCCCTCCTTCGGACGTCAGCGGCCGGCCCGGTCGACGAACCGCACCAGCGCGTCCAGCACCCGGGCCCTGTCCACCGGCCGATCGGGCAGCCAGCGGTGCACGAAGTGGTCGCCGTCGAGCCAGATCACCTCGACCGAGCGGGCCTTGCGCGCGTTGTCCACGTAGCCGCCGACGATCGCCGGCGGCGCCACCTGGTCGTGCTCCCCGGCGACGATCAGCAGGTCGCCCTCGAACTCACCGATACCCGCGAACGCGGGGGAGCCGGGGTGGTTGCCCGCCCGGGCCCGGCCTTCGTCGAACGGCAGGTCTTCGGCCCCGGCGGGGTAGGCGGCGGGGGCGAACATCGCGATCCCCCGCGGGCGCACCTCGGGAACGACCCAGGCGGCCAGGTGCGCGCCCATGCTCCCGCCGATCAGCAGCGGCCGCTCGCCGGGATCCAGCTGGGCCACGGCCGCGAGCGTCTCCACCCGGCGGCGGGCCAGGCTGGACTCCTCCAGCACCCCGGTGCTGTCGCCGTTGCCGGAGTACTCGAAGGTCAGCGAGCCGTGCCCGTGTTCGGCCAGCACGTCCAGCAGGTACCGGACGGTGTGCCGGCTCGCGGTGGCGCCCAGCCCGTGCAGGTGCGCGATGCTCGGCCGGCCGCCGCGCCCGGCGTGGACCAGCGTGCCCGCCAGCTTCTGGTCGCCGGCGTCGAAGAACAGTTCCTCGGTTTCCAATGTCCCCCCCCGTCAGTGCCCGGTGGCCACGAGCCGCTCCCGCACCGCCGGCCATTCGGCGCGCAGGATGCTGTAGTAGACGACGTCACGCCGCCGGCCACCGGGCATGTAGTTGAAGCTGCGCAGCACGCCCTCTTCCTGCGCGCCCAGCTTGGCGAGCGCCGTGCGCGCGGGCGTGTTCAGCACGTCGGTCTTGAACTCGACGCGCTCGCAGCCGAGCTCGCCGAAGGCGTGGTCGAGCAGGGCGAGCTTCGCGGCCCGGTTCACCCCGGTGCGGCGAGCCACGGCGGCCAGCCACGACCAGCCGATCTCCACCCGCCGCTCCGCTTCGGCCAGGTTCCCGTACGCCGAGCTGCCGACGACCCGGCCGGTGCCGCGGTCGACGATCGCGAAGACGATCCGCGCGCCGCGCAGCGTGTCCGCGACGGCGGTCTCGAGAAAGTCGTCGAGCTCGTCGGCGCTGCTGATCCGGGCCACGAAGTACCGCCAGATCTCCTCCTCGAAGGCGATCCGTTCGAACGCGGCGCGGTCGGTGAGCCGCACGCGGCGCAGTTCGACCCGGTCGTTCACCAGCACGACGTCCTTCAGCTTCGCCCAGCTCACGACGACCTCCCCGTTTCGATCGGTGCTGCGCTGCCCGCGACGACCAGCACCGGGTCGTCCGGCTCCGGGGCCGGCTCGCGGTAGACCGCGTCCAGTTCCTTCGCGAAACGCTCGTGGACGTCCCGGCGCCGCAGCTTCAGCTGCCTGGTCAGCAACCCGTTGTCCATCGAGAACGGCTCCGGGGCCACCACGATCGCGTGGACGCGCTCCTCGGTGGGCACGTCCCGGTTGCCCTCGGCGACGAACCGGCGGATCGACTCGTGGTCGGCGTCCGGCGACGCGGGGGAGACGACGACCGACAGGTGGCTGCGGTCGGTGCCGTACAGCGCGCACTGGTGGATGTCCGGGTGCCCGCGCAGCCGTTCCTCGATCTTCGACACGAACACCGTGCGCCCGGTGGTCAGCGAGAAGTAGTCGTCGATCCGGCCGCGCAGGTACAGGAAGCCGTCCTCGTCCAGGTGCCCGAGGTCGGCCGTCTTCACCTCGCCGGTGGGCAGGAAGGTCTGCTCGTTGACCCCGGGCGCCGCCCAGGTGTAGCGGGTGTTGACCGGGTGGCGGCTGCCGAAGATGAGCGCGCCGTTCTCGGCGAACCGGACCGTCTTGCCCGGCAGCAGCCGGCCGACGCTGCCGAGGCGGAACGCGCCGGGGTGGTTCTTCGCCACGATGCACACCTCGGTGAGGCCGTAGCCCTCGTACAGCGGCACCCCGCAGTCGTGGAAGAAGTCCAGCAGCACCCGCCGGGCCGGGGCCGAGCCGGTCCACAGGTAGCGGATCCGCCCGCCGAGCCGCTCCTGGACGAGTTCCCGCCGCCGGTCGACGTCGGGGATCGGGCCCGCGGCCTCGAGCCGGGCCATCAGGTCCTCGTAGAAACCGGGCACGCCCATGACGACCGTCGGGCGCGCGAGCGGCGCGACGTCGAGGGCCTCGTCGTAGGTGGTCATCGTGATGTCGTGGCCGTGCACCAGCGCCGAATAGGGCCAGTAGCGCTGCTGCAGGAACCACATGCCCATGAACGACAGCAGGTTGTCGCCGTCGGTGTGGTGGAACATCTCCTGCACGGCGGCCATGTCGCTGTTGATGCTCGCCACCGTCGCTTCGAGGCCCTTCGGCGCGCCGGTGCTGCCGGAGGTGAACTTGATGGTGCAGATGTCGGCCGGGTCGTAGCCCGGGTGGGGCGGCAGCGGCTCGCCGTCCGGCTCGGCCGCCCAGCCGGCGACCTCGTCCATGGTGTGCACGGCACCGGCCGCCTCCTCGGCGAACACCAGCGCCAGGTCGAAGGCCGCGCCGACCTGCGCGGGGTCGAACCGGTCGGCTTCGAACCCGGCGGTCACCGCACCGAGCTTGAGCACGGCCAGGTCCAGCAGCAGCCATTCGATCCGGTTGCGGGAGACGATCCCGACCCGGCTGCCCCGCCCGATCCCGAGCGCCCGCAGCCGCCGGGCCACGGCGGTCGCCCGAGCGTCGAATTCGGCCAGCGTCAGCGACCGCAGCCGCCCGCGTTCGGTGTAGTGGATGTGGTGCCGGGTGTCCTGGCAGGACTTGCCGGCGAGGGTGTTGACGACGTCGGTTTCGAAGTCAGGCATGGGCGGCCTCCGCTGCGCCACGGGACGAAAGGAATACCGGCGGGAAGAATTCGGCGGTGAGGTCGATCGGGGTGCCCGGCGCGACGAGCTCGACCGTGGTCGGCCACTGCGTCACCGGTGCCGGGCCGAGGGCCGCGGCCAGCCGGGCCGCGAAGCGCGGCATGATCGGCGCGGCGCAACTTGCGAGCAGCCTGGCCGCGGCCAGTTCCAGGGCGATCGTGGTGCGCGTCTCGGCCCGCCACGCGTCGACCTCCGCGACCGCGTGCTCCTTGGCGGCGAACCGTGTGACGTCCTCGACGACGCCGGCCAGCTCCGCGCTCGCGTCGTTGAGGGAAAACCCGTCGTGGCCCAGCGCGGCGGTGATCGCGGCGAGCCGGGTGCCGAGGCGGCCGAGGAACGCGGTGTGCTCCGGCGTCCACACCCCGGCGTCCGGGGCCGTGCCGCCGTGCCTTCGCCGCACCCGTTCGCCGAGTTCGTGCAGCCAGCGCTGCCAGGAACCGATGAGCGTGTCCCGCAGCACGGCGTCGTAGCGCTCCGGCTCGAAGCTGGTCCGGCGGCCTTCGGGCCGGGTGCGGGCGAGGTGGAAGCGCAGCCCGTCGACGGTATCGGGGGACAGGACGTCCTTGCCCCAGATCGCGTGCCCGCGGCTGGTGGAGAACTTTTCTCCGCCCAGCAGCGAGAACTCGTTGACGTGGTAGTCGATGTCCGGGTGCCAGCCCGGGAAGGCGAGCTTGTACAGCACCGGGTAGAGCAGCGAGTGGTAGAAGCTGTTGTCGTAGCCGAAGAAGTGCACGATCTTCCAGTCCTGCTCCGGCGCGTCCGCCCGCCAGGACCGGCCGAGGCGGCGGCCCAGCGCCTCGATGTCGTGCAGGAAGCCGTAGGCCATCTCCGGCCAGACCCAGATCACCTGACCGTCCGCGCCCGGCTCGGCCGGCGGCACGCCCCAGCGCGCGGGCTGCGTGACCGGCAGGTCGAGCCGGTCCCGGGCGAACACCCGGTGGGCGAGTTCCCGCAGCCGGGCCGGCACCCGCCCGAGGTTGTGGTGGGCGAGCACCTCCTTGCGGAACTCGTGCAGCGGCAGGCAGAAGCGGGCGATCGTGGCGTGGCCGGCCGGTTCGCCGGTCCGGCGCGCGCGGGGGCCGACGAGGTCGGCGCAGACGTTCGGCTCGCCGCAGTCCTCGCAGATGTTGCCGTTCGTACCCCGCCCACACCCGGGACAGCCGCCGGACACAACGACCTCGTACAGGTACTCGCCCGTCTCCGCGTCGACCAGCGCGGGGACGTCCTCGAGCCGCACCGAGCCGGACGCGACCAGCCGTGAGAAGAAGGCCCGCAGGCCGTCCCGGTAGCCCGGGGCGGTGTCGGTCGCGGTGTACTGGTCGGGCTCGACGTCCATCAGCGCGAGCGTCGCGGCGATTTCGGCGGAGAAGCGCGCCGCGGTTTCCGCCGGTTCCCGCCCGTCGCGGGCGGCCCGGTCGACGACGTAGCTCTGGTAGTCGTCGCTGCCGGTCAGGTGCCAGGCGTCGACGCCGGTGAGCCGCTGGAACCGGACGAACACGTCCGCCCCGAGGTACGGGCCGGACAGGTGCCCCAGGTGCAGGTCGCCGTTCGGGGTCGGCGGCGTCGAGAAGACGAAGACCGGGCGCTCGTCGAACCGGCGGCGCCGGGCCGCGCCGGCCGCGGCCAATGCCTCGGCGGGATCCCGCCAGTACAGGTCGAAGAAGACCAGGTCCACGTCGCCGGTGTTCTCGATGACGTGCGTCTCGAACGGCGTGAACCGGGCCACCGCCCCGGGCTGCACGGGGGTGCGCCGGCCGTCGGTGACGACGTTCCCGGTGCCGCTGACGATGACGAAGACCTCGACCTCGTCGTGCTGGTGCGGGTCGCTGTGGCCGCCGGGCTCGACCCGGCCCCAGCCGGCGCCGGGACCGAAGCCGGCCACTGAAGACATTTCGATGCCGAACGCGGCGGACAGTTCGGCCGGGCTGAACTGGGTGATGATCACGCGGGGATCCTTTGCGCCGGTCCACTGGGGATCAGGTCGGCCGCTTCGGCGGCGATGGCGGGGGCGAGCCGGTAGCCGGAGCCGTTCGCGGCCCCGGCGAACACGATGCGGGCGTCACCGCCGAGCGTGCGCACCACCGGTTCGCGGTGCGGGCTGTAGGCGTCGCAGAACACCCGGCCGCCGGTGACCGCCCCGGCCAGCTCCGGCGCGCACGCGCCGAGGGCTTCCCGGCCCTCGGCCAGCGCCGTCCCCGTCAGGCCGTCGCCCAGCGCGTCGGGCCGGACGCCCCACTGCCGGCTGGTGAAGCTGAACAGCCAGTGCCCCCGGTGCGCCAGCGGCAGCAGGAACGCGTCCGGGTCGTGGAACACGAGCACCTGGTCGTCCGGGCCGGGCACCCGGTCGACGTGCAGCGCGACGACCAGCTTCACCCGCAGCTCCAGCGGCTCGGTCAGGGACCGCCACGCGGGGGCGTGCACCCACGGCCCCGGAGCCAGCACGACGGCGGCCGCGGTGAGCGACTCGCCGGTGCCCAGCCGCAGCGTGATCTCCCGGGCACCGCGCTCGATCCCGGTGACCGCGGTCCCTTCACGGAACCGGATGTGCGCCCGCGACTTCCGGGCCAGGGCCGCCGTGAGCGCGCCGACGTCGGCGTAGTGACACCCGTCGCCGGTCCAGATCCCGCCCGCGGCCGCAACCGGCAGCGTGCCCGGCACCTCGCGCACCGGCGTCAGGTGGGCGCGGTCGAGGTAGGCGCGGGCCACGCCGGCCGCGTCTTCGGACAGCACGCACATCCCGAGCGGGTGGATCGGCAGCGCGGGGTCCTCGGCCTTCAGCCGCTCGTAGCGGTCCTGGCCGGCCGCGGCCATGGCCCGGACGCGCCGCGTCGCGCCGCGCGGGAAGTGCAGGCCGGCCGACCACCGGCTGGCCCCCGAGCCGACCAGGCCCCGCTCGAGCACCGTGACCGGCCGACCCGGCGCCCGTGCGGCGAGTTCACGCGCGGCGAGGCACCCGATGATCCCGCCCCCGACGACGGCCACATCGACGTCGGTCATCCCAGCACGACCTTCGCCGCGTCGGTCGGGCCGAGCTTGGGCGACCATTCGATGAAGGAGGGCAGCTGCTCGTCGCTGCGGAGCCCGCGCAGCCGGTCGGCGACCCGCCGGCTGCGCCACGCGACCAGGCTCAGGTTGCGGTCCGGAAGGCCGCGCTGCTGCGGGGCGGCGCCGTGCAGGAAGATGTCGTGCCCGGCCGGGCCGTCCCAGCGCGCGGCGAACTGGCCGTCGATCCGGAACTCCTCGCCCTCCCGCTCGATGCGGTGGGCGATCGGGGCGAGGAAGTCCATCGGGGCCGGGCGGAACCCGGTCGCCCAGACGACGACGTCGGCGTCCAGCTGCCCCGCGGCGCCGGGGTGGTTGCCGTTGGCCACCCGGACGGCCCAGTCGTCGTGTCCGGCCCGCGCGACGCCGACGACCTCCCGGTTGGGGTAGAGGGCGACCAGGTCCGGGGCGCCGTCGATGAACCGCAGCGTGTAGACGCGCCGGTAGATCTCCCGCAGCGTCGCCTCGGAGATGCCGTCGCTGGTCAGGACGTGCCGCGCGGTGAACTCCTCGCGCGTGGCCCGGTCCAGGGTGACGAAGTAGTCGGAGTGGCTCGGCGTGTAGAAGTCGTTGGTGAACGGCGAGTCGTCGATCGGGAAGTAGTTGGCCCGCCGCGTCACCCAGGACGCGCGGCGGGGCCGCTTCCCGGCCGGCCGGGAAATGAGGTCGAGGAACGCTTCCGCGCCGGACTGGCCGCCGCCGACGACGCAGACCCGCTTTCCGCCGACGTCCGTGGCCCGTTCCACGAAATCGCTGACGTGGAACTGCCGGTCGCCCAGGAAACGCTCGGCGACGGCCGGCACCCACGGCACGCTGCCGACTCCGACCGACACGTTGTCCGCGGTGACCGTGCGGCGCGAGGTCCGCACGACGAAGACGTCGTCGAAATCGACCGAAAGCACCTTTTCCCCGTAGGCGATGTTCTCGTTCTGGTCACTGACCCACTTCAGGTAGTTGCGGAACTCCTGCCGCGGCACGGCGTCGAACTGCGCGTTGATGAAGTGGTAGATCCGGCCCTGCGCGTGCAGGTAGGCGAAGAAGGAGAACTTGTTCGCCGGGTCGGCCAGGCTCACCAGATCCTTGAGGACGGAGACCTGCAGCGTCGTGCCCGGCAGCTGCTGGCCGTCGTGCCAGCCGAAGGAGGTGCGCTGGTCGACGAAGAGGTTCGTGACGTCCGGGTGACCGTGGAGCAGCGCGGCGAGGCTCAGGTTCGCCGGCCCCACCCCGACGCCGAGGCAGGTGAAGTGCGTTCGCGCGGTGTGTGCGGAGGTAGTCAACGGACGCCCGATCAGGCGACGGAAATTGCCGGGCCGGAATCGGATGATTTTTCCGGCACGCCGAAAACGCACATTTGGTCCCCCCGAATACTGTGCAGCTCAGAACCCTCCGAACCCGAGGGTAGACCTGCCGGTGGCCGGGTTGCAAGGTGCATTTCCGGCCGCAGCCGATTCAATTGATCAACGGTTGCGGGCCCGCGGAAAGGAACTGCGCCACGCGGCGAGCACGACGATTGTCCGGTCGCGCGGGGCACCGGACTACACTTCCCGGGCGCGGGGCAACAGCTGGAGGGTGGATGCCGCTCGGTCGTGAGGGTGAGACGCACAACGTCATCCGGGACTCGGTGGTGTTCGGCTCGGTGGTGCAAGCCAGGGACGTCGGCGCGGTGTCCGCGGCCCCGGACGGGTGGGCCGGCCGCGTCTTCGGCTCGAGCCTGTGGGAGCACGCCGGCCCGGAGGCGGATTTCTACCGCGCCCGGGTCTGCGCGGCGGCGGCGCTGGTGCAGGCCGAGGTCACGGCCCTGCTGCCACGCCTGGCGGACGACCCGTGGCTGGACGCCGGGTTCGCGACGCGGTTCTTGGAGCGCATCGAGTGGCTGTGGAGCCCGGAAGGGCCGGAGCTGTGCGCGTCCGAGGCGGCGTTGCTCACGCTGCTGCCGTTCCTCCGCCAGGCGAACCTCGTCCGGCTCGCGGCCGCGCACGTCGTGCTGAACCCGGCGCAGCTGGGCCGGGACGCGCCCGACACGGCGGCGGCCCGTTCGTTCGAGGCGTTCCTCGACGGCCACGAGGTCCTGGTCCACCGCGCCCGCCTGCGCCCGGACGCGGAGCCGTCGATCGGCTGGTGGCTGTTCCACCGCTGGCTGGCGCGCCACGACTCGTTCGCGGACGCGGGTCTGTTCGGCGCCGCCGCGGCGCCGTTGGCGGAGCTGGGGGAGACGTTCGCGGTCGAGCGGGTGAGCGCGCTGCTGGAGGGCCTGCGCCTCGGCCCGGACGTGTGCCACCCGGAGTTCCTGGGCGGGTTGCCGTCCGAGGACCACGTACGGGCCCCGGGCCGCCAACGCGTGCGCGACCAGCGCCTGGCCCTCACCACGGCCCTGGCGGCGACGCTGGCGATCGAGGCGACGGCCCTGCCGGACGTGGTGGGCGAGCACCTGGGCATCCCGGTCCCGGTCGACCCGCCAACGGTGCTGGCCTGCCTGGAGGAGGCGGTCTGGGGCGGCCCCCACGACCTCCCGGCGCTGCGCGCCCGCTGCCCGCACGAAGCGGTGGTGGAGGGCCTGCGCGAGCACACGGCGAACGCGGACGAGCTCCTGCACGGCGTCCGCCGGCTGGTCCGGGAGCGGATCCCCCACCCGATGCCGGAGCTGCCCACCCGCCTGTCGGCCGACGGGGTGGCACCGGCGTCGGGCGTGTTCGACAGCTGGGCGCGGTTCCGGTTGGACCAGCACCGGATGCGCGATCTCCTGATGGGCGTGCAGCTGTACAAGGACCCGGATCTGGCGGTCCGCGAGCTGTACCAGAACGCTTTGGACGCCTGCCGATACCGGGCGGCGCGGACGGAGTACCTGGACCGCACCCAGCCGGCGGCTTATTCGTATACGGGTGGGATTTCGTTCGTACAGGGAGTGGAGGACGGGCGGGCGTACCTGGAATGCCGGGACAATGGGATCGGAATGGGGGAGAGCGAGCTCCGAGGAGTCTTTTCCAACGCCGGCGGCCGCTTTCCCGGGCAGGCGGAGTTCCGCCACGAGCGGGCGGCTTGGGAGGAGCTTGATCCACCGATTCCGTTTCATCCGAACAGCCGGTTCGGGATCGGGGTGTTCAGTTACTTCATGCTGGCCGACGAGATCCGGGTGACGACGTGCCGGATGGGGCTCGATGGCCGGCCGGGACCGTTGTTGGAGGTCGGTATTCACGGTCCGGCGCATTTGTTCCGGATCGTTCGGGTTGCGGAGCGGGGCGAAGAGCCGGGGACGACGGTCCGGCTGTATCTCAACAGCGACCGGCCGTGGTCGTGCGTCGAGGTATTGCGACGGCTGCTCGCGGTCGCGGAGTTCGAGACGACCGCCCAGGGTGGTGGTGAGCCAGTAACCTGGCTGCCCGGGAAACTCGAGCTCCGCACCGCCAGCGCGGGCGAGCGGTTCGGCCTGGAGGTCTCGGGAAAGGTCGTCGAGTGGCGAGGTGCTCCGGACGGTTGCCAGGTCTTCTGGTGCGAGCAGGGCGGAGCGGTTCTCGTCGACGGCCTGATCGTGCATCCGGCACAGCGGCGGGGTGTGTGCGCCGGGCCCGGGACGACCGTGCACGGCGCCGTGATCAACCTCTTCGGCTCACGCGCGCCGGCGCGGATCTCGGTCGACCGGACCGAAATCATCGATGACGTGTCGGAGCCCCTCGAGAAACTCCTGGCCGCGGCAGCCGCGGAGCTGGCGGGGTCGGAAAACGCTTTGCTGAGCTACGCGTGGATTTGTGAGGTTGCGTCTTGGAGTCCGATCATTGCCGACCTCCTCACCAAGGCGTGCATCGGTGCGGGCCGGAAGCTCGCCTTCGGCAATCGATGGGTCGACGTCGCCCGCGTCGGCTGCCTGCGCGCGGATCTCGATCTCCTGGCGACAGCGGGAGTCGGCTTCCTGAACGGAGCTCCTTCCGAGGAAGCCAAGGTCATCGGCCGGGCACCCGACCACGTCCTGCTCTGGAGGCTGCTGGCACATCGGCCGAATCCCACGCTCGATCAGCTGACAACGTTCTGCCCCGAGCTGGCGACCTTCGACGATCTCCGGCCGGCCATGCCCTCGGATCAGGTGCTGCTGGCAGAATTTGCCAAGGGTGCGTTGAAATACAACACGTGGCGAAATGAAAGTGCGGCGATCGACGCCGTGGTCGACGATGTGGCCGCCGTGCTGGGGTGGACGGCTCGTGAAGCGAAAAAGCGGGCAATCGAGTTCTACGCCGAGGTCGAATCGCAGCGTGATCCCGGCGATGGCCCGTGGGAATGGCCACGTTTCCAAGTGCCTCTCCAGCTCGATCGAGCGGCGCTGCTCGACGAATACTCGGAGGAGGTGGACCTTCCGGCCGGCCCGGTCCTGTACTCGCAGGTATTTCAGCTGGCCCAGCAACATGGCCTGCACGTCAACGTGGTTGTCACGCACCTGCGCCGGCTCGGGCTCGACGTGCGCCTTCACGTGCCCGACCAGCCAACCGATCTGGAAGAAACGCTGTTCCGCGCCTCGGGGTGCTGGTCGTTCAGTGTTGATGAGGCGATGCCCCTCGCCTATGTTCTCGTGGCGGCCGACCGTCTGCGCGTGCCACTGCCCGAGTTGGAAAAGCTTGTTCGCTCGTACGGCGTAGAGGTCTCGTTTTCCGGGTTGCCGCCGGGGTTGACGTTCGACAGCGCCTTGGATCTGCTGACGTGGCGTGGCCTCGATGATGCGTTCCTGGAACGAAGAATACCTCCCAGACTGCAAGTGTTGATCGAAACGGCTCACAAAAAGGGCACGTCCCTGACCCAGCTGGTCGAGTGGAGACAAGCTCTCGGCATCCAGGTCTCCGACCTCGGTGAAATCCTCCGCGCCGCGCTGGCCCGGGTTCCGGCCTCACCCCGGTGAAACCTCATCGGCCGTCCACGAAGCCAGGATCCGCAGCCCCTCATCCGAAGCCGACCCCGGCTCAGCCGTCAGCACCATCAGCCGCTGCCCGCTGCCGTCCGGGCTCTCCCACATGTCGCAGTCCAACGCCAGCTCTCCGACCACCGGATGCCGATACCGCTTGACCCCATAACTCGCACTCGTCACATGATGAGCCGCCCACCAGGTCCGGAACTCCGGGTGGTGCACCGCCAGCTCACCCACCAGATCCGCCAGCTCCGGCGCGTCCGGCTCCTGCGCCGCCTCCAGGTGCAGCGCCGCCACGGCCGTGCGGGCCGCCTCCTCCCAGGAAACGTGCAACTCGCGCATCGCGGAATCGGCGAACAGCAGGTACACGTAGTTCCGCCGCGCGGCCGGATAACGGGCGAAATCCGTGAACAACGCCGCCGCCGAAGGATTCCACGCCACGATGTCCAGCCGGCGGCCCAGCACCATGGCGGGCGTCGAGACCAGCTGGTCCAGCAGCCGCTTCATCGCCGGACGCACCTTCTCGCCCGGGCGGCGGCGGGGGCGGCGGAACGGCTTGGCCGCCAGCTCGTACACGTACACCTGCTGGTCCTCGCTCAACCGGAGCGCCCGGGCGAGCGTCGCCAGCACCGACGCCGACGCCTGGACGCGCCCCTGTTCGAGCCGCGTCAGGTAGTCGACGCTGATCGCCGCCAGCTGGGCGACCTCCTCCCGGCGCAGTCCCGTGACGCGGCGCGGGGTCTCCGGCAGGCCGACGTCGCGCGGGCTCAGCTGCGCGCGGCGCGCCTTGAGGAAGTCGCCGAGGTCCTTCGGCCGTCCGGTGGGCTCCATACCGCCGATTGTCCCCCGCGGACCCCGGCCGTGGGTGGGCAGGATCGTTCCCCCGAAGCCGCCGTCCCAGGCAGAAACCGGCCTCTTACGCCCCAGGCGAGCGGGCCCGAAGGTGGAGGCATGCCCGAGAACGTGAGCTTCCCCAGCGCCGGTGTCGACCTCGCCGGCCACCTGTACCTGCCCGGCCACGACGGCCCGTTGCCGGCCGTGGTCGTCGGCCACCCGGCCGGCGGCGTCAAAGAACAGACCGCCGGCCTCTACGCCCGCCGCCTCGCCGAGCGCGGCTTCGCCACCCTCGCCTTCGACGCCGCCTACCAGGGTGAGAGCGGCGGCCTGCCGCGTGGCCTGGAAGACCCCGGTCAGCGCGTCGAGGACCTCAAGGCCGCCGTGTCGTTCCTGACAACCCGGCCCGAGGTCGACGCCGGCCGCATCGGCGCGCTCGGCATCTGCGCCTCCGGTGGCTACGTGCTGCCCGCCGCGGCCACCGACCACCGGATCCGGGCCGTCGCGACGGTCAGCGCCGCCGACGTCGGCCGGATGTTCCGCGAAGGGGCCGACGGCACCCAGGACCCCGCGGTCGTTCAGGGGATGCTCGACGCCGCGGCCGCGGCCCGCACCGCCGAAGCCCGCGGCGAGAAGATGACGTCGTTCCCGATCTTCCCGCCGACCGCCGAGGACGCCCGCGCCGCCGGCGGGCAGCACGGCTTCGAGGGGTTCGACTACTACCGCACCGGCCGGGCGTTCCACCCGCGCGCGGCGGCGGAGTTCACCTGGGACAGCCTCGACCGGATCGTCGCGTTCGACGCGGGCCGCTTCGCCGGGCTGATCGCGCCCCGGCCGCTGCTGATGGTCGTCGGCACCGAAGCGGTCACCGCGCGCATGTCGACCGAGGTCGCCGAGCCGGCGCAGCTGCGGTGGATCGAGGGCGCGACCCACGTCGACCTGTACGACCGCGAGCAGCACGTCGGCCCGGCGGTCGACGAACTGGCCGCCTTCTTCACGGCCCACCTCGGGCGGTGAATCCTTTCGGGGTGACGTCCCCTCTTATGGGTGTCGGTCACGTCGAGAGGGAGAGAGTGCATGGGGTGGGTCAGCGAGCAGCTCGTCGAAGCCGCGCAGCGGGGTGACCTCGAGTCGATCACCGCGGTGGTGCACGGGGCACATCCCCACGTGCGGCGCTTCGCCGATCACCTCTGTGCGTCGCCGCAGGACGCCGAGGACGCCGCTCAGGAGGCCTTGATCGTCCTCTACCGCAAGATCGGGTCGTTGCGGGCGACGGCGGCGCTGGCGTCCTGGATGTTCCGGATCGTCCGGAACGAATGCCTGCGCCGCATCGAGCGCCGCCGGGACGAGGTGCCGGAGCCCGGCCCCGCGGCGTCGGCCGAGGACGAAGTGCTCGGCGGCTGGAGGCCGAGCGCGTCGCCGAAGCCATCCGGGCGTTGCCGGACCTCCAGCGCCGCGTGCTCATCATGCGCGACGTCCTGGGGCAGCCGGGGCGCACGGTCGCCGACGGCCTCGGCCTGAGCACCGCGGCGATGAAGTCCCACCTCCACCGGGCCCGGACCGCCGTCCGGCTACGGCTGCACGCCTCTCCCCGCACCTGAAAGGAAGTTCCCCGTGCTCGAAGCCGGATCGCCCGCACCGCCACTGGTGCTGGAAGACACCGAAGGGCGGCCCGTCCGCCTCGCCGGCCAAGCGACGCTGCTCTACTTCATGCGGTCCGCGTCGTGCCCGGTCTGCAACCGGCACGTCCGCGAGCTCGTCGAGAGCGCCGGCGTACTGGCCGCCGCCGACGTCCGGGTGGTCATCGCCGTCCCGGAGGACCGGCCGGCCGCGGCCGCGTGGCGGGCGAAGCACCGGATCCCGTTCCCGGTCCTCACCGGCCGTCCCCACGAGCTGGTCGGCCTCGGCCGGAAGCTGTTCGGCTCGATGCAGCAGTCCGGCAGCGTCCTCGTCGACGCCCAGGGCATCGTCCGCCACGCCCACGGCGCCACCCTGCCCACCGGCAGCTACGACCGGCCGGGCATCTTCGCGGCCGTCGCCCGGCTGCGCACCACCGCCTGAGCAGACCCCGCGGGGTGTAAGTTTCACCGCCGAGTTGTCCATTGTGGACTATGTGGCACGCCTGTGAGGTGGCACGCCGCGCGCCCGGCTGTCCGGACATTCCGGCCGCCGGGCGCGCGGATTGACATTTGTTCTTTCCCGAGTCCAGGCTGGCCCGACCTGAATGTTAGCGATAACACCGCCGTTGAACCGGGAGAAGGTCGTCATGAACAGAGCAAGTACCAGCAGGGCCCGATCCCGGATCGCCGTCCTCGCCGCCGCGGCGACGGTCGCGGCGGCGACGGCGGTGGCCGTGACGCTGGGCGCCGGCGCGGCCTCGGCCGACGTCACCGGCGCCCTGCACGGGGTCGGTTCGAGCCGGTGCCTGGACGTCCCGAACGCGAACCAGGCCGACGGCACCGCCGTGCAGATCTACGACTGCTCGGGCGGCGCGGGCCAGCAGTGGACGTCGACGGCCAGTGGCCAGCTGACGGTGTTCGGCGGCAAGTGCCTGGACGTGTCCGGCGCCGCGACGACGGCCGGCGCCCGGGTGCAGATCTGGACCTGCCACGGCGGCGCCAACCAGCAGTGGCGGGTCAACTCCGACGGCACGATCGTCGGGGTGCAGTCCGGGCTCTGCCTGGACGTCACGGGCGCCGGCACGGCCAACGGCACCGCCGTGGAGATCTGGACGTGCAACGGCGGCAGCAACCAGAAGTGGACGGGCCTGTCGGGCTCGACCCCGACGACCACCCCCACGACGACGACCCCGGGCGGCACCTGCTCCCTGCCGTCGTCGTACCGCTGGTCCTCGACCGGGGCGCTGGCGCAGCCGAAGAACGGCTGGGTCTCGCTCAAGGACTTCACCAACGTCGTCTACAACGGCAAGCACCTGGTCTACGCGTCGAACGTCTCGGGGTCGTCGTACGGCTCGATGGCCTTCACCCCGTTCACGAACTGGTCCGACATGGCCTCGGCCGGCCAGACCGGGATGAACCAGGGCACGGTGGCGCCGACGCTGTTCTACTTCGCGCCGAAGAACATCTGGGTGCTGGCCTACCAGTGGGGCGCGTGGCCGTTCATCTACCGCACGTCGAGCGACCCGACCAACCCCAACGGCTGGTCGTCACCGCAGCCGCTGTTCACCGGCAGCATCTCCGGCTCCGGCACCGGCCCGATCGACCAGACCCTGATCGCCGACGGCCAGAACATGTACCTGTTCTTCGCCGGTGACAACGGCAAGATCTACCGGGCGAGCATGCCGATCGGCAACTTCCCGGGCAGCTTCGGCTCGAACTACACGACGGTCATGAGCGACTCCCAGGCCAACCTGTTCGAAGCGGTCCAGGTGTACAAGGTCCAGGGCCAGAGCCAGTACCTGATGATCGTCGAGGCAATGGGCTCGGGCGGCCGCTACTTCCGGTCGTTCACCGCGACCAGCCTCAGCGGCTCGTGGACCCCGCAGGCGGCGAGCGAGAGCAACCCGTTCGCGGGCAAGGCCAACAGCGGCGCAAGCTGGACGAACGACATCAGCCACGGCGACCTGGTCCGCAACAACCCGGACCAGACGATGACGATCGACCCGTGCAACCTGCAGCTGCTGTACCAGGGCAAGGCACCCAACGCGAGCGGCCCGTACGACCAGCTGCCCTGGCGGCCGGGCGTGCTGACCCTGCAGCGTTAGGAGCCGAACAACGGTGAGGGGGACCCCGGTCGCGGGGTCCCCCTCAGTTCCGGTCTCCAGGCAACGCCCGGGTGGCCGAGCACAGGACCGCAGCAGCCGCCTCGAGCTGCTTCACCGCCGGCAGGTCACGCTGGAACTCACGCAGGGTTTCCAGGTCACGCGTCCAGTCCGCGGCGAAGGTGGCCAGCACCGCCGGCCACCGGTCGCGATGCGTCCCGAGGGCCACCTCGACTACCCGCTCACCGTCGTGCACCCCGAGTGCGTTCAGCTTGGCCGACAACTCTCGCAACAGGGTGACCCGGTCGAGCAGTACGGTGCGCCAGAACTCCGGCCGGACGGCGTCGGCCGAGCCACGAGCGCGGACCAGGCCCTCGACCAGCACCTCGCCGAACTCCTGCCCGGCGACGCGGTGGAGATCCCCGAACGGGTCGTACTGGTCCTGGGTCAGCGTCCCCGCGACGCAGGCGGCTTCCGGATCGCCGTGCAGGACATCGAGCGCAAGCACCATGTCTTCGTTGTAGACGGGCGGGAAGAACGGCAAGTCCTGCGCGCAGCGCAGGGCCATCGCCCCGCCACTCACGAAGTGCCGCCACTCGCCCGTACCGTAGGACCGCGCGTATTCGACCGAGGAGAAGTCCGGGAAGTCGTTGATCGCCCAGCCGACCAGCAGGCGCCCGGCACCGGCCCGGTCGACGCCGGCCAGCAGGGCCGCCGCGTCGCACAGCTGCGCCCGCCCGATCGACTGCACGTCGTCGTCGACGAACAGGACGCTCCGCCAGCCCATCATCCGGGCCAGGAGCAGGCCGGCGTTCTTCTTCTCGCTCAGCTCCCGCGCCGCGGCGGCATACGAGCCTCCGAACGTCCGCAACCGAAGCCGGTCCGCGTGGGCGAACTCGCTTCGAGTCAGGACCAGGGCGTTCTCCGGCGTCCAGCCCAGCTCCGCCAGCACACGATCGACGTCCGACGCGACGGTCCGCTCACTGGCGAAGACCACCAGGCAGGAACGGGCGTTGCGCGCTGTTTCGGCGGCTCGCCTGACGCCCTCGGCTCCACGGGCGGAAGGGACGATAACGGCGTCGAAGAACGGGGGATCCGGCAGTCCGGCCCACTCGAGGTGGTGGCGAGCCGGTGCGGGCATCGAGACGAGAGCCGACCGTTGCACGGTCATCGCCCGGCAGTCCTCGCCGGAGAAACCGAACCGCAGGCGCCTGGTCAAGATCGTGAACACGGTCAGCAGAACGAGCCACCCCACCACCGTTGCCTGGGTCAGCACAGATCCTCCCACTCGTTCGACGACGTGATCACTCGGTCAGCGCGGACAACCGGCGACCGGCCGCGACGGCCTCCGGAGCGCCGAGTTCGCGGTAGATCTCCCAGGCCGAACGCCACCGTTCCCGGGCTTCGGCACGGTTTCCCAAGGATTCGTGTGTCTCGGCGAGTCCTTCGTGCGCTTGGGCCTGTTCGTGGCGATCACCGATCCGCTCGGCGATGTGCAACGCTTCCCGGTGGTAGTCGATGATCGATTCCGAAACCTCGATCTGCCGTGTGGCGTTGCCCAGCCCGTTCAGCGCTTCCGCCTCCAGTGCGCGGTCGCGGGTGTCGCGAGCGAGGACGAGGGCCTCTTCGTGGTAGTTCAACGCCTCCGGGTACCGCGACAGGTGCTGGAGCACTACGCCGATGTCGTTGAGGGCGTATCCCTGCCGAGGCCGGTCACCGGTCTCCCGGAACAGCGCGAGTGCCCGCTGGGAGTGTTCGGCCGACTCCTCGTACCGGTGCAGCCGGTCCAGCACGAGACCCATGTTGTTGAGCACCTGTCCCTGTCCGGTGCGGTCCGTCCCGGCCTCGAACAACTCCAGTGCCCGCCCATCGCACTCGAGGGCATCGTCGAGCCGGCCCAGCAGCATGTGCACATGGCCGAGGTCGGCCAGCGCCAGTGCCTCCACCTTCGGCTCGCCGGCCTCGTGGGTCACCGTGATCGCCTGCTCCAGGTAGTCACGGGCGTCCAGGTAACGCCCGAGCCGCTGGTACACGGCACCGAGGTTGTGCAGCGCGCGGCCGATCGCGACCTGGTCGTCCTCCTGCCTGCCCGCCACGACCGCGAGGTTGTGCAGTGTGACGGCGTCATCGAAGTGCCCGCAGATGTCGAAGAAGCGGTAGAGGGTCGCGGACAACAGGGTCGTGTAGACCGTCCACGTGGTGTCCACCGTCTGCGCCGCGATGGCCGAGAACGTGGGCCGCTCGGTCTCGAGCCAGCGCATCGCCTGGTCGTCGTCGACGAGATCGGCCCGGGTACCGGTCCCCGGCAGCACCGGGCGGCGGGCGCGTTCCTGGGGGAGCAGGATGTCCATCGCCAGCGATGCCGTGCGCAGGTAGAAGTCGAACAGCCGCCGGAGCGCTTCCTGCTGGATCTCCTCGGCTTCCTCCTGGGCCACCAGGTCGGCCGCGTACACCCGGAGCAGGTCGTGCATCTGGTAGCGGCCCCCGCGCGTGCGCTCCACCAGGTGGCCACGGACGAGTGAGTCGAGCAGCCGGCGTGCCCGTTCCGGCGTTCCGGTGACCAGCACCGAGGCGCTGACCGGATCGAACTCGCGCCCGGGATGCAGGCCGAGCAACCGGAACGTCCGTGCTTCGTCCGGTTCGAGGTTCCGGTACGACCAGGACAGCACGGCGCGGACCGCGGTGTAGGGATCGTGTCCGGCGTCGAGCAGATCGAGCCTTCGCTGCTCGTCCGCCAGTTCGTCGACGAGTTCGGCGAGCGTCAGTTCCGGGTTCGTGACGGCGAGATCGGCGGCGATGCGCAGCGCGAGGGGAAGCCGGGCACAGTGCCGGACCAGCGCGTCGGCGGCTCGGGGCTCGGCGTCGATCCGCGGGCCGATCAGCATGCGCAGCAGTGAGACCGCCTGTCCGTGCGGCAGGAGGTCGAGATTGACCCGGCGCGCCCCGTCCCGGGAGATGAGTCCGGGCAGGGTGTCGCGGCTCGTGACCAGGACCAGGCAGGACGAGGTACCCGGCAGCATCGGCCGGACCTGCTCGGCGGAGCGCGCGTTGTCCAGCACGATCAGCATCCGCTGCCCGGCGGCGAGGCTGCGGAACCGCGCCGCTCGTTCGTCGAGCTCGTACGGTATGTCCTCGTGCGGTACGCCGAGCGAGCGCAGGAAGCCGGCGAGCGCCTCGGTGGGCGGCATCGGCCGATCGGGCCCGTAACCCCGCAGGTTGACGTAGAGCTGGCCGTCGGGAAACCGTTCGCTGACGCGATGAGCCCAGTGCGCCGCGAACGCGGTCTTGCCGACCCCCGCGGTACCGGAAACCGCGGAGATCACCACGGCGGCGGTCGACGGCTCCCCTTCGGTGGACGCGAGCAACAGATCCATGTCGGCGAGCTGTTCTTCGCGGTCGGTGAACGCGTACACGTCCGCGGGCAGCTCGTGCGGCCGGGCGGCAGCGGGCCGGCCGGGGTGCAGGTGCACGTCGCCGACGATGGAACCGGCCTGAACCACGGCCGAGGCGGATCCGGAGACCTCGTTGGCGCTCCCGCCGTCGGCGTGGTCCTCATGCTCGTCCGGCATCCGCCCTCCACCCGGATCCGTTCGCCAAGGGCCGTCGTTTTGCCGACGGTGATTTCGTCACGGGGATTCAGACTTTTCGGGGAATTGCCCGCTGGTTGCGCAATGCCGGAGGAAATATCTTGGGAATGAGTACGAGTTCAAGCATGGAACCGCACTTCCGTTCCGTCGGAATTCAAGCCTCTGACGAGCCTACCAGTCAAGCCGGCACCTGACTGTGGAGCCGGCCGGATCAGGTCGGCGGCCGGGGGTGCTCGCCGCGGACGGCGACGAGCACCCCCGGCCGGACTGGCGCGGGAGTCAGGTGCAGATGTCGATTCCGGGGATCCAGGAAGCGTAGCCGGTGTTGATGTAGTAGTCGGCGGCGAAGCCTTCCCCGCCGGAGTAGGTGATGTAATCCCACACCGGATCGCCGGAGATGTTCTGGCCTGATCGCTGGCACACGATGTGCACCGGTGTCCCCGATCCCAGGTTCGTCTGGTACGTGCAGCTGGTGCTCGGCGGAAGGTGCACGGACGGGTGATAACAGTCGCGGACGTTCACCCCGCTCGCGCCGACGTACGCGCTGAACCAGCTGGCATCGGCGGCGGCGGCCGTGGCGACGAGCAGGGCACCCGCCGCGCCGGTGGCTCCGAGTACCCGCGCCCACCGCCGGTTCCTGGTTTTGATCATGGTGATCCTCCCTTTGTCGGTCGAGCGGTCGATCAGCCCAGTCAAGGTCCGATCGCGGTCGCGGCGGAAGCTCGCCGGAGATGGTCGAACATGTCGGTACGTTCGGGCCGGCCCGGTGATGACGAGTTCGAACGGTTTCGTACATCCCCGGTGGTGTGGCCGCTGGGCCGGGCGGGTGAGCCAAACCGGTTTTCCGCCGCAATCCGGCGGCTTTCCGAAACGTTCATGGAACCGCGGGCGACCAGGGTTCTGTCGCCGGGGACCGAGGGGAGGGCCTACTCGTGGATGATCACGAATTCGCTCCGGAGGAGATCAAGAATCGTCAGGAGTTCGGCCGCGCGCTGGAGGGACTGCGTATTCGTGCTCGGCTCACCGGGCGGGAGGCGGCCCGCCGGGCCGATATTCCGGTGACCACGCTGAACGGTTACCTTCACGGCCGCAATCTTCCGCAGAGCGGCGGAAACGAAGGATTCGTCCGGCTGCTCAAGATCTTCGGCGTCACCGACGAAGGCACCGTACGCCGGTGGTTCGAAGCCATCGACCGGATCCGGCAGCGTCCCGGGCCCGAGCCGGCGGACGGCCCGATCCCGTACCTGGGGCTGGAGTCTTTCGACCAGCACGACGCCGGCTGGTTCTTCGGGCGCGCCCGCATCACCGAACTCATCCTGGCCCGCATCCGCGAACGCCCGTCACGGGGGCGTCCGTTGTTCGTCGTCGGCTCGTCCGGCGCGGGGAAGTCGTCCGTGCTCCGGGCCGGCGTGATGCCGACGGTTGGCGCGGCGGCCGAGGGGAACCGGCTGCCGCTGTTCATGACGCCCGGCGAGGCCCCCTGCCACCGGCTGGCGGCCCTTCTCGGCGTCGCCGAGGCGGACCTCGCGCGGGAACTCGCTTCCGAGGAGCCGGAGGATCTCGCCTGGCGTTGCCTGCTTCCTGCGCTCCGGCGACGCTTGGAGGCCGACGCCCGTGACGGAGCCGTGCTGATCGTCGACCAGTTCGAAGAACTGTTCAGCACGGCCGTGGCGGCTCGCGATCGCCAAGTGTTCCTCCACACCATCGGTTTCCTGGCCGACCGTGTCGCCAGCGGCGGCCCGCCGACCGTTCTGGGATGTTTCGGATGCCGGGCGGCCCCAAGCGCTGGGCAATCCCCTGACCGGCCCCACGGGCAAGGTGTACTCCGTCGTCTTCAGCGGGGACGATCGGACGCTGGTCGCGGGCAGCGCGGACAAGAACGTCTACCTCTGGAACGTCGCCGACCTCCGGAATCCCGCTCCACTTCCCTCGCTGAGTGGCGCCAGCGGGCGGGTGAACGCGGTCGCGGTGGCACCGGACGGCCGGACGGTCGCGGCCGCCAGTTCGGACAGTTCCGTGCGGCTGTGGGACCGGGCTACCGGGCGAATCGTGGTCACCCTGCCCCACCCGGGGCCGGTCACCGGGACAGGCTTCCTCGACGACGGCAAGACCTTGGTCACGGTCGCTGCCGACGGGGTGACGCGGCTGTGGCCGGTTCCGGGTCAGGTCATCGGCGACCGGGCGAATTCCGTGTTCTCGATGGAGTACGCGGGCCGCGGGAGCCTGCTCGTCACCAGTGCCGGGATCGCACCGGACACGAACGAACTCTGGGACACCACCGACCCGAGACATCCGGGGCAGCGCGGGGTCGTCCTCACGAACCCCCTCACCGGCGCCAAGTTCTCCGGTTCGGTGAGCATCAGCCCGGACGGCCGGACCGTGGCCAGCGGTATGGACGACGGGCGCGTCGTCCTCTTCGACGTCTCGGACCCGGGCAGACCGGCCACGCTCGGACTACCGTTGCGCACCGGCAGCAGCCTCGTCGAGACGCTGGAGTTCAGCCACGACGGCCGTTTCCTGGCCGTGGGCACCGACGAGCACACGGTGACGTTGTGGGATCTGTCGAACCGGAACGGGGGCACCCTCGCCGCGCGTCTGGACGGTCCCGCGAACAGCGTCTATTCGCTCTCGTTCAGCGCCGACGACACCCTCCTGGCCGCCGGCAGCCTGGACTACAAAGTCTGGCTGTGGAACATCACCCGCCCTGCTGCGCCCGAACCGCTGCCGACGCTCGAGGGGTTCGCAGGCTACGTGCATTCGGTCGTCTTCAGTCCCCAGGGCCGGTTGCTGGCGGCCGGCAGCGCCGACAAGACCGTCAGGATCTGGGACCTTCGCGACCCACACGCCCCGGCCAGCGTCGGCGCACCGCTGGTGGGCGCGACGAACTACGTCTACTCGGTTGCCTTCAGCCCGGACGGGAAGACACTGGCCGCAGGAGGGTACGACCGCACGGTTTGGACATGGGACGTCACAGACCCGTCCTCGCCCAAGTGGCTCGCCACCCTCAGCGCGCCCACGGACGCGGTGTTCGTCGTCGAGTTCGCACCGGACGGACGGACCCTGGCCGCCGGTACCGCGGAGAAGGCACTGCGGCTCTGGGAGACCGATCCGGACCGTGCGGCGGCGGAGATCTGTGCCGCCGTGGGCCAGCGCATCACGGTGCAGGAATGGGAGAGCTACGTGGTCGACCGGCCCTATGCTCCGCCGTGTTGACCGCCGTCACCCTGCCTCAGTCCTGCCGCTCCACCAAGCTCAACGGGCGCATGTCCCGCCAAGCCGACTCGACGTACTCCACGCTGCCCTTCCGGCTGTCCGCCGGCCGCACGCTCCGCCAGCCCGCCGGTACCTCCACCTCCGCCGGCCACAGCGAATGCTGACCTTCCTCGTTCACCAGCACCACGTACTGCGCGTCGTCGTTCTCGAACGGGTTCGTCAAGACACTGCCCTCTTCAGCTCGGCGGCGATGATCGGCCCGATGTCGCCCAGGGGGCCCTGGCGCAGCATCGTCGTGTGGTGGCAGTCGATGCGGTACTCCTCCAGCCCGCCCGTGATGTGCTCACGCCACGCCGAAGCCGACGGGGATTCGTCGCGGGCTGCCGTCAGGTACACCAGGTTGCCCTCAAAACGGCCCGGTGGGGATGCCTCGATCAGGCGGTGCGTGTGGATTCCGCTCTCGACCAACGTGGCCAGGTCCTCGCCCGTCGCACCCAGGTCGTCGCCGATGGCGGCCGCTATTGCCGGGCGGTCGACTTCGGCCTGGCCCGGTACCGAATCCAGCAAGCCCAGGAAGTGGACCTGCTCGCCGGTGCGCTGGAGGTGGCAGGCGATCGCGTGGGCGATCGTTCCGCCCGCCGACCAGCCCAGCAGGTGGTACGGGCCCGATGGCTGCGCCGTCTTCAGCTGCGTCACGTAGTCCTCGACCATCGCCTGCAGGCTCGCCGGCGGGTCCGTGCGCCGCGCCTGCAGGCCGTACACCGGGCGGGCCGGCAGGAACGGCAGCAGGCCCGTGTAGCACCAGCTGAGCCCCGAAATCGGGTGCACGCAGAACAACGGCGGCTCGGTTCCGGTGGTCCGGATCGTCAGCAGCACCTCGCGGCCGGTCTCCGGCGCCTCGTCGCGGTCCAGCCGCTTCGCCAGCTCCTCGGGCGTCGGTGCGGCGAACAGCGTGCGGACCGGGACGTCGGCGCCCAGTGCCGTGCGGATCCGGCTCATCAGCTTGACCGCCAGCAGGGAATGCCCGCCCAGCTCGAAGAACCCGTCGTCGACGCCGACGCGTTCCAGGCCCAGCGTTTCGGCGAACAGGCCGCACAACGCGACCTCGCGGGCCGTTCGCGGGGCGCGGCCGGCCGGGGCGACGTCGGGGGCCGGCAGCGCGGCCCGGTCGGCCTTGCCGTTCGGCGTGACCGGGATGGCGTCCAGGACGACGAACGCGGACGGCACCAGGTGCGCCGGCAGCCGTTCGACCAGCCATTCCCGCAACACCGGGGTCGCACCGGCTTCGGCGACGACGTAGGCGACCAGCCGCGGGTCGCCCGGCCGGTCCTCCCGGACCACGACGACCGCGCGCGCCACGTCCGCGTGCTCGGCCAGCACCGCCTCGACCTCGCCGGTCTCGATCCGGAAGCCCCGGACCTTGACCTGGCCGTCCGCGCGGCCCAGGTACTCCAGGTTCCCGTCACGCCGCCGGCGGACCAGGTCGCCGGTGCGGTACATCCGCGTTCCGGGCGCGCCGAACGGGTTCGCCACGAACCGTTCCGCGGTGGTGCCGGGCCGGCCGAGGTAGCCGCGGGCCAGGCCGGGGCCCGCCAGGTACAGCTCGCCGGTGATTCCGGGCGGCACCGGCCGCAACGCGCTGTCGAGCACGTACTGCCGGGTGTCCCGGACCGACCGCCCGATCGGCGGGTTCCCGTCCCCGGTCAGCGGGTCGCTGGCCGTCGTGTACACGGTCGCCTCGGTCGGGCCGTAGACGTTGACCAGCAGCCGCCCAGGCGCCCAGCGCGCGGCCAGGTCCGCCGGGAACGCCTCACCGCCGACGATCACGGCCATCCCCGCCGGGACCTCGTCGGGTTCCAGGAACGCCAGCACCGACGGCGGCACGTGGAGGTGGGTGATCGCGCGGCCGGTCAGCAGCTCGGTCAGGGCCGGGCCGGGCAGCCGCCGGTCGGCCGCGGCGAGCACCAGCCGGGCGCCGGTCGTCAGGCCCATCGCCAGGTCGAGCACCGACGCGTCGAAGCTCGGCGAGGCGAACTGCAGGATGGCGTCCCCGGGGCCCGCCTCGAACCGCGCCGCCTGGTCGGCGGCGAGCGCGGCCAGCCCGGCGTGCGTGACGGCGACGCCCTTCGGCCGGCCCGTCGAGCCCGAGGTGTAGATGACGTAGGCGAGGTTCTGCAGGTCCGCGCGCGGCGCGGCGGGCGGCGGCCCGGCCGGCTCGAGCGCTTCGAGCAGGACGACCGGGCGGTCGTGCGCCGGCAGCTCCGCCGCGATCGCCCCGGTGCTGATGACCAGCGCGGGCTCGGCGTCCGCCAGGAGGTAGGCGATCCGCTTGGCCGGGTAGTCCGGGTCGATCGCCAGGTACGCACCGCCCGCCCGCTGCACCGCCAGCATCGCGGCGATCAGCTCGGCCGAGCGCGGCAGCGCCAGCGCCACCACGTCCTCCGGGCCGACACCGCGCTCGACGAGGATCCCGGCGAGCCGGCCGGACCGCGCGTGCAGCTCGGCGTAGGTCCACTCGACGTCGTCGTCCACCACGGCGATCTCGTCCGGGTGGGCCGCGACGGCGTCCTGGACCATCTCCGGGAACGTCCGCTGCGGCACCGGAGCCACCTCGGCCGACGGCAGCACCAGCGTCAGGTCGGCCGCCGAGAGCAGGTCGAACTCGCTGACGCGGGTGCCGGGATCGGCGGTGGCCGCGGTCAGCAGCCGGGTGAACCGGTCGGCCAGTGCCGCCGCGGTGGCCTCGTCGAACAGGTCGGTGCGGTATTCGACGGCGCCTTCGATGCCGTCGCCGTCCTCGCCGAGGTTGAAGGTCAGGTCGAACTTCGCGCCGACGGCACCGACCGCTTCCGGCCGCGCCCGCAGGCCCGGCAGACAGATGTCCTCGTCGGCGGTGTTCTGCAGGACCAGCGCCACCTGGAACAGCGGGTGCGCGGCCAGCGACCGGGCCGGGTTGAGGTTCTCCACCAGGCGGTCGAACGGCAGGTCCTGGTGCACCAGCGCCCCGAGGGCACCGTCCTTGACCCGGCCCAGCAGCTCCCGGAACGCCGGGTCGCCGGCGGTGTCGGTGCGCAGGACGATCGTGTTGACGAACATCCCGACCAGGTCGTCGAGTTCCTCGGCGTGCCGGCCCGCCACCACCGATCCGATCGGCAGGTCCGTGCCGGCCCCCGACCGCGTCAGCAGCGCCGCCAAACCGGCCTGCAGCACCATGAACAGCGTGCACCCGGACTCGCGGGCGAGCTCGTTCAGCCCGTCGCGCAGCTCGGCGTCGAGACGGAAGTCGAACACGCCGCCGCTGTGGCCGGTGTCGGCCCGGCGCGGCCGGTCCAGCGGCAGCTCCAGGAGCTCGGGGCTGCCCTCCAGCGCGTCGCGCCAGTAGGCGAGCTGCCGGGCCAAAGCGGCGTCCGGGTCGCCTTCGTCACCGAGGGATTCCCGTTGCCACAACGCATAATCCGCGTACTGGACGGGCAGCGGGGTCCACTCCGGAGCCGCGCCGGCCAGCCGGGCCTCGTAGGCGGTGCCCAGGTCGCGGGTGAACGGGGCCAGCGACCAGCCGTCGCACGCGATGTGGTGGAACACCACGACCAGGACGTGCTCCTCCGGGGCGACGCGGGCCAGGTGCGCCCGCAGCGGCAGCTCGCTCGTCAGGTCGAAACCCTGCTCGCACCAGGCTTCGAGCGTCCGTTCGAGCTCGCTGGGCTCGGTGACGGTCAGGCCGGGTTCGGCGTCGAGGATCACCTGACGCGGTTCGCCGTCGACCTCCGGGTAGACCGTGCGCAGGGCCTCGTGGCGCCCGGTGACGTCGGCCAGCGCCCGGCGCAGCGCGTCGACGTCGAGCGTGCCGGTCAGCCGGAGCGCGAAGGGCAGGTTGTACGTCGAGTCGGGGCCGGCCAGCCGGTTGAGGAACCACAGCCGCTGCTGGGCGAACGACAGCGGCAGCACGTCGGGGCGCGGCCCGCCGAGCAGGGCCGGGCGGGCCGTCGCCCGGCCGGCCGCGGACAGCAGCGCCGCGAGCCCGGCGACGGTCGGCGCCTCGAACAGCGCGCGCACCGGCAGTTCGGCGCCGAACGCCGAGCGGATCCGGGTGACCAGCCGCGTGGCCAGCAGCGAATGCCCGCCGAGGGCGAAGAAGTCGTCGTCGATGCCGATGGGCGACACCGAGAGCAGGCCGGAGAACAGCTCCGCCAGCACCCGCTCTTCCGGCGTGCGCGGCGCCCGTGAGGCCGCCGAGCCGGTGAAGTCCGGGGCCGGCAACGCCTTCCGGTCGAGTTTCCCGTTGGTGTTCAACGGGATCTCGGCGAGCGGCACGACCGCGGCGGGCACCATGTAGTCCGGCAGTGAGCGGCCGGCGAACGTCCGGAGCTCACCGGGGTCGAGGTCGGCGGGCACCACGTAGGCGACCAGGCGCGGGTCGCCCGGCCGGTCCTCCCGGGCGATGACGGCGGCCTGCGCCACCGCGGGGTGGCCGGTGAGCACCCCTTCGATCTCGCCCGGCTCGATCCGGAACCCGCGGATCTTGACCTGGTCGTCGGTGCGGCCGAGGTACTCCAGCGTGCCCCCGGCCTGCCAGCGCACCAGGTCCCCGGTGCGGTACATCCGCGTGCCCGGCGCGCCGAACGGGTCGGCGACGAACCGCGTGGCCGTCAGGTCCGGGCGGCCGAAGTAGCCGCGGGCCAGCACCGCGCCCGCCAGGTACAGCTCGCCCGGGACGCCGGGCGGCACCGGCTGCAGCTGCGGGCTCAGCACGTAGGCCCGCGTGTTGGCCAGCGGACGGCCGAGCGAAACCGTGGTCCCCGCGACGATCCGGCAGGCGAGGGTGTCCACAGTGCACTCAGTGGGCCCGTAGTAGTTGTAGGCGGCGGTCCGCGGCGCGGCCGCCACCTCCGCCCACAGGGCCGCGTCGATGGCCTCGCCGCCCAGCGACAGGATCGCGGGTGCGTGCGCCGGGTCGTCGAGCAGCCCGGCGGCCAGCAGCGGCTTGGCGTAGGACGGCGTCACGTCGAGGAAGTCGATCCGGTTCGCCACCGTGTAGGCGACCAGCTCGTCGGCGTCGGCGCGCACCTCTTCGCTGATGACGTGCAGCGTGTGGCCGTCGAGCAGCCACAGCAGCTCGTCCCACGAGGTGTCGAAGGAGAACGACGCCGTGATCGCCACCTGCACCGGCCGGACGCGCTGCGCCAGCGGCGCCATCAGCGTGGTCCGGTGCTCGTGCAGCAGGTTCGCCACGCTCCGGTGCTCCACCACGACGGCCTTGGGCCGGCCGGTCGAGCCGGAGGTGTAGATCAGGTACGCGGGGTGGCGGGGGAGCAGCGGCCGGACGCGCTCGGCCTGGTCGAGGGCCCAGTCGTCCGCGGCGAGGACCTCCTCGTCGAGCTCGGTCAGCACCACGGCGGGCGCGGCGTCCTCGAGCATCGCGGCGACGCGGTCGCCCGGCATGGCCGGGTCGATCGGCAGGTAGGCCGCGCCCGCCTTGAGCACGCCGAGGATCGCGACCACGAAGTCGGTGGTGCGCGGCAGGATCAGGGCGACCCGGTCCTCCGGTCCGACACCCGCGGCCACGAGGTGGCGGGCGAGCCGGTTCGCGCGGGCGTCGAGCTCGGCGTAGGTGTACCGGCCGTCCCGGGCCACCAGCGCGAGTTCGTCCGGGGTGCGGGCGACCTGGCTCTCGAACAGCTCCGGCACGGTCACGGCGTCGAACGCGGCAGCCGTGTCGTTCCAGCCGTCGAGCACCTGACGCCGTTCTTCGGCGGTCAGCAGCTCGCCGCGGCCGAGCTCGGTCCCCGGCGCGGCGGCGAACCCGGCGAGCAGCGTTTCGAAGTGCCCGAGCAGCCGGTCGGCGGTCGCTTCGTCGAACAGGTCGGTGTTGTACTCCAGCCGGCAGAGCAGCCGGTCGTCGCGGTGGAAGACGTCGAGGGCCAGGTCGACCTGGGCGCTGCCGAGGCCGGTGTCGTCGCGCTCCCGCACGGCGAGGCCGGTCATGCTCGGCGGGGTGTCCTTGATGTTCAGCAGGTTGAACATCACCTGGAACAGCGGGTTGCGGCCGGGGTCGCGCTGCGGGTTCACCGCTTCGACGAGCCGGTCGAACGGGACGTCCTGGTGGGCGAACGCACCCATCGCCGTCTCCCGGACACGGCCCAGCAGCTCGGTGAAGGGCAGCCGGGCGTCGAGTTCGGTGCGCAGCACCAGCGTGTTGACGAAGAACCCGACCATCTGCTCCAGCTCGACCTCGGTCCGGCCGGCGACCGGGGTGCCGATGCAGAGGTCCGTCGCCCCGGTGTAGCGGTGCAGCAGGGCCTGGAACGCGCCGAGCAGCGTCATGTAGAGGGTGACGTCGTGGTCGCGGCCGAGCCGTTCGAGGTCCGCCCGCAGCCCGGCGGGCAGCCACCGGTCGGCGATGGCGCCGTTGTGGGTCTGCACCCGCGGCCGCGGCCGGTCGGTCGGCAGTTCGAGGGCCGTGGGCGCGCCCGCCAGCCGCCCGGTCCAGTAGGTCAGCCCCTCGTCGAGGGCTTCGCTCAGGTGGTCCCGCTGCCACAGCGTGTAGTCGCCGTACTGGACGGGCGGCTCGGGCAGCGGCGACGGCTGGTCGGCCAGGAAGGCGTTGTACAGCCGGCCGAGCTCGTCGAACAGGATGTCCAGCGACCACCCGTCGACGATGATGTGGTGCATGCACAGCGCGAACACGTGCCGGTTTTCGCCGGTGCGGAACAGCGTCGCGCGCACCAGCGGGCCCTCGGCGAGGTCGAACGGCCGGCGGAGGTCGGCCTGCAGCGCTTCGGGCAGGCCGGCCTCGTCGACGTCGAGCACCGGGAGGTCGACCGGCGTGGCGGGCAGCACCACCTGGACCGGCTCGCCGTCGTGCTCGGGCAGCACGGTCCGCAGGGTTTCGTGCCGCCGGACGACCTCGGTGAGGGCGGCCCGCAGGGTGTCGACGTCGAGGGCGCCGTCGATGTCCAGCGCCAGCGGGATGGCGTAGGCGGATTCGGCGCCGGCCCGTTCGAGGAACCACAGCCGCCGCTGCACGAACGCGGCCGGGATCGGCCCGTCCCGGTCGGTCCGGGCGGTGATGCCGGCCCGGCGTCCGGTGCCGGCGGCGCCGACGACGCGGGCGAGTTCGGCGACGGTGGGATTGTCGAGCACGGTCCGGATCGCGATCTCGGTCTCGAACCGCACGCGCAGCCGGGACGTCAGCTGGGTGGCCAGCAGCGAATGCCCGCCCAGGTCGAAGAAGTTGTCGTGGATGCCCACGCTCGCCACGCCGAGCAGCTCGCGCCACAGTTCGGCGATCGCCGACTCCGTTTCGTCGCGCGGCAGGTCTGCCGGCTCGGCGTCCGTCTCGACGACGTCCTCGGCTTCGGGGGCCGGGGCGGCGACGGCCCGGGGCTCTTCGTCGAGGGCCCACCAGCGGCCGCCGCGCCAGGCGTGCACCGCGCTGTCGGCGAACGGCGGCTGCGTCGGCGGCGGCCCGTCGTCGAGGTCGTACACCGTGACCGGCCCCGCCTGACGCAGGTCCGCCACCAGGGCGTCGTCGAGGAGGCCGTGGCCGAGCAGGACCAGGCGCACGCCGGCGGTCGCGGCGCCGGCCGCCAGCCGGGCGAGGCCGGTGCGGGAGTCCGGGTCCGGCCCGACCGCCACCACGACGGCGGGCGAGACCGCACCCGCGGTCCCGGCCAGTGCTTCGTCCACAGTGGACGCCGTGATCGTCGACGGCGGGGTGGTGAGGGCGGGCACCAGGTCCGGGGCCGGGATTTCCCCGACGGTGACGATCACGTCGTGCCGGCGGGCGGCGGCCGACTGCGAGGTCGCCCAGCGGCGGCCGGCCTCGCAGTCGATGGCCTCGAACGGGTGCGGCGGCAGCGCGCAGCGGACCTTCTCGTCGGTCAGCTCTTCGACCGGGATGTCGAACCCGCGCTCCCACAACGCGCCCAGCGCGGCGAGGAGGTTCTCCTCCTCGCTGTCCTCGGCCCGCCGGGTGAGCGGCACGGCCAGGTGCGCGGGGGTCCACGCCGGGTGCGCGCGCAGCATCCGGGTCATCGTCTGGCCGGGACCGAGCTCGACGAACACCCGGCAGGAGCTGCCCAGGAGGGTCTCGACGTCGTCGGCCAGCCGGACGGTGCCCGCGGCGTGGTCGGCCCAGTAGTCGCCGCGCGCGACCCTCGCGGGATCGGCCCAGCCGCCGGTGAGGTTGGACAGGTAGGGCAGGGCCGGCGTCGTGGTCGGGATCTCCGCCACGACGCGGCCCAGCCGGTCGGCGGCCGGTCGGACCGCCGCCGTGTGGTAGGCACCGCCGAGGTCCAGCACGCGGTCGCCGTACCCCTCGGTGCGCAGCCGGTCGATCAGCTCGATCGGGCCGGCCAGCACCGAGTAGCGCGGCGCTTCGATGGCCACGGCCAGCCCCGGCCGGGTGGCCAGCAGCTCCCGCACCTGCTCGGGCGGCCCCTGCACGGCGAGCATCCGCCCGGGCTCGACGTCGTCGAGGATGGTGCCGCGGGCGTGCACGACCCGCAGCGCGTCCGATGGCGTCCACAGCCCGGCGACGGCCGCGGCGACGCATTCGCCGGCGCTGTGGCCGAGCATCGCCTTCGGTTCGATGCCGAATTCCTGCAGCTGGCGGGCGAAGGCGAAGCCGATCGCGAACAGGGCCAGCTGTTCGTGGACGAGCGTGCGCAGCCAGCCGGCGTGGTCGCCGGGCCGCAGCACGGTGGCGATGTCGATGCCGAACTTCGCGCGCGTCTCCTCGGCGAGGCCGTCGAACACCTCGCGGAACACCGGGAGCGTGCGGTGCGCGGCGCCGCCGAACCCGGCCCGCAACACGCTGGTGCCGGGGAAGAGGAACGCGGTGTCCCGCTCGGCGGACACCTTCGTGGCCGGTTCACCGAGGCGCAGGGCTTCGGCCGCCTCGGCGCGGTCGGTCGCCACCACGGCGCTGCGGTGCGGGAACTGCCGCCGCCCGGCCGCCAGGGTGTAGGCGACGTCGTCGAGGGCGTCCTCGCCGGCTTCGAGGTGGTCGGCGAGCTCGGTGCGGATCGTGCGCACGGCGGCCGGGGTCGATCCGGACAGGCAGAACACCCGCGGCCGCGACCGGCCGGTCCGGCTCGGCGCGGTGGGCGGGGACTCCAGGATGACGTGGGCGTTGGTGCCGCCGACGCCGAACGCGCTCACCCCGGCCAGCACCGCGCCCTCGGCGGGCAGCGGGGCGAGTTCGGTGGCGATCCGGAACGGCGAGGAGTCCAGTTCCAGGCCCGGGTTCGGGGTCCGGTAGTGCAGCGTCGGCACCAGTTCGCGGTGCTTCAGCATCAGCGCGGTCTTGATCAGGCCCGCGGCACCGGCCGCGGCCCCGGTGTGGCCGATGTTGCTCTTCACCGCGCCGAGCCGGCAGAACCCGACGGCGTCGGTGGCCTCGCGGAAGGCGGCCGTCAGCGCGGCGACCTCGATCGGGTCGCCGACCCGGGTCGCGGTGCCGTGCGCTTCGACGTAGGCGATGTCGGCGGCGTCCACCCCGGCCTGGGCCTGGGCGAACCGGATCACGTCCCGCTGCCCGTCGAACGACGGCGCGGTATAGCCGATCTTCGTGCCGCCGTCGTTGTTCAGCGCCGAACCGCGCACGACGGCGACGATCCGGTGGCCGTCGGCGAGCGCGTCTTCGAGGCGCCGCAGCACGACGACGGCGACGCCGCTGCTGCCGACGGTGCCGCTGGCTGCGGCGTCGAACGGGCGGCAGTGGCCGTCGGCGGACTCGATGTAGCCCTCTTCGTGGAGGTAGCCGGTGGCCTGGGGCAGCCACAGCGAGGCGCCGCCGGCCAGTGCGGCGTCGCATTCGTAGTTGAGCAGGCTCTGGGCGGCCTGGTGGACGGCGACCAGCGACGTCGAACACGCCGACTGCACCGTCATCGCCGGGCCGCGCAGGCCGAGCTTGTAGGCGACGCGGGTGGCGATGTAGTCCTTGTCGTAGTCGATCATCCGGGACAGGCCGTCGCCGTTGCCCTGCAGCGCCGGGTTCATCATGTCGCAGCCGGCGTAGACGCCGACCCAGCCGTCGAACCGCCGCGGGTCGAGGCCGGCGTCGTCGAGCGCGGCGGACGACGACTCGAGGAACACCCGCTGCTGCGGGTCCATGGCCGCGGCTTCGGCCGGGCTGTAGCCGAAGAACCGGCGGTCGAAACACTCCCCGCCGGCCAGCACGCCCCGGGCGGGGACGTACCGCGGGTGGCGCGCCAGCGCGGGGTCCACCCCGGCGGCGACCAGGGCCGGCAGGTCGAACCGGGTGATCCCTTCGACCCCGGCGCGCAGGTTCCGCCAGTACTGCCCGGCGTTCTCCGCGCCCGGCAGCCGGCAGGCCAGCCCGACGATCGCGATCGCGTTGCTCTCGGTCATGCGGCGTCGCCCATCTTCTCGGGACGGCCCGGCCTGGCCCGGCGCGCCCGCGCGCGTTCGGCGCGTCCTCGTACGTCCACAGTGGACTCAGGGGTGGTCTTCGCCGGTCCGGCTTCGAGGGCCTGGGCCAGCGCGTGCACGGTCGGGTGCTCGAACAGCCGCCGGATCGGCAGGGTGATCGACAGCTCGCGTTCCAGCCGCGAGTGCAGCGCCCCGAGCAGCAGGGAGTTGCCGCCGAGGTCGAAGAAGTTGTCGTGCGCCCCGACCGCCTCCAGGCCCAGCACCGCCGACCAGACCGCGGCGATCCGCTGCTCGGTCCCGGCTTCCGGGGCCGTCCACGCGGTCGCGCCGACGCGGTCTTCGCGGCCCGGGGCGGGCAGCGCCTCGACGTCGAGCTTGCCGCGGTGGTTCAGCGGCAGCGCCGGCAGCCAGACGACGGCGTTGGGCACCATGAACTCCGGCAGCCGCGTCTTCAGCCCCGCCAGCACCGCCTGGGTGTCCTGCGCCCCGCCCGGCGGCGCGACCAGGTAGGCGACCAGCGCGGCGGCGTCGCCGGGGAACCCGCGCACGACGGCCTGGTGGACCAGCGGGTCGAGCTGCAGCTGGGTCTCGATCTCGGCCGGTTCGATGCGGTAGCCGCGGATCTTGAGCTGCCGGTCGAGCCGGCCGAGGTACTCGAGGGTGCCGTCGGGCAGCCAGCGGGCCCGGTCGCCGGTGCGGTAGATCCAGCCGGGCCGCCCGTCCGGGTCGCGGTCGGTGAACCGCTCGCGGGTGAGGTCGTCGCGGCCCCAGTAGCCCTGCGACACCGTCGCGCCGCCGACGAACAGCTCGCCGGGCATCCCGGCCGGGCAGCGCTGCCCGGCCGGGTCCAGGACGTAGGCGTGCACGCCGTCGATCGGCCGGCCCACGCAGTTGAGGGCGGTCGCGGTGGCGACGTCGAGCACGTGGGTGGTGGTGATGTAGGTCTCGGTCGGCCCGTAGGCATCGCAGACGCCGTACGGGGTCTCCGGCGGGACGGTCGACAGCGGCGAGCCGGCGAAGAACAGCCACCGCAGCGAGTCCGGCGCGGTGCCCGTCGTCCACAGCGCCTCGGCCAGCGGCGTCGGCGTGAAGAACATCGTCACGTCCTGCTCGCCGAGCCACGCGAGCAGCTCCGGCACGACGACGGGACGTTCGTAGGGCAGCAGTTCGGCGCCGCCGCAGAGGGCGGGCCACACCTCGTACTCCGTCATGTCGAAGGCGACGCTGTGGATCTGGCTGACGCGGTCGCCGGGCCGGACGCCGAAGGTGTCCACGTGCCAGCGGGTGACGTGGGCGAGGCTGCCGTGGCTGTAGGCGACGCCCTTGGGCTCGCCCGTGGTGCCCGAGGTGTAGAGGACGTACGCGGTCGAGTCCGGGCCGGGCAGCACCGCCGCCGGCCGTGCGGTGACCTCGGGAACCTTGCCGACGTCGAGGATCGCGGTGCCCGGCGGGACGGCGCCGGCGAGGTCGGCGGCCGAGTCGGTGATCACCGCGCACGCGCCGAGGTCTTCGAGGATGAACCGGATCCGCCCTTCCGGGTAGGCCGGGTCCAGCGGGCTGTAGACGAACCCGGCCTTCCACGCGGCCAGCATGGCCACCACGAGGTCGGCACCGCGGGGCAGCACCAGCGCGGCGACCGGGCGGTCGCCCTCGGCCGTCGCCCGCAGCACCGACGCCAGGGCGTCGGCCCGCCGGTCGAGCGCGGCGTAGCTGAGCACGCCGCGGCCGGTGCGCACGGCCGGGGCGTCCGGCCGCGCGGCGAGTTGCGCGGCGAACAGCGCGGGCACCGTCGTCGGTTCGGCGGCGGGCGCGGTCCGCTCGAACCCGGCGAGTTCGGTCAGCTGCTCGGCGCCGAGCAGGTCCAGGGTGCGCACGGGCTGGTGCACGATCTCGGCGAAGGCGTCGACGAACCGGCCGATCCAGGCGGCCATCCGGTGGGCTTCGCCGTCGGTGATCCGGTCGCCGCGGTAGAGGATCGTGCCGTGGAGCCGGCCGTTGCTCTCCTCGAACCCGACGGTGAGGCCGAGTTTGGCGGCGTACCCGGCGCCGCTGTGGTCCAGTTCGAGTGGGGTGAGCGCGGCGCCGCCGAGCTCGGTGCGGACCCGGCCCACAGCCGTCGCGGCCAGCGTCACGTCCGCATACGGCGTCCAGCCCGGCCGCCGCGGCGGCCGCAGCCCGTCGACGACGTCCTCGAACGGCACGCGCTGGTCGTCGAACGCCGCCAGCGCGGTTTCCCGCACGGTGTGCAGCAGGCCGAGGACGGTGGTCTCGTCGTCGCATTCGGACCGCAGCACGACGGTGTTGAGGCACGGGCCGAGCAGGTCGGGGAATTCGTCCCGGTTGGCCACCGGGAAGCCGAAGGTGACTTCGTCCTGCCCGGTCCACCGGTGCAGCAGCGCGGCGAGCGCGGTGGCGGCGACCATGAACCACGAGCACGACATCCGCTGTTCGGCCCGCAGGCGGCGCAGTTGCTGCAGGGCGGCGGGGGACAGCGGGATCGGCACCGAACCCGGCTGCGCCTGCCGCAGCGGCGGGGTGAGCGCGGGGAACGCGGGCGCGCCGTCGAGCCGTCGCGTCCAGCGGTCCAGGGCCGCCTTTCCGGCGGCGCTCGCGCGCTCGTCGGCCTGCGACAGCGCGAAGTCGCGGAACTGCGCCCGGCCCGGCGGCAGGATTTCGGCGAGCGGGCGGCCGGCGAGGTCGCCGATCCCGTCCAGCACCCGGCCGAGGCCGTCGGCGAGCCGCTGGACCCGCGCGGCGGGGTGCCGGTCGCCGCGGTAGGACAGCACGGCGCTGAGCTTCCCGGCTTCCTCGACGAAGGTGACGGTGAGCCCGAACTTCGTCTCGTGCTCCCAGCGGTCGAACGGCCTCGGCGTCATCGTGGCCGGGCCGAGCGCGTGGCCGCTGGCCTCGCCGGTGACGAGGTTGAGCATGACGTCGAGGAACGGCGTGTGCCCGTGCCGCCGCTGCGGGTCGAGCCGCTTGAGCACGGCGGGCAGCGGCGCCGCCTGGTACTCGAAGGCGTCCAGCATCGCGTCGCGGACCTCGTCGAGCAGCTCGGCGAAGGTCGTGCCCGACGTCGCCTGCGAGCGCAGCACGACGGTGTTGAGGCACGGGCCGAGCACGTCCTCGGAGTCCTCGTCCTCCCGGTTGGCCACCGGCAGCCCGAAGGTGATGTCCTCGCTGTTCGCGCTGCGGTGCAGCCAGGCCGACACCGCCGCGACCGCGACCATGTACCAGCTCGCGCGGTGCTCGTCGCAGAGGGCGGCGGCGCGCTCGGCGAAGTCCGGGGAGAACGGGACGGGCACGGCGCCGTGCGGGCCGGTCTGCCGCGGCGGCGTGCCGAGGTCGAGCGTCTCGGGCGCACCGGTGAGGCGTTCGGTCCAGTAGCCGAGGACGTCTTCGCCGTCGGCCGTTTCGAGCTCTTCGCGGTGCCGCCGGGTCACTTCGGCGAACTGCACCGGCTCGGGCAGGTCCGCGGCCGCGAGCCCGAGGGCGCGGCGGTAGGCGTGGTCGAGGTCGCGCTGCAGCACCGGCAGCGACTGCGCGTCGAACACGATGTGGTGCAGGCACAGCAGCAGCACGTGCTCGCCGGGGGCGAGAGTGACCAGGTGCGCCCGCAGCGGGCGGCCGGCCCCGAGGTCGAACGGCGTCGCCGCCTCCTGGTCGACGAGCGCGTCGATCACCGCACCGGCGTCCGTCCCCGGCTGCTCGCCGAGGTCGGTCCGCGCCAGTTCGGGCACCCAGGGGTCGGTGACGACCTGCAGCAGCCGGCCTTGCCGCTGGCGGAACGCCGAGCGCAGGATCTCGTGGCGTCCGGTCAGGGCGCCGAGGGCGGTCTGCAGCGCGGCGGGGTCGAGGTCGCCGGTGATCCGCCAGGTGAGCGGGACGTTGTAGGACGGGCCGGTGGCGACCATCTGCTCGGCCAGCCACATCTGTTCCTGCATGCTGGACGCTGGGGTGCCGGCCGCGGCCGGTTCGGCCGGGCGGTCCGTGGCCGTGCCGGCGAGGGAGTCGAGGTGGGCGGCCAGCTCACGCGGCCGGGCCAGCTGGTAGACGTCGGCGACCGAGAGCGTGATCCCGGTGCGGGCGGCGATTTCGCCGGTGAGCTGGGCCAGCATCAGCGAGTGCCCGCCGAGTTCCAGGAAGGAGTCGTCGACGCCGGGTTCGGGGCCGCCGAGCACGTCGGCGAAGATCCCGGTGAGCAGGCGCTCGGTCGGTGTCGCGGGTTCGGCGCGCGGCCCGGCGGGCAGCTGCCCGCCCAGTTCGGCCAGCGCCCGCCGGTCGACCTTCCCGTTTCCCGTCAACGGGAATTCCTCCACGACCAGGAACGCGGCCGGGATCATGTACTCGGGCAGGTGGCTGCCGAGGAAGGCACGCAGGCTGGCCACCGACGGCGGCGGGCCCGCGCAGTCGAGGTAGGCGGCCAGCTTGTCGCCGTCGAGCAGGACGACCGCGTCGGCGATCTCGGGGCGCCCGCGCAGCAGCGACTCGATTTCGCCGGGTTCGATCCGGAACCCGTGCAGCTTGATCTGGTTGTCGACGCGGTTGACGTACTCGAGCTGCCCGCCGGGCAGCAGCCGCACCAGGTCGCCGGTGCGGTAGAGCACGCCCCGCGCCGGGTCGGCCGGGTCGGGGCGGAACCGCTCGGCGGTCAGCTCCGGGCGCCGCAGGTACCCGGCCGCGACGCCGTCGCCGCCGATCCACAGTTCGCCCGGCTCGCCCGGCGGCACCGGCCGCATGGCCTCGTCGAGGATGTTGAGGGTGGTGTTGGTGACGGGCTCGCCGAGGGTGATCGGGCCGGCGGTGACCCGGCCCGCGGTCGACCAGATGGTCGTTTCCGTGGGGCCGTAGAGGTTCCACACCACGCGGGCGCGCGGGAGCAGCTCGTCGGCCAGCGCGCGGGGCAGCGCTTCGCCGCCGCAGAGGACGGTCAGCTCCGGGTCGCCGGGCCAGCCCGCGGCCAGCAGCATGCGCCAGGTGGCCGGGGTGGCCTGCAGGTGGGTGGGCCGCGTCCGGGCCAGGTGCCGGCCGAGCAGCGCGCCGTCGCGGGTGATCTCCGCCGGCGCGACCTCGACCGTGCCGCCGGTGATCAGCGGCAGGAACAGCTCGAGCGCGGCGATGTCGAAGCAGACGGTGGTGAGGGCCAGCATCGTGTCCTGCTCGCCGAAGCCGGGCTTGGCCGCCATGGACCGCAGCAGGTTCGCCAGGCCGCGGTGGGTGACGCGCACGCCCTTGGGGCGCCCGGTCGAGCCCGAGGTGTAGATGACGTAGGCGATGTCGTCGCCGGTGACCGCGGCGCCGTCGGCGATCGGGTCGGTGGCGAGCACGGTGTCGAGACCGGCCGCTTCGACGCCGGTCGCGGCGATCTCGGCGGGCAGCGTCCCGTCGGCGATGAGCAGGCCGGCCTGGGCGTCTTCGAGCATCCCGGCGATGCGCTGCGGCGGGTAGATCGGGTCCAGCGGCACGTAGGCCGCGCCGGACAGCAGCACGCCGAGCAGGGCCGGCACCAGGTCGGCGGAGCGGTCGAGGTACACCCCGACCAGGTCGCCCCGGCCGAGGCCGCGCCCGGTGAGGTAACCGGCGACCGCGCGGGCGCGCCGGCCGAGTTCGGCGTAGCTGAGGGACGTGTCGCCGAAGACCAGCGCCGTCTCGCCGGGCGTGCGGGCGGCCTGGCCGAGGAACTGCGCGGGCAGGGGCCGGGCCTGCTCGACCCAGACGGTTTCCGCGGGCGGCCCGGCTTCCACGGCGAAGGCGTCGTAGCAGTCCTTCAGTTCGCGCAGGAACAGCCGGGTCGAGGTGGCGTCCCAGACGATGTGGTGGACGCACAGGAACAGCACCTGCTGGTCGTCGTCCAGGTCCGCGAGCCCGACGCGCAGCAGTCTCGCCTGCGCGAGGTCGAACGTGCGGCGCGCGGCCTCCCGCAGCCAATCGGCCAGCCGGTCTTCGGCGTCGGGTTCGCCACGCAGGTCGACGCGTTCGATGGACGGTGTCCACGGCTCTTGGACGTGCTGGTAGAGCCGGCCGTCCTGTTCGGCGAAGGCGGTGCGCAGGATTTCGTGCCGTTCGACGACCACGGCGATGGCCCGTTCCAGGGCCTCGGCCGAGAGGGTGCCGTGCACCCGCCAGGCGAACGGCATGTTGTAGAGCCCGTCGCCGGGTTCCAGCCGTTCGGCGAACCACATCCGCTCCTGGACGCTCGCCGCCGGCACGTGCCGGCCGTCCGCCGTGTTCGTCGCGCTCATTTCCGCGTCTCCCCGAGTCGGTGCACCGCGGCGGCGAACTCGCCGGCCGTGGGATGGTCGAACAACGTCCGCACGCTGATCCGCACGCCGAGCTCCCGGCGCAGGCGGCTGACCGCACGGGTGGCGAGCAGCGAGGTGCCGCCCAGGTGGAAGAAGTGACCGGTGACGCCGACCTCGGCGCCGAGCAGCTCGGCCCAGACCCGGCAGACGGCCGTCTCCGTGTCGGTGCGCGGGGCCACGTACCCGGCGCCGCGCCCGGCCGGGCCGGGTTCCGGCAGCCGGGCCCGGTCCACCTTCCCGTTGGCGTTCAACGGGAACTGGTCGAGCGCCACGACGTCGCCGGGCACCATGAAGCCCGGCAGCGTCCCGGCCAGCTGCGTCTTGATGTCCTCTGTGGACAGTTCGGCCGGGTCGCCGTCGGCGACGACGTAGGCGACCAGCCGTCCGCCGTCGTCGCCGGCCCGCACCAGCACGAGCGCGGCGCGCACGCCGGGGCAGGCGGTCAGCCGCGCCTCGATTTCCCCGAGTTCGACGCGGTAGCCGCGCACCTTGACCTGGTCGTCACGCCGGCCGAGGAACTCCAGCGTCCCGTCGGGCCGCCAGCGGACCAGGTCGCCGGTGCGGTAGAGCAGCTCGCCGGGCGCGCCGCGGGGGTCGGGCACGAACCGGCCCGCGGTCAGCTCCGGCGCGCCGACGTACCCGTGGGCCAGCCCCAGCCCGGCGACGCAGAGCTCGCCGGGCACGCCGGCGGGCACCAGGCCGAGCCCGGCGTCGGCCACGTAGCAGCGGGTGCCGCGGATCGGCCGCCCGATCGGCACGGACACGGCGTCGCCGGGCACCTCCGTGATCAGGTGGGTGGTGCTGAACGTGGTGTTCTCGGTGGGCCCGTACCCGTTGAGCAGCCGCCGGGGCGCGTGGCCCGCGGCCAGCACCCCGCGGATGACGCCCGCGTCGAGCGCCTCGCCGCCGACGAGCACGGTGCCGAGCCCGGCGACGGCGTCCGGGACCTCGCCGACGGTGTGGTTGAACAGCGACGACGTCATCCACAGCACGGTGACACCCTGCGCGCGCAGCTCGTGCGCCAGCGCGGCGGGTTCGACGACCGTTTCCCGGGGCAGGATGACCAGTTCGGCGCCGGTGAGCAGGGCGCCCCAGATCTCGAAGGTGGCGGCGTCGAAGGAGATGCTGCTGCTGTGCGCGACGCGGTCACCCGGCCCGATGCGGACGTAGTCGGTCTCGTGCACCAGGCGCACGACCGCGCGGTGCGGCACGCGCACGCCCTTCGGCCGCCCGGTCGACCCGGAGGTGTACATGACGTACGCCAGGTCTTCGGGCGCCGCGGCGATACCCGGGCCGGCCTGCCCCGATGTCTCCTCGACGAGCACCTTCGGCCCGGCCCAGCCCGCCGTCCGGTCGGCGAACGCGGCGCTGGTGACGACGACGGTGGCACCGGCGTCGCCGAGCAGGTATTCGAGCCGGTCGGCCGGGTAGCCGGGGTCGAGCGGCAGGTAGTGCCCGCCGGCCCGGAGGATGCCGAGCAGGGCGGCGACCTGGTCGATCGAGCGGTCCAGGCAGACCCCCACGCACGCCGGCCGCCCGGCCGTGCGGGCCAGCACGGCGGCGGCGACCTGCCCGGCCCGCGCGTCGAGTCCGGCGTAGGTCAGCACCTCGGTGCCGGACCGCACGGCGGGTGCGTCCGGCCGCAGCGCGACCTGCTCGGCGAACAGCTCCGGCACGGTCTTGCCGGGGCCGACCATCGGCTCGGCGGCGTTGCCCCAGGCCAGGAGCTGGTCTTCCTCGGCCGGCGACAGCACCGCCAGGGACGCCACCGGTGTGGCCGGGTCGGCGGCCGCGCCGTCGAGGATCCGTTCGAGGTGCCGCAGCAGCCCTTCGACGGTGCCGCGGTCGAACAGGTCCCGGCGGTAGTCGACGTCGACGACGAGCTCACCGTCGGCTTCGGACACCATGAAGTCCAGCTCGAACTTGACGACACCGGGGTCGAACGCGAATTCGGTGACCGCCGAGCCGGGGATCCGCAGCGGGTCGGCGGGGGTGTTGAGGAACGACAGCACGACGTTGACCAGCGGTGGCCGGCTCAGGTCGCGGTCGGGTCCGGTGAGATCCGCCAGCCGTTCGATCGGCAGGTCCTGGTTTTCCTGGGCGCGCAGCGCGGTTTCCTGGACGCGGGCGAGCAGCTCGCCGAAGCCCGGGTCGCCGCCGAGGTCGGTGCGCAGCACCACGGTGTTGACGAAGAACCCGAGGAGGTCTTCGAACTCGGGGCGGTCGCGGTGGGCGATGGCGGCGCCGAACACGACCTCGCCCTGGCCGGTGTGGCGGGCCAGCACCGCCGACAGCCCGGCGGCCACGGCCGCGAACAGCGTCACGTCGTGCCGTGCGGCCACTTCCCGGACCGCGGCGAGCACGGGGGCGGGGATCCGGCGCCGGACGCGGGCGCCGTCCCAGCCCTGCACAGGCGGGCGGGGCCGGTCGGTGAGCAGTTCCAGGGGTTCGAAGCCGGCCAGCTGCTTGCGCCAGTGCCGCAGCTGGGGTTCCAGGGCGGTGTCGGTGAGCGTTTCCCGCTGCCAGCGCGTGAAGTCGGCGTACTGGACGGCGGGTTCGGGCAGCGGCGAGCCGAAGCCGAGCAGGAACGCCGGGTACAGCTCGGACAGCTCCCGCAGCAGCAGCGACAGCGTCCACTGGTCGGCGACCAGGTGGTGCAGGCAGACCAGCAGCACGTGGTCGTCGTCGCCGATCCGGAACAGCTCCGCGCGCAGCAGCGGGCCGTGGCGCAGGTCGAACGGCCGGAGCACGTGGGCCCGGGCCAGTTCGGCCGCCTTCGCCAGCCGCTGTTCCGGCGTGCCGCCGTCGACGAGGGTGACCGGCAGCTTGACCGGCTCGGGCGGCAGGGGCCGCAGTTCCGGCCCGTCGGGGCCTTCAGCCACGACGGATCGGACGACCTCGTGGCGCCGGACGACCTCGGTCAGCGCGGCGGCGAGCAGGCCGGCGTCCAGGGGCCCGCGGACGCGGTGGGCGGAGGGGATGTTGTAGCCGGTGGCGCCGGGGTGCAGCTGGTCGAGGAACCACAGGCGTTGCTGGGCGAAGGACAAGGGTGCGTGCATCAGGCCGCCTCCCGCCGGTCGGTGGTGCCGACGCGGGCCGCGATCGCCCCGACGGTGGGCGCGGCGAGCAGGTCCCGCACCGGGACCCGGACACCGAAGTGGCGCAGGAGCCGCGCGGACAGCTGCGCCAGGGTGAGCGAGTGCGCGCCGAACGAGCGGAGGTCGTCGTCGCGGCCGACACCGGCGCGGCCGAGCACCTCTTCGGCGAGCCGGGTGACCGCCTCTTCGGCGGGGGTTCGCGGCGCGGCCGAGGGCGACCGGCCGCCGCCCAGCCAGTGCGGTGGCGGCAGGGCGTCGCGGTCGACCTTGCCGACCGGGGTCAGCGGGAGCCGGTCGAGCACGACGAACAGGTCCGGCATCTCGTGCGGGACGAACCGCTCGGCCAGCGCGTCCCGCAGGTCCTGCCGCAGGGCCTCGGCCGCCGGCTCGTCGGGCGCGCGGTTCTCCAGCACGTCCGGGACGCCGGTCGCGGCGGGCCACGGGATGCGGGCGGTCTCCGGCACCGACTCGTGCACCCACACCGCGTCCACGGCGCCGTCGGGACGACCGGCGGCCCAGCTGAGCCGGAGGCGGTAGGGCAGCCCGAGGCACAGGGCCCGCAGGTCGATCGGGGACGGCGTGCCGGGCCGCGTCCGGAGCTGCCCGGCCGGTGCGTCCGCCTGCACCGCGGCCCACGCGGCGAGTTCCGCGTGCGGCACGGCGCGGACGCCGACCACCGGCTGCCCGCCGGCGCGCAGTACCGCCCGGACCGCCGCCAGGTCCAGGCCGTCGGCGGTCCAGTCGAGCCAGGTGAACCCCGGTGCCGCCGGGCGGTCGCCGGTGCGGATGATCGCGTCGAACCGGCCCGGACCGGAGCGGTCGAAGCGGGGCACGATGTCGGCGTCCAGCGCGGCGAAGGCGGCGGGGTGGATCGCCGGCGCCGGGTCCGCGGCGAGCCGGCCGCGCACCCGCCAGCGCAGTTCGTGCGCGGACGTCTCGTCCGGAGCCGCGGCCAGCTCGGTGGCGCAGTGGGCGGCCGGCAGCAGCGGCAGGGATCGCACGCCGCTGACGATCACGACGCCGGCGCTGCCGGCCAGGTCGGCAACGGCGGCGAGCACGTCGGCGGCCGAGCCGAGTTCCGGGGCGTGGGCGTCGAGGAGGACGACGTCGAAGGGGCCGCGAGCGGTCGCCGCCTCGGCGACCGATTCGCGCCGGACGTGGGTGCCGGCCGCTGCGGCGAGCCCGGCCACGCCCGGGCCGATCTCGAGCAGCGATTCCGGTGCCAGGGCGCGAATCGCGGCCACGGTGGCGGTTTCGTCACCGGCCGGCCCGGGCGGTGCGGTCCAGCCGGTGGCCGGCGTGCGGCCGGGCTCGACGTAGGCGACCAGCTGCGCGGTCTCCGGCGACGGGCGCACCGCGACCACCGCGGCCTGGCGGACCTGCGGGTGGCGCAGCAGGACGCGCTCGATCTCGTCGGGTTCGATGCGGTGCCCGCGGATCTTCACCTGCCGGTCGACGCGGCCGACGAACTCGAAGTCGCCCTGCGGGTTCCGCCGCGCGAGGTCGCCGGTGCGGTAGGTCCGCCGGGCACCGGCCACGCCGAAGCGCCGGGCGGTCAGCTCGGGCTGCCCGCGGTAGCCGCGCGCGACACCGGCGCTCGCGACGACCACTTCGCCGGCCTCGCCGTCGGGCACGGGCTCGCCGTGGGTGTCCAGCAGCCGCACGTCGACGCCGCCGAGGGCGCGCCCGATCGGGATCGGGCCGTCTTCGGTGGCCGAGTCGGCGACGACCGCCGACGTGACGTACACCGTGGTTTCGGTGGGGCCGTAGATGTTGAGCAGCCGGAAGGGCAGCCCGGGCCGGGGCCGCCGCCGCAGCGCTTCGCCGCCGGTCACCAGATACCGCAGCGACAGCGTCTCCAGGTCCGGCTGGGCGAGGAAGATCTCGGCCAAGGCCGTGGTGAGGAAGCAGAGCGTGATTTCGTTGTCCCGCAACGCGTTGACCAGCCGCTCGGGATCGGCGCGGTCCTCGTCGGACACCGCGACGCCGTGGCCGCCGACGCTGAGCAGCGGCCACAGGTCGAGGATCGAGGCGTCGAAGCTCAGGGGCGCGGCAAGCGACCCGCGGTCGTCCGCGGTCAGCTCCAGCGCGGCCGCGTGCCGGTGGCAGAGGTTGGTGATGCCGCCGTGTTCGAGCTGGACGCCCTTCGGCGCGCCGGTCGAGGCGGAGGTGTACATGAGGTAGGCCAGGTCGCCGGCCGCGGCCCGGCCTGCCGGCGGTGTGGCGGGGCAGGCGGCGATGCGGGCCGCGTCGGTGTCGGGGTTGACGATTTCCCAGGCACCTTCGGCCGGGGCCGGCCCGCGGGTCACCAGGACGCGTGCGCCGCTGTCGCCGAGCATGTACCGCAGCCGGGCGGCGGGGTAGCCGGTGTCCAGCGGCAGCGCGGCCCCGCCGGCCTTGAGGACGCCGAGCAGGGTCACGTAGTGGTCGAGGCCGCGGGCGAGGTGGATCGCGACGACGACGTCCCGGCCGACGCCGAGGGACCGCAGGTGGTGGGCGAACCGGTTGGCGCGTTCGTCGAGTTCGCCGTAGGTGAGGGTGCCGTCGGCGCAGGTGAGGGCGGGGGCGCCGGGGTCGAGCCGGGCCCGGCGCGCGACGAGCTCGTGGACCGGTTCCGCACCGCCGGCGCGGTCCGCGCCTTGCCGTTCGTCCACAGGCCGTTTCCTTCCCCCGTCGCTTCTTCACCCGCCGGGGTGATCCTCTCGACCGGCCGTCGTGGAGGTCCTCTTCCGGAGTGCGGACCGGGAGTCCGTCCCGGATGCCGGACCCAGCACGACCGGAGATGACCAAGGACCCGTGGCGGCACGAGGCTGGCAGGACCGCACGCGCGAGAAGGGGTGGACGTGGACGCGCTCGAGGAGCAGAAGGTCCGGTGGCGGCGACGGCCCGGCTGGGCCCGGCCGGACTTCTGGCGGGCGCCGATCGGGCCGATCTACGTCGCGACCCTGGTGCTTTCGGTCGGCAAGGGCGCCTGGTACGCGTGCTGGGCGATGTTCTACCTGCGCTCGATCGGGCTCTCGCCGGCCCAGTTCGGGTTCGGCATCACCGCGGCCGGCGTCGTGGGCATGGTGGCCGGGATGCCCTTCGGCTACCTCGCCGACCGGGTCGGCCCGCGCGAGGTGCTGTTCGGCCTGACGCTGGTGCGGGGCCTGGCGATCATCTCGCTGGCCCTCGTCGACGGCTTCTGGGCGGTCATGCTGGTGACGTGCGTGGTGGTGATGGTCGAGCGCGCGGCGCCGGGCATCCGGATCGCCGTCATCTCGGGCCTGACGTCCGGGCCGGAGCGGATGAAGGCGCTGTCGAACACCCACGTGATGAAGGAGTCGGGCGCGGTCGTCGGGTCCCTGATCGGCGGGGTCATCCTGTTCTTCGACACCCAGCCCGCCTACATCGCGATGGTGCTGCTGTGCGGCGGGACGAACCTGGCGTTCGCGCTGCTGTTGCTGCGGGTCCCGCACGTGGAGTCGCTGCGCGAACGGCGGGTCACGCGCAAGGTCCTGGTGCTGCGCGACCGGCCCTTCCTCGTCCTGACGGCGTTGAGCGGGGTGCTGGCGCTGAACTGGGGCGTCTACGACTCGGGGTTGCCGGTGTGGCTGACCACGCACACGCACGCGCCGCCGTGGACGATGGGCGCGCTGATGGTGTTCAACGGCATCGTGATCGTGCTGCTGCTCAACCGGTTCACCCAGGCGGCGGCGACGGTGCCGAGCGCGAGCCGCCTCGCGGTGGTCTCCGGCGTGGTGCTCGCGTTGTCGTGCGTGGTGTACGCGACGACGGACGGCGGGACCGGGTTCGTGGTGATCGCGCTGCTGTTCGCGGGCGCCGCGGTGCACACGGTCGGCGAGCTGTTCGTGCTCGGCAGCGGGTACGGCCTGTCGGTCGGGATGACGAAGGAAGACGCCCACGGCGAGTACCAGGGCATGTACGGGCTGGGCGAGGGGACTGCCATGATGCTCGCGCCCGGCCTGCTGACCGCGTTGCTCAGCGGCTGGGGCGTGGCCGGGTGGCTCCTGCTCGGCGCGCTGTTCGTCGTCGCCGGCGCCGGCCTGCTGTTCACCGGCCGCTGGTCGGTGCGCGGGCAGCGCGGGGCGGAGCCGGCCGGGCCGCCGGCCGACGTGAAAGCCGCCGCGTGACGGCGAACGGAAGGGACCTCGTGGACCGCACTGCCGAACTGACCGCTGTCGCGAAGGAAGTCGTCGACACCAACCTGTACATGACGCTGGGCACGGCCGACGAGTCGGGCACGCCGTGGGTGTCGCCGGTGTACTACGTCGCGTCGGGTACCTACGGCGAGTTCTACTGGGCGTCGAAGACCGACACCGCGCACTCGCGCAACCTGGCGACGCGGTCGGGGATGAGCATCGTGATCTTCGATTCCCGGGTGCCGGTGTACCAGGGCCGCGCGGTGTTCCTGAAGGCCGTCGGCGAGGAGCTGTCGGGCGCGGACCTGACGACGGGCATCGAGGTGTACAACGGCCCGTCGGCTTCGCGCGGGGTGCCGCCGCTGGACCGCGAAGACGTCGAAGGCGACGCGGTGTACCGGCTCTACCGCGCCACGGTTTCCGAGCACTTCACCCTCGACCCCGCGGGCCACGACCTGCGGGTGCCGGTCAGCTTCTGACCACCTCGCACAGGAGGACAGGCGTGAACACGGTTCTGCTGATGTCCGACGCCAGGTACTTCCGCGTCGACTACGTGATCAACCCGTACATGGACACCGCGGTCCAGCCGGACCCCGCGGCCGCGGCGGCCGAGCACGACGCCCTGGTGGCGGCCCACCTGGCCGCGGGCCGCAAGGTGGAGCTGCTCGCCTCGGCCCCGGAGTGCCCGGACATGGTGTACACGGCCAACGCGGCGGTGGTCCGCGGCCGCCGCGCGGTGCTGGCGAACCTGCCGCCGGAGCGTCGCGCGGAGACGCCGTACCACCACGAGTGGTTCGCCGACAACGGCTTCGAGGTGATCGAGAGCCCGTACCCCTTCAGCGGCCAGGGCGACGCCTTGGCCTGCGGTGACCTGCTGCTGGCGGGCTACGGCCAGCGAACGGACCCCCGCGCGCACGACGTCGTGGCGGAGTTCCTGGGCTACGGGATCGTGCCGCTGCGCACGACCGGCCCCCGCTGGTACGACCTCGACCTGGTGGTCGCGGTGCTCGGCCCGGCGCTGCTGGCGTACTACCCGGACGCCTTGGACGCGCCGAGCCGGGCGCGCCTGCGCGGGCTGGGCCTCGAGCTGATCGAGGTGGGCGAGCGGGAGGCGACCGCCTTCGCGCTCAACCTGGTCAGCGACGGGACGACGGTGACGATGACCGCGGGCGCGCCGGAGCTGGCCGGGCGGCTGCGCGAGCGGGGCCTGACGGTGGTCGAGCTGGACACGACCCAGCTGCGCAAGGGCGGCGGGGGAGTCCGCTGCACGGCGTTGACCCTCGACAACCGCTGACTGTCGACGGATTGTCGACGCATCATGGGAATGTCCGACACGGGGGCCGTCCAGTCCCCGTGACGGACGGGAGGCCCTGTGCGTGTCAGACTGCTCGGCCCGGTCGACGCCGTCGTCGGCGGTGATCCAGTACCGATCTCGGGACTGCGGCGAAAGGCCGTCCTCGCGGTGCTCGCCCTGCACGGCGAAGGGATAGTCGGCACCGGCCGGCTCATCGAAGCGGCGTGGGGCGACAAGGCGGCCGGGGTGTCGCTGAACACCCTGCAGAGCCACATGTCCGCCCTCCGGCGCATGCTCGGCGACCGGACCGCGATCATCGCCCGGCCACCCGGCTACCTGCTTGGTCACGGCACGACGGACGTGACCGAGGCGCGGCGCCTGCTCGAGCGCGGCGAAACGGCCGGCGACCCGGCGCGCAGTGCCACGGCGCTGCGCGCCGCCCTGGCCCTGTGGCGGGACCGGTCGCTGGTCGACGTCGGCGGGGTGGCGTGGCTGGACGAGCAGGCCGCCGGTCTGGAGCGGTTGCGCACGCGGGCACAGCTCGCGCTGATCCGGGCCAGGCTGGCCCTCGGTGAGCACGCCCAGCTCGAACCGGACCTGGAGCGGCTCGCGCTCGCCCGCCCGTTCGACGAGCAGGTGCACGCGCAGCTGATGTTCGCGCTGTACCGCGTCGGCCGGCAGGCGGACGCGCTGTCGGTGTACCGCCGGCTGCGCGCGACCCTGGCCGACCACCTGGGCATCGACCCCAACCAGCGGCTGCGCGACCTGGAAATGGCGATCCTGCGGCAGGACCCGGCGCTCGACGAGCCCGCGCACGCCGTCCGCCTGCTGGCCTGCTGACCACCGGTTTTCAGCGCCGCGTCAGTGCCGTTTCAGCACCGGTTGGCAGAGTCGGCGCGGGCCCGGCTGCCGATGCCGGTGCCGATCTTCGAAGGCAAGGGGGCTCCATGAAACTTCGACGGATCCTGCCGCTGGCCGCCCTGGCGGCGGTGGCGGCCGTGTTCGGCGCGGGGGTGACGGCGCCCGCGGGCGCCGCGAGCGCACCCCTGGGGTACGCCGGCGCGGCCCGGCACACCGGGTTCTCGCCCGCGGTCGCCGGTCCGCTGGTGAACGCGACCTCGCGGAACTGGGCCGGCTACGCCATCACGTCGTTGTCCACGCCCGCCGCCACGTTCACCCACGTGCACGGTTCGTGGACGCAGCGGCCGGTCACCTGTCCGGCTTCGGACGCCTGGGCGGTGTTCTGGGTCGGCTTCGACGGGTGGACCAACGGCACGGTCGAGCAGGGCGGCAGCTCGGCCCGCTGCGTCAACGGGACCCCGGTCTACCAGCTGTGGTGGGAGATGTTCCCGACCAACGCGATCCAGCCGGTGCTGACCATCAACGCCGGCGACTCCGTGAGCGCGGACGTCACCTACAACGCGGCCACCGCGCAGTACACGATCACCGTCGCCGACGCCACCCAGCACACGAGCTTCACCACCAACCAGACGTGCGCGGCCAACCTGACCTGTTCGCGCAGCAGCGCCGACTGGGTCGTCGAGGACGTGGGCCGGTTCGGGTCCGGGGACTTCTTCCCGCTCGCGAACTACGGCCGGGCGCTGATGAACAACTCGGTCGGCAGCGACAACGCCGGCCACAGCGGGTCGATGACGGCGAGCTCGACCTGGCAGCGGACCAAGATCCAGGAGCAGGACACGACCACCACCTACGCCACGACCGGCGACACCAGCACGAACGGCCAGAACTTCGCGGTCACCTGGGCGCACCAGTGAGCCGGGCCCGCCGCGCGGCGATGGTGGTGTGCGCCGTCCTGACGGCGCTGGGGACGGCCGGGGCGCCGGCGCTGGCCGCGGACCCGATCACCATCTCCAACGGCCTGTTCAACAACAGCGCGGCGCTCGCCTGGTCGTCCGCGCCGAGCACGACGATGGGCGACCGGACGGTGACCAGGACCGCCGCCGGAGTGGTCGCCGCCGGCCCGACGGGGACGGTGTTCCACCAGACCCTGGGCGTGTCGAGGTACATGTTCATCGGCACCCGCAACCACGTGCTGATCCTGGAAACCCCGACCGGCGGCGGCACCCGTTCGGTGTCGCTGGTGGACTTCACCACCACGCCCCCCACCGAGCGGCCGATCCTGTCGGTCCTGGCCACGTCGGCGGCGGTGAGCTCACCGGGCGTCCAGTTCAGCGTGGGAACCGGCGACGCGTTCTTCGTCTTCGCGCCGACCGGCACGACGGTGGCGGGGCTCGGCATCTACCGCGGTGACAACGGCGCGCTCCTGTGCGCCGGCCCGCCGCCGCTGGTCCCGACCGGGCAGCTGTTCGGCGAGGCCACGGCGACCCAGATCCGGATGAAGATGGGCGGGACGGTGCTGGCCGCGTGCGCCCGCCCACCCGGCACCAGCGGCTGACCGGCTCCGGCTCGGCGTCAGTACTGGTGGAGGGGGTGCCCGCGGCTTCGCGGGCACCCCCTCGCTGTCGTACGCGGGCTGTTCGAGCTGGCTGGAAAGGCTTGTTGACGCCGCCGCGCGGCGAGTACCTGTTCTCCCGTCTGTCCCGCGGGCCGTAGTGGTCCGCTGGACCGGCGTGACCAGCCCCGCCCGCCGGGCGCGGTCCCGGACGCGACGGCGGTGCTGCCCGTGCAGGTGCGCCCGGCCGCGCCGCAGCACGAGAAACCCCTGGTGCACGGTCCAGGTCTGGACCCCCAACGGCAGCCCGGCGCAGAAGTGGTCCACCCCGCTGCGCGCCGCTCTCGCGGGGGCGTAGGGCCGTGTCTGCGGGGGGCCGTGTCAGGGGGCCGGCCCCACCGCCAGCGGAGGTCGTTTTGATCAGGTTCGAAAGGCTTGTGACGGGGTGGCCGCCTCCCGCAGGATCGGGGAGCGACCGGGGAGGGTCCGGGACGGACACCGCGCGCGCCGGCCGGGTTCGGCCGGGCGCCGGGAGCGTGGGGCCCCGGTACTGGGGGGAGGGGCCCCACGCTCGGTCCGGCCGGGGTGGTCACACGCGGGCGTCGCGGCCGCCGAGGAGGTCGGCGCCGAGCACCGTCAGCCGGTGGACGACCGCCGTGCCGGTCCGCTCGGTGGTGACCAGCCCGGACGACCGGAGGATGGCCGCGTGGTAGCTCGCCGCCGAGGTGGTGATGCCGACCCGGTGCCCGAGTTCGGTCGTCGTGCAGCCGTCGGCGAGCACGCCCAGGGCCGTGGCGCGGGTGGCGCCCAGCAGGTTCGCCAGCGCGGCGGAGCCGCCCGGCGCCGGGGCGGCCGCGGTGGTCCCGGGCCGGGCTTCGGCCGGGTATACGAGGACGGGCGGCAGGCCGGGATCGGCCAGCAGCGTCGGGGCCTGCCGGCAGAAGTAGGCCGGCACGAGCCGCAGGCCCCGGCCGCCGAGCTCCAGTTCCCCGGTGACGTGGTCGCCGCCGACCTCGAGGACCTGCTCACGCCAGGTGAGCGCGGGGTGCAGCGAGTTCAGCATCGCGTCGGCGCCCCGGGCGGCCAGGACGCGGGTGCGGGCGGTCAGCTCGTCGTCGACGACCTTCTCGATCCGGGCCCAGTGCGGGTGCAGCGTGCGCCGGTGGTACTCGGCCAGGCCGCGCCCGAGGCCGGCCAGTTCGTGCCGGTCGCCGGAGGCCAGCCGGGCGCCCCACGGCGGCGGCGCCGGGCGGTGGGTGAGCAGCGCCAGCTCCGCCGCGATCCGCCGCGCCGGGGTGCGCAGCACCGCGTCGAGCCCGTCCGCGAGGCCGGTCGACGCTTCGCCGGGGGTGAGGAAGTCGGGGGAGTAGCCGCGCGGCGGGGCCAGGCGCAGCAGGGACCGCGTCGCGCTGTCGAGGGTGACGCCGGCCCGCCAGCGGTCCAGGCGGGGGTCGGTGGCGCGGGTCTGCAGGGCGTGCAGGCTGAGCAGGAGCTCCCACAGCGGGTCGGGCCGGGTGGCGAAGGTGAGCCGGGTCAGGTCCGCCGCGGAGAAGCGGATGCGCAACGGCATGGCAAGGGGCCCCTTTCCGGGGGACGGTGGGCGGGAGGAGTGGTCCGATAGCCTGGGCGGCGGCGCGTTCGATCATGGACGGCCACGGGACCGGCGGAGAAGAGCCCGGCTGTTGCCTCTTCGCCGGCGCCGTCGGGAAACCTCGTCCGACCAGGGAAAAGGCATGGACGCAGCTCCGTCGTTCGGAGCGGAGCTCCGGCGGCTCAGGACCGAGCGGGGTACCTCGCTCGCGGGCCTGTCCGAGCGGACGCACTACAGCAAGGGCTACCTCAGCAAGCTCGAGACCGGCGCCAAGCGCGCGTCGGTGGAGCTGGCGGCGCGGCTCGACGAGGCGCTCGCGGCCGACGGCCGGCTGGTCGAGCTGGTCGCCGCCGAGCACCGGCCGGTCTGCCCGTACCGGGGGCTCGAGCCCTACGGCGCGGCCGACGCGCAGTGGTTCTTCGGCCGCGAAGAGACGACGGCCGACCTGCTCGACGCCGCGCGCGCGGCCCGGACGGACCGGCGGCCGGTCGTGGTGGTCGGGCCGTCGGGGGTGGGGAAATCGTCACTGGTCCGCGCCGGGCTCCAGCCGGCGCTGGCCGCGGGCGGCCTGCCCGGGATGGCCGGGTGGCCGGCCGTGACGATCACGCCGACGGCGGACCCGATGGCCGAGTGGCGCCGGTCGGCGCCGGCGGACGGCCCCCGCGTGCTGATCGTCGACCAGTTCGAAGAGCTGTTCACCCTGTGCGAGGACGAACTCGCGCGACGGCGGTTCGTCGAGGCCCTCGCCGGCCTGGCGGCGAGCGGCGAGGGCCTGGTCGTGCTCAGCCTCCGCGCCGACTTCTACGACCGCTGCCTGGCCTACCCCGAGCTGGTCGCGGCCCTGCGGCACCACCAGGTGACCGTCGGCCCGATGACCCCGGCGCAGCTGGCGGCGGCGATCGCCGGCCCGGCGGACGCGGCCGGCCTGACCCTCGAGCCCGGGCTCGTCGACGTGCTGCTCGCCGACGTCGGCGACAGCGCGGCGGGCGCCCTGCCGTTGCTGTCGCACGCGTTGCTCGCGACCTGGCAGGAGCGCGAAGGGCCGACGCTGACCGTGGCCGGGTACCGGCGGGCCGGCGGCATCGCCGGTGCGGTCACCTCGACGGCCGAGGAGGCGTTCGGCTCGCTGGATCCGGCGGAGCGGGACGCGGCCCGGCGGCTGCTGCTGCGCCTGGTGCGGGTGGGGGTGCACGAGCAGGACACCCGCCGTCCGGTGCGCCGGGAGCAGCTGCTGCGCCAGCTGCCCGGCCAGGCGAGAACGGCGTTGCAGGAACTGACCGCCGCGCGGCTGCTGACCGTCGACGCGGACGTCGTCCGCATCACCCACGAGGCCCTGCTGCACGCCTGGCCGCGGCTGCGCGAGTGGATCGCCGCCGACCGCGAGGGGCTGCGGGTGCAGCACCGGCTCAGCGAAGCCACCGAAACCTGGGAAGCCGAGCAGCAGCACGCCAGCCTGCTCTACCGCGGTCCCCGGCTGGCCCTGGCGGCGGACTGGGCCGCCGACCACGACGACCGGCTCAGCCCGGCCGAGCGCGGCTTCCTGACCGCGAGCCGGGAGGCGGCCGACGCCGAGGCGCGGCGCGAACGGCGCCAGACCCGCCGGCTGCGGTCCCTGGTCACCGGCCTGGCGCTGCTCAGCGTGCTGGTGGCGGTCGCCGCGACGGTCGCGGTGATCCAGAGCCGGGCCGCCGACACCCAGCGTGACATCGCCGTGTCGCGCGAACTGGCGTCGGAGGCCAACCAGCTGCGGCTGACCGACCCGGAACTGGCCACCCAGCTGAGCCTCGCCGCCTACCGCGTCGCCGACACCCCGCAGGCCCGCGGGAGCCTGCTGAGCGCGTCCGGGTCGACCTCGGTCACCCGCTTCAAGCCGCACCCGGGCAGCATCACCGGCATCGCGTTCACCGGCGGCCCCGGTTTCGTCACCTGCGGGCTGGACGGCACGACGCGGTTCTTCGCGCTGTCCGGTTCGGGTGAGCCGGTCCCGCACGCGGTGCTGCGCGGCGGGGCGGAGTCGGTGACGGCGCTCGCCGTGGCGGCCGGCCGTGGCCTGCTCGCGACCGCCGACGAGGACAAGGCCACCCGGCTCTTCTCGACCGCCGACGCGGACCGGCCCGCGCTCCTGGGCACCGTCCCGGGCCCGGCACAGCCGACGACGCTGGCCCTGAACCGCGCGGGCACCCTGCTCGCGGCCGGGCGGGAGGACGGCGGGGTCGACGTGTGGGACATCCGCGAGCCCGCGCGGCCGGTGCGCGCCGGATCCCGGCCGGCCACCGGGAAGGCCGTCCGGGCGCTGGCGTTCTCACCGGCCTCGGCCGAGCTGCTGATCGGCGGCGACGACTTCACCGCCCGGCTGTGGGACGTCACCGGGGCGCCCGGACCGGCGTTCGACACGCACACGGCGACCATCCGCAGCGTGGCGTTCAGCCCGGACGGCAGCACGGCCGCGGTGGGCAGCGACGACCGCACGGTCGACCTGTTCGCCGTCACCGATCCGCACCACCCGGCGCTGCTGCGGCAGCTGACCGGGCACACCAACGCCGTGCAGGGGCTCGCGTTCAGCCCGGACGGCCAGACCGTCGCGACCGCGAGCGACGACCAGACGGTCCGGCTGTGGAACACCGCGGACGCCACGACGCTGACCTCGCTGTCCCAGCCGGCGCCGGCCCGGTTCGCCGCGTTCGCCCCGGACGGTGCCACCCTCGTCACCGGCGACGACCTCGGCGGCCTCTGGCTGTGGCACCTGCCGCCGCCGACCCTCGCCAACCGCGGAGGCACGGCGATGGCCGTGTTCGACCCGCACCGCCCGCAGCTGGCCTTCGGTGCCGACGACGGCGTGGTGCACCTGCGTGCGCTGGCCGACCACCGCGAGCTCGGGACGATCGCGGACGGCCCGGGGAAGGTCTGGGCGCTGGCCTATGCGCCGCAGGCGCCGCTGCTGGTGGTCGCCGGAGCGGACCGGGTCGCCCGCCTCTGGGACGTCTCGGATCCGGCCCGGCCGCGGGCGGTCGCGTCGCTCGGCGAGGCCGCGACCGTCTACTCGGCCCGGTTCCGGCCCGACGGCAAGCTGCTCGCCCTGAGCGGGCTGGCCCACGACGTCGTCCTCTGGGACATCGCCGATCCGGCGCACCCGGTCCGGCTGCCGGACCTGACCGGGCACACGAACGCCGTCGACGGCCTGGCGTTCAGCCCGGACGGCCGGCTGCTGGCGACCGGCAGCGACGACTACTCGGGCCGGATCTGGGACGTGTCGGATCCGCGCCGCCCGCGCTTCCTGATCCGGCTGACCGATCACAGCAACGCCGTGGCGTCGGTGGGGTTCAGCCCGGACGGCACCACGCTCGCCACGGCGTCGGAGGACCACACGGTGCACCTGCTGGACGTCCGGGACCCGGAGCACCCGGTGCAGGTGGCCGAGCTGACCGGCCCGGCCGGCGCGATCTCGCAGATGGCCTTCAGCCCGGACGGCCGGCTGCTCGCGGCCTCCTCGTTCGACGCGACGGCCCGCGTGTGGGACGTCTCCGACCGGACCCGGCCGCAGGCGCTGGCCGTGCTGACCGGGCACGCCGGCCTGGTGATCTCGGTGGCGTTCAGCCCGGACAGCCGGGAGCTCGCCACCACCGGCGAGGACCACACGCTGCGGCTGTGGACCACCGGCGCCGACGACGTCGCCGCCCGGATCTGCGCCCTGTCCTGGCCGCCGCTGACGGCCGAGCAGTGGGGTCACTACGTGCCCGACCTGCCGTTCCGGCCGCTGTGCTGACCCTTTCGAGCAGGTTCGAAACCCTGGCGGCCACCCGCGGCGGCCGCCAGGGTGGCGCCATGACGCGTTCCGGACTCGTGCTGTCCGCTGTGCTTTTGCTGGGCTCGGTGCTGACGGCGGCCCCCGCGCAGGCCCTCGACGGGCACGGCGGCTCGAACTACGCCTTCTACCAGATCGACCACGATCCCGGCGGCTGCGACCGCGAGCCCTACGGCGTCGTCAACAGCTACGACAAGGCCCCGGCGACGATCGGCGCCCAGCTGCGCCAGATGTACACCGCGGGGCAGCGCCGCCTGCGGATCCCGCTGTTCCACCAGCACGGCCCCGATTCGGGCACGGTGATGAACTCGACGGGCGGGCACCTCTCGGCGCAGAACCGCAAGAACCTGGCCGACCTGCTGGCGGCGGTGAAGGCGACCGGCTACCAGGAGATCGAGCTCGGCTTCTTCCCGATCGGCGCGGCGGACCCGCACGGCTGGGCCCAGTGGGACGAGACCCAGTACCAGGAGAACCGCTCGATCGTCGAGGACGTCCGCACGGTGGTGCGCGCGGCCGGCCTGCCCTACCAGCTGGACCTGCTCAACGAAGGCATGCCGATGAGCGGCCAGGCAACGCTGCGCGACTACGCGAAGCGGCTCTGGCACGACTACACCGCGGCGCACGGCAAGTCCGACACGGTCGGGTTCTCGATGACGGTCTGGATCGCCGACCGGGCCCGCCAGATCCCCGACGTCTACGGCGCTGACGTCCCCAACGTGTTCGACGTCCACCTCTACGGCGACGACTGGAACGGCGACGAGTACAAGCAGTTCGTCGACGCCCACGACGAGCTGGCGGGCAAGGGCTACCACCAGGGCTGGATCATCGGCGAGGCGTACTACGACGACCCGGCCGCCGCGGACGGCATCGCCCGGGCGATCAAGGACACCGGGCAGGTGGTGTTCTACCTGACGCAGTGGCAGCTCAGCCGCGCGAACGGCTGCGCGGACAAGGCGGTCGACGTCGCACCGCCGGTCGCGTTCGACCGGTATCTCGCGTCCGGGTTCTGAATCCGGTCGGGGCCGCAACGAGGCAGCGCGAAAGCACGGGTGCCGCGGATTTCCCGCGGCACCCGTGCTTTCGCCGTGCGGTCAGTCGGACTGCTTGGCCCACCACTGCTGCCCGGCCTCCGGCAGCGTCGAGATCGGGTCGTAGTACGGGTACCGCCGCTGCAGCGCCTCCGGGTCCTCCAGCTCGATCCCCGTCCGGTAGTTCTTGGTCCAGTACGAGATCCCCAGCTCCCGGTCGTACTCGGCCAGCTGGTGCACCCACCGCTTCCCGACGTAGGGCACGTCGCACACGATCCGCGGCGTCGCGTAGCCCGGCAGGTACCCCATGATCGAGTGCTGCAGCTCCTGGGCCTCGTGCACCGAAACCCGCCAGTGCTCGGCGTTCGGGATCATGTCGCACATGTAGAAGTAGTACGGCAGGATGTTCGCTTCCCCCTGCAGCGCAAAGCAAAGGTCCAGCAACGCCGCGGGCGTCGCGTTCACCCCGCGCATCAGCACGCCCTGGTTGCGCACGTCCCGCACCCCGACGTTCAACGCCGTCTGGGCGGCCTCGGCCACCAGGGGCGTCACCGACTGGGCGTGGTTGACGTGGGTGTGGATCGCCAGGTTCACCCCGCGGCGCTGGGCCGTCACCGCGACGCGCTCGAGGCCCTCGACCACCTTCGGCTGGATCCAGTGCTGCGGCAGCGCCGCCAGAGCCTTCGTCGCCAGGCGGATGTCGCGGACGGTGTCGATGTCCATCAACCGCATCAGGAACGACTCCAGCTGCGGCCACGGCACGTTGGCCACGTCGCCGCCGGAAACCACCACGTCGCGCACGCCCGGGGTCTTCTTCAGGTACGCGATCATCGCGTCCTGGCGGTCGACCGGTTTGAGGGTCAGCTTGTGCTTCTCGACCGTCTCCGTCGAGTTGCCGACCAGGTCCATGCGGGTGCAGTGGCCGCAGTACTGGGGGCAGGTCGAGATCATCTCGGCCAGCACCTTCGTCGGGTAGCGGTGGGTCAGGCCCTCCACCACCCACATCTCGGCCTCGTGCAGGGAGTCGCGCTCGGAGTGGGGGTGGCTCGGCCACGTCGCGTCCCGGTCGCTCTTCACCGGGAGCATGTAGCGGCGGATCGGGTCGGCGTAGAACGCCTCGGTGACCTTGGCCGGGTCGGTGCCGGCCGTCGGGGCCATCGTGTTGAGCATCTGCGGGGGCAGCAGCATCGACATCGTCGCCAGCTCGCGCTGGTCGGCGAGCAGGTCGTCGTAGAAGCGTTCCTCCAGCAGGTCACCCATCAGGGCGCGCAGCTGCTTGACGTTGCGGATGCAGTGCACCCGCTGCCACTGCGCGTCGCGCCACTCGGCTTCGGTCACGGCGTGCCAGCCGGGGAAACGGCGCCAGTCGGGTTCCACCAGCTCGGCGCGGGCGTACTCGTAGGGCTGGTCGAAGGCGGCGGCAGGCGTCACAGGTTCCTGGATCGCAGTCACTTGTACTCCTAGTCGTCGGGAACGCGTTAAAATATCCTGTCATAACGTTCTCACGGAGTAAATCTTCCTGCCTGCTGGGTCGCTGTCCCCCACGTGGACGAAGGGGGCAGACTCAACGGCGTGACGGACGAAAGCACCACGCTCCTGCTCGGCGGGCGCATCTACACCCCGGCCGGCCCCGACGCCACGGCGATGGCGGTCACCGGCGGCACCGTGGTCTGGGTCGGCCAGGACGCCCCGGCCCGCGCCCTGCACCCCGGCGCCGAAGAAATCGACCTCGAAGGCGCCTTCGTCGCCCCTGCGTTCGTCGACGCCCACGTCCACGCCACCGCCACCGGCCTGCACCTGACCGGCCTCGACCTCACCGGCGTCCGCGACCGCGCCACGCTGCTCGCGCGCGTCCGCGACGCCGCCACCCCCGGCCAGGTCCTGCTCGCCCACGGCTGGGACGAGACCACCTGGACCGACCCGCGCCTGCCCGGCCGCACCGAACTCGACGACGCCGCCGGCGGCGCACCCGTCTACCTCAGCCGCGTCGACGTCCACTCCGCGCTGGTCTCCACCGCCCTGGTCGAGCTGGCCCCGGCCGCCCGCGGCGCCGACGGCTGGTCACCCGACGGCCCGCTCACCCGCGCCGCCCACCACGCCGTCCGCGCGGCCGTGCGCGCCGCCATCACCCCCGAGCAGCGCGAACGCGCCCAGCGCGCGTTCCTCGCCGAGGCCGCGGCGCAGGGCATCGTCAGCGTCCACGAATGCGCCGGCCCCGACATCTCCGGCCGCGACGACCTCGCCGCCCTTCTGGCCCTGGCCGGGCCGCGGACACCCGAGGTCGTCGGCTACTGGGGCGAGCTCGGCGCCGTCGACACCGCCAAGACGCTGGGCGCCCGCGGCCTGGCCGGCGACCTGTTCGTCGACGGCGCCCTCGGCTCCCGCACCGCCGCCCTGACCCGGCCCTACGCCGACCACCCGGGTGAAGGGACCCTCTACCTCGACGCTCCCCGCATCGCCGAGCACCTCGTCACCTGCACCGAAGCCGGGCTGCAGGCCGGCTTCCACGTCATCGGCGACGCCGCGGTCGCCGAGGTGGTCGAAGGCTTCCGCCTCGCCGAGAAGGAGGTCGGGCAGCGCGCCCTGGCCGCCCGCCACCACCGGCTGGAACACCTGGAGATGGTCACCCCCGAGCAGGCCCGGCAGCTGGCCGGCTGGGGCGCGGTCGCCTCGGTCCAGCCCCTGTTCGACGCGCTCTGGGGCGGCCCCGAAGGCATGTACGCCGACCGCCTCGGCGCGGACCGCGCAGCCGGCCTCAACCCCTTCTCGGCCCTGGCCGCCGAAGGCGTCCTGCTCGCCTTCGGCTCCGACGCGCCCGTGACCCCGCTGGACCCGTGGGCGAGCGTCCGCGCCGCGGCCTACCACCGGACGCCGGGCGCGGGCCTGTCGCCGCGCGCGGCGTTCACCGCCCACACCCGCGCCGGACACCGCGCCGCGGGCGTCAACGACGGCGTCACCGGCAGCCTCGTCCCGGGCGCGCCGGCGCACTACGCGATCTGGGACGCCACCGACCTGGTCGTGGCCACCCCGGACAGCCGCGTCCAGCGCTGGTCCACCGACCCGCGGGCCGGCGTCCCACCGCTGCCGAGACTGGAACCGGACGCCGCCCTCCCGCGCTGCCTGCGCACGGTCCGCGCGGGGGAAGTCCTCCACGACACCTGGGGCTGACCGCCGGACCGCTGTCGGCGCAGGCCGGACACCATCACCTAGAGTTCTCGGTTGTGGCAGTCACCGTGGCCGACCCCGAGCCGGGCGCCCCGCAGCAGTCCGCCCGCACGCGGCGGTTCCCCCGTGCCTGGCTGCTGCGCACCCTCGCGGCGCTGGCGTCCGGCTTCGCCTTCTACCTCAGCTTCGCGCCACGCCCGCTGTGGTGGCTCGCCCCGCTGGCCTTCGCCGGATTCGCGCTCGTCCTGCGCGGACGCCGGTTCCGGAGCGGCTTCGGCTACGGCTTCGCGTTCGGCTTCGCGTTCTTCCTGCCCCTGCTGACCTGGCTGCTGGACTTCCTCGGCCCCGACTTCGGCCCCTGGCCCTGGCTGGGCCTGTCCTTCGCGCTGGCGCTCTACCACGGCCTCGCGGGCGGCCTGATCACCCTGGTGTCCCGCCTGCCCGCCGCGCCGCTGTGGGCGGCGCTGGTGTTCATCGCCCTGGAGACCCCCCGCGCCTGGTTCCCGTTCGGCGGCTTCCCCTGGGGCCGGGTCGCGTTCAGCCAGCCCGAAGGCGCGTTCCTGCCGCTCGCCTCGATCGGCGGCGCCCCGCTGGTCGGCCTGGCCGTCGTCCTCACCGGCTTCGCCCTGGCCGCGCTCGCCGTCCGGCTGGAAAAGGTGCGCAAGCTCACCCGGCCGGCCGTCTTCGCCGCGCTCGGCACGCTGCTGCCCGTCGTCGCCGGGCTCGCGCTGTGGCCGGCCGTCGGCACCGGCGCGCAGGACGGCGAGCGCACCGTCGCCACCGTCCAGGGCAACGCCCCCGACATCGGGCTCGCCCTGCAGGGGGAGCGGACCCTGCTGCGCCGCAACACCCTCGCCGAGAGCGAACGGCTGCTCGCCGGCATCCGGGCCGGCAAGGTGCCCAAGCCCGACCTGGTGGTGTGGCCCGAGAGCGCCACCACCGTCACCGGCCCGGACCCGCAGGTCGACCAGCTCATCGCGAACTTCGGCGTGCCGGCCCTGGTCGGGGCCATCTACCGGCTGCCGGACGGGCACCTGCAGAACTCCGTCATCGCCTGGGACCCGCGCACCGGGCCCGGGCCGCGATACGCCAAACAGCAGCTGGTGCCCTTCGGCGAGTACGTCCCGGCCCGCAAGGTCGCCGAACTCGTCACCCCGTTCCTCGACTCCGAAACCGTGGACATGGTCCCCGGCGACGGCGCGAACCAGACCATGACCGCCGCGGGCACCAAGGCCGGCGTGTTCATCTGCTACGAAGCGGCGTTCGACTACCCGGCCCGCGACGCCGTGCGCGACGGCGCCGAACTGCTCGTCGTGCCGACCAACAACGCCTGGTACGGCCGCAGCGAGATGAGCTACCAGCAGCTGGCGATGTCCCGGCTGCGGGCGGTCGAACACGGCCGCGCGGTCGTGGTGTCGGCGGTCTCCGGGGTGAGCGCGATCGTCGCGCCCGACGGGACGGTGACCAGCTCAACGAGCCTTTTCACGGCGGATTCCCTGGTCGGGCGCGTCCCGCTCCGGACGCAGACTACGCTGTCGGATCAACTAGGTGCGTGGACGGAGTACGGGCTGCTGGCTCTGGCGATCGCCGGGGTGGCCGGCGGGCTCGTACTCCGTTTTCGCACCCGGCGCGGCAGCGCCGGCACGACAGGGGAAGCGGCGGACTGACCGCCGCGGATATCGGAGGAGCACGGATGTCGCAGGCGCCGCGGGGGGCCCGGGGAATCGAGCCGGTGCTGGTGGTGATCCCGACCTACAACGAGCGGGAGAACCTCGGCCCGATCCTGGACCGCCTGCACAAGGCACTCCCGGACGTGCACGTGCTCGTGGTGGACGACGGCAGCCCGGACGGCACCGGCGAGCTCGCCGACGAGCGCGCGGCGGCGAACGAGCACGTCCACGTGCTGCACCGCACCGAGAAGGCCGGCCTGGGCGCGGCCTACATCGCCGGCTTCCGCTGGGGCCTGGCGCGGGAGTACAACACGATCGTCGAGATGGACGCCGACGGCTCGCACGCGCCGGAGGACCTGCCGCGGCTGCTGGACGCGGTCGGCGACGCCGACCTCGCGATCGGCTCGCGGTACGTGCCGGGCGGCGCGGTGGTGAACTGGCCGGTCAAGCGCCAGATCCTGTCCCGCGGTGCGAACATCTACTCGCAGCTCGCGCTCGGCATGCGTACGCGCGACATCACCGCCGGCTTCCGCGCCTACCGCCGTCCGGTGCTGGAGAAGCTGGCCCTGGACGAGGTCAACTCGCACGGCTACTGCTTCCAGATCGACCTGACCATCCGCACCGACGAGGCCGGTTTCGAGATCGTCGAGGTCCCGATCACCTTCACCGAGCGCGAGATCGGCGAGTCGAAGATGAACGGTTCGATCATCCAGGAGGCGTTCCTGCGGGTGGCGAAGTGGGGCCTCGAGCGCCGCTGGCACCAGCTGCGCCGGCTCCTCAAGCGCGCCTGAGCCCCGTTCGCCCGCGTTGTCGGCCATCATGGGGCCGATGACGACCATCGTGGCCTTCCACGCCCACGCCGACGACCCGGTCCTGCTCTCCGGCGGCACGCTGGCCCGTGCCGCGGCCGACGGGCACCGGGTGGTGGTCGTGGTGGCCACCGACGGCATGGCCGCCGAGCACCCGACCCCGCGCTGGGCCGAACTGGAGGCCGCCGCGGCCATCCTCGGCGTCCGCCGGGTCGTGCACCTGGGCTACGCCGACAGCGGCCACGGTCCCGCGCTGTACGCGGACCCGCCCGGACGGCAGCGCTTCGCCCGCGCGGACACCGAAGAGGCCGCGCACCGGCTTGCGGCCCTGCTGCACGAAGAGCGCGCCGACCTGCTGCTCGGTTACGACGGCAACGGCGGTTACGGGCACCGCGACCACGTGAAGGTGCACGACGTCGCCCGGCGGGCGGCGCGGCTGACCGGGACGCGGTTGCTGGAGGCCACCCTGCCGCGGGACTTCGCGCTGCGGTTCGTGCGGGTGGTCCGGACGCTGCGGATCCCGTTCGACTACGACGTCGAAGCGCTCGAACACGCCTACAGCCCGGCTGCCGCGGTCACCCACCGGTTCGACGTGCGGCGGTTCGCCGGGCGCAAGCAGGCGGCGCTGGCCGCGCACGTGTCCGACGTGCGCGGCACCGGGCGGCTGTCGGCGGTGCTGCGGCTGCTGGTGTGGCTGCCGGCGCCGCTGTTCGGGCTGGTGGCGGGCCGCGAGTGGTACACCGAGGTCACGCCGGCAGGATCACCACACCCTGGTCTGCAAGTTTCTGCACGTTCTGGTCGTCGGCGTCGGTGATGACACCGGCGACGTCGGCGAAAGGCAGCACGGTGAACCGCGAGGCCGTGCCGAGCTTCTCGGCGCTGGCCAGCACGTAGGTGTCGGCCGCGCGCCGGGCGAGTGCGCGTTTCATCGCGGCTTCGTCGGCGTCGCCGGTGGTGAGACCGGCCTCGGGGTGGACGCCGGTGACGCCGAGCAGGAAGACGTCGGCGCTGATCGCCTGGGCGGCCTCGGCCGCGGCGGCGCCGCAGGTGACGGCGGAGTGCCGGAACAGCCGCCCGCCGAGCAGGAAGACCTCGATGCCGTGGTGGTCGAGCAACGCGACCGCGACGGTCGGGCTGTGGGTGACGACGGTGGCCTCCAGGTCCGCGGGCAGGGCGTTCGCGACGGCCAGGGTGGTCGTGCCGCCGTCGAGGATGACCGTGGAGCCGGGGCGGACCAGCCCGGCGGCGACCGCGGCGACCCGCTGCTTGCCGTCGACGGCGATGGCCGTGCGGCCGGCGTAGTCGGCGAGGGCGGGGGAGACGGGCAGGGCGCCGCCGTAGACGCGCTGGCAGAGCCCGGCGGCGGCCAGGTCGCGCAGGTCACGCCGGATGCTGTCCTCGGAGACGCCCAGTTCGGCGGCGACGTCCTTGGCCAGCACCTTGCCGTCGGCGGCGAGCCGGGTGAGCAGCAGTTCACGGCGTTCCGCGACCAGCATGCACGATCCTCCTTGTTTCTTCCGAGTCGTGCACATTATGGTCGCGGCATGACCTCTTCGACAAGCCTGTCCCGCAACCCGCGGGTCCGGGTCACCGATGTGGAGCTGCTGTCCTCGGCCTGGTACGTACTCCGCCGCACGACGTTCGACTACCAGCACGCCGACGGCCGCTGGACGACCGAGCGGCGCGAGACCTACGACCGCGGCAACGGCGCGACGGTGCTGCTCTACGACCCCGCCGGCGGCACGGTCCTGCTGACCCGCCAGTTCCGCTACCCGGTCTACGTCAACGACCACCCGGACGGCATGTTCGTCGAGACGGCCGCCGGCCTGCTGGACGCCGAAGACCCGGAAACGGCGATCCGCCGCGAAGCGGAGGAGGAGACCGGCGTCCGCATCGGCTCGCTGGAGCACGTGTTCGACGTCTACACGAGCCCGGGCTCGGTCACCGAGCGCCTGCACTGCTACGCGGCGCCCTACGACCCGGCCGGCCGCGGCCCCGGCGGTGGCCTGGCGGAGGAGGGCGAGGACATCGAGGTCCTGGAGCTCCCGTTCCCGAAAGCCCTGGAGATGATCACCACGGGCGAGATCGCGGACGCCAAGACGATCATGCTCCTGCAGTGGGCCGCCCTGCACGGCCCCTTCCGCACCCCCTGACCCGCACCCGCCCGGCCGGCTGGCGTACCCAGAGGGTCGGTTGACGTACCGGGGGAGTCGGTTCGCGTACCCAGAGGGCCGGCCGGCGAGCCGACCGTCCAGGTACGCCAGCCGACGCTCCAGGTACGCCAGCCGACTGTCGGGGTACGCGAGCCGACCCCCTGGGTTGGTCCGGGCAGGCGAAAGGCCCCCGCGGGGGGAGGTCGCGGGGGCCTTTCCGTTGTGGTGAGAGCTGGGCTACTGGGCCGAGTTCCGCTGGGTCACGCCGACCGGGAGGTCCGGCGGCCCTTCAGCTCGGCGAGACGTTCGTTGAGCAGGTCCTCGAGCTCGGGGATCGTGCGCCGCTCGAGCAGCATGTCCCAGTGGGTGCGCGGCGGCTTGACCTTCTTCTGCTCGGGCTGCCCGCCATCGACGATCTCCGATTCGCTGCCGTGCAGCCGGCATTCCCAGACCGTCGGGATCTCGGCGTCGTCGGAGAACGGCACCTCGAACTCGTGGTTCTTGGGGCAGGCGTAGCGCACGGTGCGGCGTGGAGCGAGGTCGTGGTTGCGGTCGGTCTCGTAGCTGACCGCTCCCAGCCGGCTTCCACGAAGAACACGGTCGGCCATGATGGGGTCCTTTCAGTCAGCTCCGGGGTGGAGCCAGGGTGATGCTCACCCTATGCAACGACCGAGGCCCCGGGAGGATTCCCAGGACACCATGTCGTTGCTCACGATGAGCTGCGTCACCCGCCGGGATCAGCTTCCTCTAGTAGGAGGCGTTTCGCGCTCCGGCGTGACGTCAATACGGCCTTCTTAGTGCTGATATCCCCCGGATGGGCTACTCGCGTCTCGCTCAGGTCAACCGTAACTGACCGTGATGAGCGGTAACCGCGCCCAAGTCACCCGATCGAAAGTGGCGCCGACACAATACCTGATAACGCACAGTAGCGAATTCGGCCTCGAAACGTGCTGAAGCTGAAGTTTCAACTACGGATTGTTCGGTATCTGCCACCACGACGGTATCGCCCTCGCGCACGACCTCGCCGTCCACCACCCGCGCGTTGAACCGCCCGGACAGCCCGCACCAGCACAGCACCTCGACCTGAACCGGCTGCAACTCGTCCGCCAGTTCGAACAGACGAGCGGCCCCCGGGAACAACCGGCTCCGGAAGTCCGTGGCGATCCCGAAGCAGTACACGTCGATCTCGACCTCGTCGGCCAGCTCCGCCAGCTGGTCGACCTGCCCGGGGGAGAGGAACTGCGCCTCGTCCACCACGACGTAGTCCACGTGCTGCCCCCGCGCCCACTCCCGCCGCACCAGGTCACGGACGTCGGTGTCCTCGCCGACCTCCACCGCCTGCCGGGTCAGCCCGATCCGGCTGGAGATCTGCGGCGCACCCGACCGGTCGTGGCGCACCAGCACCAGCCCCCGCCGGCCCTGCCGCGCGTGGTTGTGGTCGATCTGCAGCGCCAGGGTCGACTTCCCGCAGTCCATCGGCCCGTAGCAGAACTTCAGCCTGCCCACCGGCGGCGTCCCGCGGCGCGAACCGGCCGCGGGAACCGACGACAGGGCGTCCGTGGGATCGGGGCCGGCGGGTGGGTCGTTGAGCAAGGTCACGACGCCCGACCCTATCGGTGCGCCACGACCCGGCCCGGACAGCCCGGTACAACCGGCCCCCGGCCGTCACAGCACCTCCGGCGGCCGGTTGCCCGCCGCCACGATCGCCCGCCGCACCGGCACCAGCGCCACCAGCACCAGCCCCGCCGCGAAGAACACCACCAGCGCCACGATCGCCAGCCGGAACGACCCCGTCGCCTGCCCGACCCCGGCGAACACCAGCGGACCCAGCCACGACGTCCCGCGCTCACCCACGACGTAGAGCGAGTAGTACTGCGCGTCCTTTCCCGCCGGGATCATCTGGCTGAACAACGACCGCGACAACGCGTTCGTCCCGCCCAGCACCAGCCCGATCCCCACCGCCACCGCCAGGAACTGCACCAGCTGCTCCGGCTGCACGAAGTACGCCCCGGCCAGCACCACCACCCACAGCACCAGACTGCCCAGGATCGTCCGCTTCGCCCCGAGCCGCCGCGCCACCAGCCCGTGCAGCGTCCCACCCAGGTACGCCACGAACTGGATCACCAGGATCGTGACGATCAGCACCTCGTTGCCGAACCCCAGCTCGTCCTTGCCGTACTGCGCCGACACCGTCACCACCGTGTTGATCCCGTCGGTGAAGACCAGGTAGCTGCCCAGGAACGCCAGCGTCAACGGGTACGCCTTCGCCGCCACCAGCGTCTGCCGCAGCTCAGCGAACCCCGCCCGCAGCACCGAACGCCCCGGCACGACGTCGACCGGCGTGTGCCGCCGGGGGAGCGCCCGCACCGCCGGCACCGTGAACGCCGCCCACCACAGCCCCGACGTCAGGAAGCAGATCTGCACCGCCATGCCCTTGCTCACGCCGAACGCGTCGTGCCCGAGGTAGAACCCCAGCTGCAACGCCAGCGCCAGCCCGCCACCCAGGTACCCGAACGCCCACCCCTTCGCCGAGATGTCGTCCCGCTCGTCCGGCCCGCCGATGTCGACCAGGAACGAGTAGTAGACGACCAGCGAACCCCCGTACCCGATGTTCGCCACGACGAACAGCACCACACCCAGCTGCCAGTCCGACCCGGCCAGGAAGAACATCGCTGCTGCCGCGGCCGCCCCCAGGAACGCGAACCCGCCCAGGATCCGCCGCTTGTTGTGGCTGCGGTCGGCCACCGCACCGGCGATCGGCAGCACCAGCACCTGCACCACCGTCGCCACCGACAGCAGGTACCCCCACACCGAGCCCGCCGGGAAGTGCAGCCCGAACAACGTCACGTCGCAGTGCTGCAGGGTGTCCGCCGCGCCCGACGCGTCCACGCACGGACGATCCCCGTTAAGGGTGAAGTTCGTCTTCGCGTCCTCCGCCGCGATCGAGCTCATCGACAGCGCACCGAACACCGTCGTCGACGACGAATAGAACGGCGAATTGGCCCAGTCGTAGAAATACCAGCCCCAGCGCTCGCGCTGGGTCGAGCGCGTCCCGGCCAGCGTCATCCACGGCTCCTTCACCTCGAAAACCACCAGGTCAGCGCGGAGACTACGGGCCACCCCGCACCCCGGTCACCGCACCACCCAAACCGTGTCCGGTTCGTCTCCCGGTGATCATCCGGCCCACCCGCCTCCACCCGCCACCGCGTGTCGCTGACAAATGTGAACGGTGTTCCATGTGAGACTGATGGGCGCACTGTGTCTGTTGTGGACAACGGGACACGCTCCTACTGTGCTCGCATGATCCAGAACCGCCGGCGCACCGTGCTGAGAACCCTGCTCCTCGCGCTCGCCGTCACGGCTCTGCCCCTCACCACCCCCGGCGTCGCCGCCGCCGACCCCGCCTCCACCACCTGGGCCAAGCTCCGCATGTGCGAGTCCAGCAACCGCTACGCCACCAACACCGGCAACGGCTACTACGGCGCCTACCAGTTCGACCTGCCCACCTGGCGCAGCGTCGGCGGACCCGGCCGCCCCGACCAGGCCGCCCCCGCCGAACAGGACTACCGCGCCCTCTACCTCTACCGCATGCGCGGCTGGCAACCCTGGCAGTGCGCCGGCACCCTCAAACTCGCCGGCGACGCCGACGCCCGCAGCAAACGCGTCCCCGCCTACGCCGAAGCCGCCTACATCGGCGGCGGCGGCCTCCCCGCACCACCCCCGGGCCCCGGCGGCCCCCGCCCCGCCTGGCCCGGCGTCGTCTACAACTACGGCGACTGCGCCGCCCCGCTCAAAACCTTCCAGCTCCGCATGAACGCCTTCGGCTACGGCTTCAGCGGCACCGGCTGCTACTACGAAAAGACCCGCACCGCCGTCGTCGACCTCCAGCGCGCCAACGGCATCAAGGACAGCGGCCTCCTCGGCCCCAAAACCTGGGACGCCGCCTGGACCGGCAAACCACCCCGCTGACCCCCTCGTGAGTGAGTAACAGTGTTCTAACACTGTTACTCACTCACGACTCCTGCGAACGCTGCCACGCACCCCGCTCGATCAACACCTCACGCAGCAGATCCGGCCGATCCGTCACGATCCCGTGCACCCCCAGATCCAGCAGCATCCGCATCTCCGCCGGATCGTCGATCGTCCACGTGTGCACCTCGATCCCGGACCGCCCCGCGATCGACACGAACGCCTTGTCCACCACCCGCAACGCCCCCTGCCGCACCGGCACCTGCGCCATCGCCCCCAGCACCAGCCGGCCCAGGGGGAGCAGCGGCAGCTTCCCCCGCACCCACAACGCGAACGCCGACCGCGGCCCCATCGCCGTCACCAGCCGCGGCCCCGCCAGCTTCCGCAACCGCACCAGCCGCGCATCCGAAAACGCCGCCCCCGCCACCCGGTCGAACGCCTTCGCCCGCTCCAGCACCCGCACGAACGGCTCCACCGCCCGATCCGCCTTCACGTCCACGTTGAACCGCGCGTCCGGCAGCTCCTCCAGCACGTCCTCCAGCCGCGACAGCGGCACCTTCCCACCCACCTTGACGCGCTTCAGCTGCTCCCACGTCTGCGCCGCGATCAGCCCCGCCCCGTCCGTCGTCCGGTCCAGGCTCGCGTCGTGGTGCACCACCACCACCCCGTCCGCCGTCGCGTGCACATCCGTCTCGAGGTACCGGTACCCCTCCGCACACGCCCGCCGGAACGCCGGCAGCGAATTCTCCAGCCCCGCCAGCTCACCGAGGTGCCACCCCCGGTGAGCGAACGCACGGGGGAGCGGATCGGCCAGGTACGGAAACGACGCCTGCATCCCCCAAGTGTGCCCTTCCGCCATGACCCCGGCATGAGCAACCGGTGGCCAGCTAGGGTCTCCCGGGTGAGGGAAGCCGCCGAACTGACCCAGCCGACCACGATCGAACTCGCCCCGGGCCGCCGAGGCGCGCCCAAGCACTGCGGCTGGTGCGGACGGCGCCTCCCCGAAGGCGGCAACGTCGGCCGCCGCCGCCGCTACTGCGGCCAGTCCTGCCGCCAGCGCGCCTACGAACGCCGCACCGCCCTCCAGCGCAGCGGCCTCCCCGAAGACGCCGTCGTCCTCTCCGACACCGAAATCGCCGCCCTGCAGGACCGCCTCTTCCAGCTCCGCTGCGCCGCCGAAGACATCGTCACCGCCGCCGACGACGGCGCCGACACCCGCGAACTCCGCAGCCTCGCCGCCGAAATCGCCCGCGCCGCCAAGGACCTCGAACAACTCCGCTGACCCCTCGTGAGTGGAAAAGCGAGTTAGAACGCTCCTTTCCACTCACGACCAGGCCCCTCAGCCCAGCCCGTCCAACGCCCGGTACGTCCGGTTGCTCGCCGCCGCCGCACGCTGCTCCCGGCCCGTCGCCTCGATGTAGTTCTGGCTCGTCGCCAAACTCGCGTGCCCCAGCAACGCCATGATCTCCGACGCCGTCGCCCCGTCCTCCGCCAGCCGCGTCGCGAACGTGTGCCGCAACGCGTGCAGATTCGCCCCCACCGGCACCCGGTCGTGCAACCCCGCACCCCGGTAACACGACTTCACCAGGTACTCCAGCGCACCCCGCCCGATCGGCTCACCCACCCGGTCCAGCAGCAACGGCGAACCGGGGGAGAACCGCACACTCGGAAACCGCACCCGGCACGACTCCCGGTACCGCTCGATCAGCTCCGCCAGCACCGGCTGCACCGGGATCGACCGGTCCCGGCTGCCCTTCCCCTTCACGTGCAACCGCAGCTCACCCGCACGCCCCACCAGCGACCGCGACGTCAACGCCCGCATCTCCGCCGCCCGCAACCCCGCCACCAGCCCCAGCGCGATCACCAGCACGTCCCGCTCCGGCCACGGATCCCGCGCGCGCCGCGACCCCGCGGCCGCCGCCGACAGCAGCTGCTCCGGCGTTTCCTCGCCCCGCAACGGCTTCGGCGTCAACGCCGGCGTCCGCGGCCGCGCCACCGCACCCATCGGATTGCCCGCCAGGAGCCCGTCGGCCACGCAGAAGGTCAGGAACTGGTTCCACGTCGACCACGCCCGCAGCACCGAGCTCTTCGCGTGCCCGTCGGCGAACACGCCGAACGCCGCCCGCAGCGCCGGCCCGGTCAGGTCGGCGACCTCCAGCTCCTCGGCCGGGCGGCCGAGCTCCGAAACCAGGAGAGTGGTGATCCCGGCGAGGTCCCGGCGGTAGGCGTCGGTGGTGTGCGGGGAGTCCTTGCGGGGACGGCGAGCGGCGAAGAAGGCTTGCTGCGCCTCGGAAACCTTCATGTGGATCTTGTACCGCACACCACCGACAGTTTCCGTGCCCGGTCCGTCACCCGGTGTTTGATGCATAACCGCAATTATGCATGAAACACCGGGTGGACCCGGGAGCTACTCCCTGGGGGATCCGAGGTTCTCCGAGGGCCGTTTCAGCCCTCCCTGACGCGTCACAGCGCGAGATGCGCACATATGTTCGACGAAACGCCAGGTCGGGGCGCTGGCCGTCAAGCGGGCCGGCGGGCTGAACATCAAGGGCGATTCGGCGCCCAACGCGCTGACTCCGAGACCTGGAACCTTCCGCAGTTTCGTCACCGTGACGTTTTACGGTCGGGTGACCGGACATCGGACTCGCGCCTCTCAGGGGATCCCAGGCGGCCCCTCAAGGCGCTGTTTCGGGGTCCTGCTCCCATGCGTGGTCGACACAACCGCCTCAGGAGCCGTTCTGGCGAAGTGAACGCACTCCTGCACGCGCGGCGCCGGCCCCGGTTCTCTTGCCCCTCTCGGCCCTCGGTCCAGCACGTCACCAAGTGCCGATAATGTACATTATGTCAAGTAACGTCAGTGCCAGTCGCTGATCATCACGTCCCGCGGTGCCGGGGCGCCTTCCCCGGTCTCCAGGAGCTGCTTCAGGCTCATCAGGTAGATGGCCCACTTCGTGCTGCAGTGGTGCATGAACTCGACGGCCTCGCGCCAGCCTTCGTGCTTGAACAGGACGATCGTGTGGTCGTCGCGCTGCTCGATGTCCCAGCGGATCGTCGTGCCGATCCACTCGGGCGGCCCGTCGACGACCTCCCAGCGGACGAGCCGGCCCGGGTCGAGTTCGGTGACCTTCATGTCGAAGCCGCCCGGGATGAAGCGGAAGGCGATGACGCCGCCGAGTTCGGTCTCCCCCTCGGTTTTCTCGGTCCACCAGCCGGCCAGGCCGTCGATGGTGGTGAGCGCGTCGTAGACCTGCTCGGGACTGCTGGTGCGGATGCCGATGCGGTGCAGGATGTCCATTTCTAGCGGTTCCTTTCGATGGTTTCGGCGATGTGCTTGATGCGGCGGAGGCGGGCGTCCCAGGCGGTGCCGACGTCGGTGAGCTGGGCGACGGCGCGGGCGAGCTGGTCTTCGTCGACGCGGAACTGCTTTTCGCGGCCGGCGCTGTGGGCGTGCACGAGGCCGGCGCGGTCGAGGACGGTGAGGTGCTTGGCGACGGCCTGGCGGGTGACCGGGAGGTGTTCGCTGAGGCTGGTCGCCGTGCCGCTCCCCTCGGTCAGCAGCAGGTCGAGCAGGCGGCGGCGGGTGGGGTCGCCGATGGCGGACCAGAGGTCGTCGTCGACGGTGGTGGTCACCGGATGGCTCCCGCGCGCTGCGGCAGGCGGGGCAGGAAGTGGTCCCAGCCGCTTTCGTGGTCGGTGTATTCGGCGGCGATCTTGGCTTCGTCCCAGCCGCGTTCGCGGAAGCCGGTTTCGGTCATCTTCAGGCGGGTGCCGGTGGCGGTGGGTTCGAGTTCGAAGACGACGAGGAAGGAGTTGCCGGGTGCGGCGGTCTCCCCCGGTGCGTGGGTCCAGCGGAAGGAGAAGAGTTTCGGGGGGATGGCGTCGACGACGGTGAAGCCGACCCAGGTCCCGCCGAAGGCGATGCGGCCTGCTCCCCCGGGTTCGACGGGGTATTCGGCTTCGTCGGGCCACCATTCGCGGAGGTGTTCGGGGCTGCTGATGACGTCGAAGACGACGTCGGGGTGGGCGTCGATGTGGATTTCGCGTTCGAGGGTGCCGTGGTTCACGGAGTCTCCTTGTGCAACGTTCGGTTGCGTGTCACGTTAGCTCGACGGGCGCCAATGCGCAACCATCAGTTGCGCGTAGGTCTTTCTGGACCCAGGCGACGTCGTGCCAGGCCCCGTGCTTCCAGCCGACGCGGCGGTAGACCCCGGCGGGTTCGAACCCGAGCGCGCGGTGCAGTCCGGCGCTGGCTTCGTTCGGCAGGGTCATGCCGGCGAAGGCGCGGCAGAACCCGCGTTCGCGCAACCGGTGGAACAGGGCTTCGTAGAGAGCGCGGCCGGCGCCGGTGCGGCGGCGGCCGCGTTCGAGGTAGATGCTGGTTTCGCAGGACCAGCGGTAGGCGGCGCGGGCGGCGAAGGGGGTGGCGTAGGCGTAGCCGGCGATGTGGCCGTGGTCTTCGAGGACGAACCAGGCGTGGGCGCCGACGATGCGGCGGGCCAGCTCGCCGGCGCCCGGCGGGTCGGTTTCGAAGGAGACGGCGGTGTCGGTGACGTAGGGCGCGTAGAGGCGGGCGCAGGCGGCGGCGTCGTGTTCGGCGGCAGGTCGGATCATGGCTCACATGGTAGCCATGGTGGCTCGTATAGTATCCACAGTTATGACCGATCCCCTGACTGCCCGCCTCGCCGCCACGGTGCACGCGGCACGGACGTCCCGCGGCCTTTCGGTGGCGGCGCTGGCCGAGGTGTCGGGGGTGTCGCGGGCGATGATCGGCAAGATCGAGCGGGGTGACGTCCAGCCGACGGCGGCGTTGCTGGCGAAGCTGTCGGCTGCGTTGGGCTTGACGCTGTCGGAGCTGATCGCGCGGGCAGAGGGGGACGAGCGGCGGCTGGCGCGGGCGGCGGAGCAGCCGGTGTGGGTGGACCCGGATACCGGGTACCGGCGGCGGTCGGTCTCCCCCGCGGCCGGGCGGCCGCTGGAGCTGGTGGAGGTGGAGCTGCCGCCGGGGGTCGAGGTGCCGCTGGTGTCGGGGACGTATGCGTTCCTGCACCAGCAGATCTGGGTGCTGGCCGGACACCTGCGGTTCCACGAGGGCGCGGAGGTCCACGAACTCGCGGCCGGGGACTGCCTGCAGCTGGGGCCGGCGGCGGACTGTGTGTTCGCGAACCCGGGGTCGCTCCCCTGCCGGTACCTGGTGGCCCTGGTGAAGCGGGTCGGCTGAGTTCCGGCGAGGTTGACTGAAGCAGTGAATCACTGCTTCACTTCTTGACGTGCCCTACCGCCGCACCCCGAAGGTGCAGGAACGCCTGGACGCCCAGCGCGAAACGATCGTCGCCGCCGCTACGCGTCAGCTGGCCGAGCACGGCTACAGCGGGTGTTCCGTGGCCGCGGTCGCCGAACGTGCCGGGGTTGCCGTGGGCAGCGTCTACCGGCACTTCCCCACCAAGGCCGATCTGGTGGTGCACGTCTTCCGGCAGGTGGTGACGCGGGAGGTCGAGGCGGTCCGGGTGGCGTCCGCGGCCGCGGGCGAGCCCGCCGAGCGGGTGCTGGCGGCGGTCGAGACGTTCGCCCAGCGCGCGCTGAAGGCGCCGAAGCAGGCGTACGCGCTGCTCGCCGAGCCGGTCGATGCGCTCATCGACGCCGAGCGGCTGGAGTTCCGCCGCGCCTACACCGAAGTCATCGCCGAGCACGTCGCCGCCGGGGTGCGGCAAGGCGTGCTGCCGCCCCAGGACGGGCGGTTGACGGCCGCCGCGCTGGTGGGTGCCGCCGCCGAAGTCCTGATCGGCCCGTTGACCAGCGGGAACGCCGGTGACGTCGCCGAGCTCCGCACGTTCATCCTGCGCGCTCTAGGAGGTTCCGATGCCCGTCACGCATGAGGTCACCAACCAGGTTCCGCCGCTGGCGGGGCACGACGTCGCCGACGACCCGGCGCTGCTGGCCGGGCTCGAGCGGGCCGGGGCCGGCTGGGCCGCCGAGGAGGTGCACGAGCTGGGCCGGCTGGCCGGCAGCGAGCAGGTCCAGGAGTGGGGCCGGCTGGTCAACGAGAACGAGCCGGTGCTGCGCACGCACGACCGGTACGGGCACCGGATCGACGAGGTCGAGTTCCACCCGTACTGGCACGAGCTGATGACGGTCGCGGTGTCGCACGGGATGCACGGCACGCCGTGGCGGGACTCCAGGCCGGGCGCGCACGCGGCGCGGGCGGCGAAGTTCTACGTCTGGAGCCAGGCCGAGGCCGGGCACAGCTGCCCGATCTCGATGACGTACGCGGCGGTCCCGGCGCTGCGGGCGAACCCGGAGCTGGCGGCGCGGTACGAGCCGTTGCTGGCGGCGACCGAGTACGACTTCGGGTTGCGCGAGCCCGGCGGCAAGCGCGGCCTGATCGCGGGCATGTCGATGACCGAGAAGCAGGGCGGCTCCGACGTCCGCGCGAACACGACCACCGCGACGCCGAGTGCGGACGGCAGCTTCACCCTGGTCGGGCACAAGTGGTTCACCTCGGCGCCGATGTCGGACCTGTTCCTCACCCTGGCCCAGGCCCCCGGCGGGCTGTCGTGCTTCCTGCTCCCCCGCGTCCTGCCCGACGGCACCCGCAACGCGATCCGGCTGCAGCGGCTGAAGGACAAGCTCGGCAACCGGTCGAACGCCTCTTCGGAGATCGAGTACGACAACGCCGTCGGCTGGCTGGTCGGCGAGGAGGGCCGTGGGGTCCGCACGATCATCGAGATGGTCAACAACACCCGGCTGGACTGCACGCTGGGCAGCGCGTCGGGCATGCGGCTGGGTGCGGTGCGCGCGGTGCACCACGCGACCCACCGGCGGGCGTTCGGCAAGGCGCTGGCCGACCAGCCGCTGATGGCGAACGTGCTGGCCGACCTGGTGCTGGAGGCCGAGGCGGCGACGACGGTGGCGATGCGGCTGGCCGCGGCGGGCGACCGGCCGGGTGACGCGCAGGAGCAGGCGTTCCGGCGGCTGGGGCTGGCGGTGTCCAAGTACTGGGTGTGCAAGCGGGCGCCGGTGCACGCCGCGGAGGCGCTCGAATGCTTCGGCGGCAACGGGTACGTCGAGGAGTCGGGCATGCCGCGGCTCTACCGGGAGGCGCCGCTGTCGTCGATCTGGGAGGGCTCGGGCAACGTCGCCGCGCTGGACGCGTTGCGCGCGATGGGCCGGCAGCCGGAGTCGGTGGCGGCGTTCTTCGCCGAGGTCGGGCGGGCGGCCGGCGGTGACGCCCGGCTGGACGACGCCGTCGACCGCCTCCGCAAGGAGCTCACCGACCTGGACGGCCTCGAGTACCGGGCGCGGCGGCTGGTCGAGGCGATGGCGCTGGTGTTGCAGGGTTCGCTGCTGGTGCGCGAAGGCCACCCGGCGGTCGCCGACGCGTTCTGCGCGTCCCGGTTCGGCGGCGACTGGGGCATCGCGTTCGGCACGCTCCCGGCCGGCGTCGACACGGGAGCGATCATCGAGCGCGCCGCGGCTCGTTAGCCGACGCGCTCGGCGCGTTGCCGGGCCAGTTCCTCGACCGCGCTGGGCAGGGTGGTCTCGAAGTCGATCAGCTTGGCCCAGGTCGGGGTGACGACGATGCGGACCATGCCGTCGTAGAGGGAGCGCACCTCGCGTTCCCATTCGACCCGCTGCTCGGGCGACATCTGGTAGGTGCCGTTCATCTGCAGGTACTCGTCCGGGATGCCGTCGACGACGTCGAGTTCGGCGCGGCCGCGGATGAGCAGGATCTTGGGCGGGTGCACCTCGGTGTCGATGGTGAGGGCGACCGCCGGGTTGGCGCGCAGCGAAGGCAGCTTCGGGGCGTTCTTCGACGTGCACAGGACGATCTGCGAGCCGTTCCAGGTGAAGGCGATCGGGATCGTGCGCGGGGTGCCGTCCTTCGCGACGTAGGCCAGGCGGGTCAGGTCGCGGGCGAGCAGTTCGCGGCTGATCGGGCGGTTCAGGATCTCGGCGATCTCGTGCTGCTCCATGGTCGTCTCCTCCGGTCGGGGTGGGCTGCTGTCCCGGGGACGGAGCCGCCGGCGCGTTCTCGACACGCGCGGCCGGAGTTTTTTCAGCGGCCGAGCGCGTCGAGGGCGCCGGCGACCGCCGCGGCCTTGAGTTCGCCGACGGGTGCGTCGGGGAACTGCATGCAGACGTCCTGCAGGCCGCCGAGGGCGAGGATGGCGCGGGCCTGCTGTTCGAGCGTGGGTGACGGGCCGCAGATCAGGTGGGTGAGCCGGGTGCGCCAGCCCAGGACCCGGTCGACGAGCCCGAGGTCGGCCAGGGTCGGCATCTCGGCCAGCAGCATGATCACGTCGCCGCGGTGGCGGTGGTTGAAGTCGAAGAAGCCTTCGATCAGCTCGCGCACGGGGGCGTCGTCGCGGGACGGGAAGTGGTAGTAGAGCGCGGGTTTGGTGATGCGGAGGCGGTCGGCGATGTCCTGCAGGCTGGTCCGCTGGACGCCCTGGGTGGTGAACAGGTCGCGGGCGACGTCGAGGATGCGCTGCTTGGCCCAGCAGGTGCGGCTTCGCCGTCACCGTCGTCGAGCGCGCCCCGCAGCTGCGCAAGACCGGCGGCCACGCCGTCGACCTGTTCCGGCCCGCCGTGGACATCACCGAACGGATGGGCGTGCTGCCGCGCGTGGAAGCGCTGGCCACCGGCACCACCCGGATGACCGTGCACCGCGAAGGCGCCCGCCGCCCCATCCGGGTGGACCTGGCCAAGGTCTTCCAGGCCGCCTCCGACCGGCACGTCGAGGTCATGCGCGACGACCTCAGCGAGATCTACTACGACGCCGGCCGCGAAGACGTCGAGTACCTCTTCGGCGACACGATCACCGCCCTCTCCCCCGACGGCGACGTGACCTTCGAGCACGCCCCGCCCCGCCGGTTCGACGTCGTCGTCGGCGCCGACGGGCTGCACTCCCACGTCCGGCGCCTGGTCTTCGGCGAAGAAGCCGGGCTGACGCGGTTCATCGGCGCCTACCTGGCCGTGCTGTCCCTGCCCGACACCCTCGGCCTCGACGGCGAAGCGATCACCCACCTCGGCGCCGGCCGCACCGCGTCCCTCTACAGCGCCCGGCACATGAGCGACGCCCGCGCGGTCTTCCTGTTCCGCCGCGACGAGGAACTCACCTACCACCACCGGGACATCCCGCGCCAGAAGGACCTGCTGCGGGCGGCGTTCACCGGCATGCACCCGCAGGTCGACCGCTGGCTCGCGCAGCTGGACGACGGCGGCCCGTTCTACTTCGACTCGATCACCCAGCTGCAGCTGCGGACCTGGTCCCGCGGCCGGGTCACCCTGGTCGGCGACGCGGGCTACTGCCCCGGCCCGGCGGTCGGCGGCAGCACCAGCCTGGCGGTACTGGGCGCGTACGCCCTGGCCGGGGAACTGGCCACGGCGGGCGGCGACCACACGCGCGCCTTCGCCGCGTACGAAAAGGAGATGGGCGAGCTGGTCGCCCGCAGCCGCGCGTTCGCGGTGGGCGCGGCCCGCAGCCTGATCCCGTCCTCCCGCACCGGTGTCCGGGTCCTGGCCCGGGGCGGCCAGCTGGTGTCGGCGTTGCCGGCCGGGCTGACGCGGGCGCTGGCGAAGCTGAACACGGCCGGGGTTCGCCTGCACGACTCGATGCCGGTCAAGGACTACGCGGTTCCGGCGACGGCCTGACGCTGGAGGGGGCCGCCGCGCGCGAAAGCCCCCTCCAGCCCGACAGCGGATCTTCGGTCACCGGCGAAAACCGGGCGGGGGGGCGGGCGGGAACCCCCCCGCCCCCCCCCCCCCCGGCGCCGCGCACGCCCCCCCCGC